>NZ_JADHVT010000155.1 GCF_016783915.1 Acidovorax sp.
TCGCAAGAGGGCAACCGCGAGGCGCTGATCAAGCTGTACGCCGACAACAGCGGCAACCCCGAGCTTTCGTTCCGCGAAGAACTGGCGGGCGACAACCTGAACGCCCGGTATTCGCCGCTGCTCGACGAGGGCTTCATCGCCGGTTACCAGGGCGTGCTGGATGACGGCGTCAAGCTGGGGCTAATCCGCCAGACGTTTGACGTGAAGGCCTGGTTCCAACCCGCTTTCGTGCAGCAGGCCGTCAAGGACCTCAAGCTCGACAAGCAGTGGCGCGAGACCGATGCCGCCGGCAAGGCCAAGGGGGCTGCATGAGCATCACCACCAATGTGGCCGCCTCCGCTTCCACCCAAGCGCCCAATATCGTCTTTATCCTGGCCGACGACCTGGGCTGGGCCGACCTGAGCGTGTACGGCCAGACCGACTTCACCACGCCGCACCTGGATGCGCTGGCGGGCGAGGGCGTGCGCTTTACCCAGGCCTATGCCAACTCGGCCGTGTGCTCGGCCACGCGGTTTGCGCTGATCACGGGGCGCTACCAGTACCGGCTGCGTGGTGGGCTGGAGGAACCCCTGGTGCGCAAGGCCCATGTGCACGGCCTGCCGCCGGAGCACCCCACGCTGCCATCGTTGCTGCGCGATGCGGGCTATGACACGGCGCTGATTGGCAAGTGGCACCTGGGCAGCCTGCCCACATTCGGCCCGCTCAAAAGTGGCTACGACCGCTTCTTTGGCAACTATGGCGGTGCCATCGACTACTTCACGCACAAACCCGGCGTGGGCGATGCCGTGGCGCGCGATTTGTACGAAGGCGAGGTGCCGGTGGAGCGCGTGGGCTACTACACCCAGCTGCTGGCCGATGAGGCCACGCGCTGGATCGGCGAGCGCAGCGCGGCCAAGCCGTTCTTTCTGTCGCTGCACTTCACCGCACCCCACTGGCCCTGGGTGGGGCCGGAGGACGAAGAAATATCGCTGGGCCTGAAAGACCTCTTTCACTACGACGGCGGCAACCTGGCCACCTATGCGCGCATGGTGCGCTCGCTCGACAAGGCGGTGGGCCAGGTGCTGGATGCACTCAAGGCACAAGGCCTGGCAGACAACACCATCGTCGTCTTCACCAGCGACAACGGCGGCGAGCGCTTTTCCAAGACCTGGCCCTTCACCGGCCAGAAGACCGAGTTGCTGGAGGGCGGCATCCGCGTGCCCACGCTGCTGCGCTGGCCTGCGCGCATTGCACCGCAGGTGAGCGACCAGGTCACCGCCACCATGGACTGGCTGCCCACGCTGCTGGCCGCTGCGGGCGTGGCGCCCCATGCCGACTACCCGCCCGACGGCGAGAGCATCCTGCCCGTGCTGCTGGGCGATGCGCCTGCGCACCCGCGCACGCTGTTCTGGCGCTACAAGTCGCAGCGCCAGCGCGCCGTGCGCGAGGGCCGTTTCAAGTACCTGCGCATCAACGACAACGAGTTTTTGTTCGACGTGGAAGACGACACGCTGGAGCGCGCCAACCTGCGCCACAAGCACCCCGAAGTGTTTGAACGCCTGCGCACGGCGTGGGAGCAGTGGAATGCGCAGTTCCTGCCCATCACCGACGAGGTCATCACCCACGGGCTGTCGCCCGACATCCAGGCCGACCGCTATGTGCCCGACCTGTCCCAGCGGGGCATGTAAGACCCGCACGGGCAAAAAACCAAAGAAAAGTGACTGATGCGTTAGTGGAATATGCGCTTGATGCTATTAAAAGCATAGTATCTACAGGCCCCTGCGCTACGGGCTGTCTGGCTACGGAGCGCATGGGGCCGTCGCCAACACGGTCCCGCGCGGTGGCAGTCACATCGACATTGTGAGACCGGCTTTTCATTCATGAACTTTCAGCAACTGCGCTCTGTGCGCGAAACCGTGCGGCGGGGCTTCAACCTGACCGAAGTGGCACACATCCTGCACACCTCGCAGCCCGGGGTGAGCCGCCAGATCCGCGAGCTGGAGGAGGAGCTGGGCGTGGAGATTTTTGTGCGGGCGGGCAAACGCCTCACGGGCCTGACACCGCCTGGCGAAGTGCTGTTGCCCACAGTCGAGCGCCTGCTGCTGGAGGCGGACAACCTCAGGCGCGCGGGCCAGGACTTCAGCGACAGCGCGCAGGGGCGCCTGTCGGTGGCGGCCACGCACTCGCAGGCGCGTTATGCGCTGCCCCAGGTGGTACGCGACTTTCGGGCGTTGTTCCCGCAGGTGTCGCTGCACCTGCACCAGGGCTCGCCCCGCCAGGTGGCAGAGATGCTGTTGTCCGGCGAGGCCGACATCGGCGTGGCCACCGAGGCGCTGGCCGGCTACGACGCCCTGGTCACCCTGCCGTGCTACCGCTGGACGCACAGCATCGTGGTGCCCCCGGGCCACCGCCTGCTGGACCTGCCCAGCCCGGTGACGCTGGAGCAATTGGCGCAATATCCCATCATCACCTACGAGCTGGGCTACACCGGCCGTGCGCACATCGACGAGGCCTTTGCGCGGGAGGGCCTGGCGCCCGACATCGTGCTCACGGCCATGGATGCCGATGTCATCAAGACCTATGTGGAGCTGGACATGGGCGTGGGCATCGTCGCATCCATCGCTGTCGATGAAGACCGCGACCGCCATCTGCGCCTGATTGATGCGGGGCATCTGTTTGAGGTGAATCTGACCCGCCTGGGCCTGCGGCGAGGTGCCTGGTTGCGCGGGTATGCCTACAGCTTCATCCAGAGCTTTGTACCCACGCTGACACGGGACGTTGTAGAGCAGGCGGTTGTGCAGTCCGCAAGCGTGGATGGAGGAGCCTCGCTGGGCGCTTGATGCGCCCGGGTTGGGCAGGCAGGTGGCAGGGCAGCCGCACATCTCCGTGTCCACCGCGGTGATGACGGCATGAGGGCATGGGCCTGCACATGCCTTCCACCGCCATGCCGTGCGTCGCAGCCAGGTCGCGTTATGGGAGGTGTGCAGTCGCGCTGCCTTGTCCTTCGGCGCCTACGGCCCCGTCGCCCCGCCGTTGCCTGCGGGGTGTCGAGTTGCGCCGCCAGGTACGCAGAAGAAGGCGGGCGGCGCTGGCCAGTGCTTCGTCGAGTGCGCAGCGCCAGTCTTTGGCCACCGAAGACACCACGACCGCCCCTGCTCCGTCGGTGCGCAGGGCGATCTGGCAACGCTTGTCGGGGCCGCCCCGGGGGCCGTTGATGTCATCCAGCTTGATTTCAGCGCGTGGCACCAGAGCGTTCAGCCGCCTAAAGGCAAAGCGAACGCGACGCTCCACGGCATCGCGCATCAGTGCGGCCTCGGGGTGGCGTGTTCTGAAAAGAATCTGCATTTGCGATCTCCTGAGTTGAGGATGACACCGTAGCCCGCAGCTTGGCGGCCAACCAGCAGGAAATTTCTTCGTTGAATCTCTGAAAATTCTGTGCTTTGGATGCGATTTCGCTGCCGATGAATCACATCGATTTTCTGGATGTGTATGTCAGAGAAAACCTGCTTCTTTTCAGCGGGTGGGGGGCACACATTCAACGCTTCTTCCTGTTCGCAACTTTCCGCCTCAAAGGAGCCGTCCGTGAAACCCTGGTCTGGAATCTCTTCGCTCATTGTCACCCTGCGTCATCGCCTTGTGCGCTGGCTCTCCAGTGTCGCCGTGGCTCGGGCACCCGTGCTGCGGCGCGTGCCGGTCAAAGTGCCGCTGCGGGTGCAAGCCCAATACCGCGACGGCTGGCAGCCGCGTTCACGCTATCGCCGCTAGTGCGGCGCGCTTGGTCAACCATTGCTTGCTTGTCACCTTTGTCATTGCACGTACCCCATATCAAGGAGATCAGAAATGCGTAGCTATCCCCGCAACAGCCCCGAAGCTGTAGCCCGAATCATCGCCTTGCTATTGATATCGGATGGCCATGTCAGCCGGTCCGAGCTGGATGCCTTGCATGGGCTTCACATGGAGCTGGACCTGGGCTTGCCGCACGGCGGCTTTGCCAAGGTGTTGCACGGCCTGTGCGAAGACCTGTGGATGGGTATGCATGAACAGCGCGTTTTGACCGCCAGCATTGATGGCCCCACGCTGACCTTGTTGCTGGCTGAGGTGACCGACCCCGCCCTGCGGCGCAAGGCCCTGGAGTTCGCTTACGCAGCCGCTACGGCTGACAGTCACCTGGCGCAGAGTGAGTGGTGGCTGATGAATGCAGCGCGCCAGTATTGGCAAACGGGCTTCATGCCCACTGAGCTCGGCCGCTACGAGCTGGCGCAGGCTGTCTGACGCGGCTGCGGCTGCAAGTGCAAGCATCAACAAGGGGGATGCTGGTTGCGCGGGAAGCCCGCTAGGCTGTGCCCAGCCCGGCGGAAGCATCCACCAACTGCCGCACCAGAGGGTGGTGCTGCCCCCGGCGCGACCAGATGGCGTGGACTTCCTCAAAGAGCTGCGGGCATTCGCCCAACAGGCGCAGCCCACGCACCAGCCCCACATCTTGCGCACCTAACCGACTCACCGGAAATACCCCTAGCCCCCGCGCTGCAAACACGGCCAGCAAGGCGCTGTCCTCAAACTCACCCACCACGCGTGGTTGCAGACCCAGGTCTTGAAACCACGCATCCAGCGTGGCACGCAACGGCGCGTGGTGTGTGGGCAGCAGCACCGGCAAATCTTGCAGTGACTGGGGAAAGCGGTCGCGTGCTGCTTTCTTCACCAGCGACGCCGGTCCGTACCACTGCAGCGGCGAGCGCGCGATGCGTTCGCTGGTCAGGCGTTGCTGGGGGATGCGCGGCGCAGCCTGCCCGGCCAGCACCACGTCAAGCTGATGCAGGGCCAACTCGGAGAGTAGCTCGTCTGACTCTCCCTCGTGGCACACCAGCCGCAGATGGGGTGTTGCCAGCACTGGCTCCAGCAGCGCATGGGCCGCCAGTTTGGAGATGCCGTCCGACAGCCCCACTGACAACCGCGCCACGCGGGCCGTGGCTGCCTCACGCACCTCTTCTTCAATGTACTGGCCCAGTTGAAAAATCTCTTCCGCCCGGGTAAACGCGGCTTGCCCAGCTTCGGTCAGCGCCACACCGCGCCCCGAGGGCTTGAGGAGCTGGTGGCCCAGCGACTTTTCCAGGTCCCGCACCTGTGCGCTGATGGTCTGCACTGCCATCTCCAGCCGGTCTGCGGCCCGGGCAAAGCCGCCTTCCTTGGCAACCATCCAGAAGTAGTACAGGTGGCGGTAGTTCAGCATGCGTGGCCTCAGGTTCGAGAAAACCGAATGCTAGGTGCGGCCTGGGCTGGTGTCTATGTCACGCCGGTTTGCCCATACTCATCGCTTGCCATTTGTGCAACTCAAGGAGGTTTCGCATGTTCTACGCAATCAACTGGTTTCTTTCATTGGCCTTGCTGGCACTGTGGTCGCTGGCGTGCTGGGCTCTGCATGCAGTCACCGTGTGGGTGGTGTCCAGTGCGGGCGCCTTGGCAGGTGGCAGCACGGTGGCGGATGTAATCTTCTTACCCGCCTGGCTCAAGGCCTGGATGCCTCCCGAGCTGATGGGGCAGTGGGAGGCTTTGGTCTCCTCCGCGGGCCCCATCGTGCAGGCCGTGCTGGAGGCGGTGCCAGCTCTTGCAGGCGCGGTGACGTTCCTGGCCTGGGCGCTGTGGGGGGTAGGTGCCGTGGTGCTCGTGGCACTGGCTGCCGGGATTCACATCCTCATTGCGCTGGCCCAACGCCGTGGCGGTGGTCCCGGCACCCCGCAGCCCGCATTGGTCCGCTGAGTGGGGTCAGCTTCGTGCCCCGTATGCTCAGGGCAATGACTTCACGCCCTCAAACGCGGCGTTCAGCGCCGCCTCGGCGGCCAGCAGGCGCTGCCGGGCTTCACCCGACCAGGCGCGGTCCTTGGCCAGCGTGTCCTTCGCAGCGGCCACCATGCGCGCGACCTCCTGGGGCTGGGGGCCGCCTGTGCCGGTGCGGGTCAGCACCATCTCGGCGGGGGACAGGGCGCGGCGGAATTCCTTCTCCGTGTGCGGCAGGCGCTGGTCCTTGATGTCGTACTTTTTGCCCGCTTCGCGGTAGATGCGCACGGCTTCGGCGTACGGAAAGTCCTTGGGCCGGATGTTGCGCTCTTTGGCATACACCACCACGTCCGACGCAAAGTGGTGGCCCACCCGGAACGGAATGGCATGGGTGCGCTGCAGGGTTTCGGCCAGCTCCATCGACGTGGTCCATTCGGATTCCAGTTCGTCCAGTGCGCGGGTCGGGTCGATGCGCAGCGAGTCCAGCACATCGGCCAACTGTTGCAGCATCTCCACGCCCTGGACAAAAGTCTTGGCGCTGCCGGGGCTCCAGGTGTTCTTGTAGTCGATCATGCCGGGCGTGACGTTATGGGCCCGCCACAGCGATGCCTGGGCCGACGCCACCACATCGCTGGCCTTGGCGCGGGTGTTCTGGATGATGCCCGGGTTCGCTTTCTGCGGCATGGCGCTGCTGGTGTAGGTCTTGCCGCTGGCCAGCAGCAGCCATGGCCGGGTCTGGTGGTACTGGGTGTGCACATCCTGCATGAAAGCGCCCACGCGGATGGCGGTGGAGCTGGCGATGGACGTGGCCTCGATCGGGATGTCATACGTGCTGATCTGCCCGGCATCCAGCGAGTTGACGATGAGCCCGTCAAACCCCAGCAGTTGCGCCAGGCGCTCCCGGTTGATGCCCCAGCTGGAGTTGGCCAGCACCGCCGTGCCCATGGGGCTGAGGTTGATGCGGGCATAGGCCTCGCGGATGCGTGCCGAGTCGCGGGCGAACGAATCGGCAAACGCCATGAGGTAGTGCCCATAGCTGATGGGCATGGCCTGCACGCCATTGGTGTAGGCGGGCACATAGGTGGCGGTGTGCGCCTGTGCGATGGTGATGAGCCGTGCGCGCACCTGGTCCAGGGCATCGGCAAAGTCCAGCATCTCCAGGCGCAACTGCGCAGCGTTCAGGGTGGAGTGGATGTCCTGGCGACTGCGTCCGGTGTGGATCAGCGTGGCCTCGGGGCCCACGGCGTCCGTGATGATCTTCTCGACCTGCAGCACATCGGTGGGGCGCTTGCCGCCCGGGGCCGTCGCCTGCGTGATCGACAACTCCACGCCCCTCGCAATGCGGCCCGCCTGGGCTTTGGGGATGATGCCTTGCTCCACGTTGACCACGGTCGATGCCATGTTGATGCGGCCAAACCAGTAGAAGGTGTCCTGCGACTTGGACAAGGCGCTGGTGGCGTCCCCCTTGACCAGCCCCTGGATCTTGGCGACCTGTGCCTGGCATTCGGCGGTGGTCTTGCAGGCGGTGTCCAGGGTGTCAGCGGCCTGTGCCTGGCCCATGGCCAGGAGTGCGCCCACGACCGGGGCGAGCAGGAAGTGGGTGGGGCGCAAGGTGATCGTGCGCAGGGGCTGGCGCTGAGGTGATGGCATGGTGGTTTGTCTCCTGAGATCTCTTGCATCCAGCGGCAGGCTGGTGCTGGAATAAGATTCGTTAATTGAATGCATCTGGCGTGGGTTTGCCCCTTGCCAGCGCGCGATCGTTCCATAGCAGGCGCCGCAAGGCCAATGCTTCTTTTTCAAGTGAATTCAATTTTTGAATAAGCCATGCCGGATTTGACGCCTTCCGTCCTGTTCAACCGCATCCTGGGGCGGGTGCGCCTCAAGCACCTGCAGCTGGCCATTGCGATCGCCGACCTGCAGAGCCTGCACCGGGCGGCTTCCTCCATTGGCCTGAGCCAGCCCGCCGCGACCCATGCGCTGGTCGAGCTGGAAAGCTCTCTGGGCGGCCCTCTGTTCGAGCGGCACTCCAAGGGCATGCGCTTGACCCGCCTGGGAGAGGCGGTGCTACCGCTGTTGCGCGCATCGCTGGTCCCTCTGCAGGCGGCAGCAGGCAATGCGGCGTTGATGCAGCAGGGCGCTGCGTCCGCACTGATCCGCATCGGCAGCATCGCGGCGGGCATCAACGGCCTGCTCACGGTGGCCATCCCCACTTACGTCGCCGCGCATCCCGATGCCGCCATCGATGTGCACGAGGTCACGATCGACAATTTGCTGGAGAGCATCCAGGAGGGGACGCTGGACATGGCCATCTGCCGCGAACCGACCCCGCTGCCGCAAGGGTTCGCGTTTTGCGCCGCGCTGCAGGATGGGTTTGTGGTGGCCTGTCGTCCGGAGCATCCTCTGACCCGGCAGGCCACCGTCACGGCCGCAGAGCTGCTGGCCCAGCGCTGGCTGGCCCCACCCCTGACCGGGCTGGGACCCCAGCAGGTGGAGAGCCTCTTCGATGAACTGGGTGGTGTGCCCGAGCTGTGCCGCGTGTCGAGCCGTTCGACCGAGATTGCATACGCCATGCTGGCCGACAGCGACATGCTGATGTGCGCGCCCGCCAGCCTGCTGCGGCCGCTGGTCCAGCGTGGAGAGCTGGCGGTGTTGCCGTGGAAGTCGCAGGCGGTGGGGCCGCTGGGCATCTTGGTCAAGGCAGATGTGCTGGCGCACCAGAGCCACCCGTGTCACAGCCTCATCGAGCATGTGCTGGCCGTTGGGGCGGGGCTGGGTCGCTGACGGCCATCAGCCAAGCGCTGCGACGGCGCTCCCAGCGTTTTGTCAGCCGCCCTGGTCGCCTGCGTCGCCCTGAGCAGGGCCCAGCGCTTGCATCAGCATTTCCACCAGCGCGCGCAGCCGGGGCACCCTGCGCAGGTCCCGGTGGTAACCCAGCCACACGTCGCGCCCTGGTGGTGCCGGGGTACTTTCCAGCTTTTGCAGGCCGGGGTGTGAATCCCCCAAGGGGCAGGGCAGCACGGCCAGGCCCGCTCCGGATGCGCAGGCCACGGCCTGCACATGCCGGTTGTTGCTGCGAAACGCGATGCGCGCCGCAGGAAAGGCTTCGCGCAGCCAGGCCGCGTCCGGCATCTCGCTGAAGCCCAGGTCCATCGTGACGAGGCGAACGTCCGCATCGTCCGTGGGCATGTCTGCGCCCCGCTGCATGTACAGCGCATAGGGCACATGCATCAGCCGTCGCTGTATGACGTCGGGCTCGTCAAAAGGAACGATGCGCGCCACCAGGTCCGCCTCGCGGCGCGCCAGGCTGAAGAGGCGCGCATCGGTCAGGAGTTCGATGGTGACCCGAGGGTGGTTGTTGGTAAACGCTGCGCACAGCGGCGCCAGCACATGCAGACCAAACCAGTCGGAGGTCGATACCCGCAGCGCGCCTTCCAGCTGCTGGTCTGCGCCGTCCAGTTGGCGGGAGAACGACAGCGCCTGCGCTTCCATGCCCTCGGCGTGGCGCAGCACGGCGGCTCCTTCGTCGGTCAAGACGAAGCCCTCGGAGGTCCGCTGGAACAGGGTGTGGCCCAGAGAAAGCTCCAGCGCCTTCAGCCTGCGGCCCATGGTGGGCTGGCTTTGTTGGAGGGCGCGGCCTGCCGCACCCAGCGTGCCGTGCCGGGCAATGGCCAAGAACACCTGTACGTCATCCCAGTTCATTGGCTGGATCATACAAAAGTGAATGACAAGGTTTCAATCTTGTGGCTTTTCATTCAAAAGCGAAAGGTGAAAACTGGCGGCACTGTTCAACCCCACGAAGGAAAACGCCATGTCCACCTCTCCCGTCCCCACCATGCAGGCCCTGGTGCTCGCATCCCCCCACGGCGCACTGACCCCCACCTGGCTGCCCCGGCCCCAGCCTGCGGCGGGCCAGGTGCTGGTCCGCATCCACGCCAGCGGCGTGAACCCGCTGGACACCAAGATCCGCGCGGGCGCCGCCGAGCACGCCCAGCAACCACTGCCCGCCGTTTTGGGCATGGACCTCGCCGGTGTGGTGGAGGCGGTGGGGCAGGACGTCTCTCGCTTCAAGGTGGGGGATGCGGTGTATGGATTTACCGGCGGCATTGGCGGGCTGCAAGGCAGCCTCGCGCAATACGCTGCGGTGGATGCCCGGCTGTTGGCCCACAAGCCAGGTCGGCTGACCATGCGTCAGGCAGCGGCCTTGCCGCTGGTCTTCATCACCGCCTGGGAAGGACTGATGGACCGCGCCAACGTGCGCAGCGGGCACAAGGTGCTGGTGCACGGCGGCGCCGGGGGCGTGGGCCATGTGGCCGTGCAGCTGGCGCGCGCGCGGGGTGCCGAAGTGTTCGCCACGGGCACGGCGGCGCAGGCAGGCTACATCCGGTCCCTGGGCGCCACGCCGATTGACCATGAAACAACCTCGGTCGAGGCCTATGTCCACGCGTTCACCGACGGCCAGGGCTTCGATATCGTTTACGACACCGTCGGTGGGCCAGTGCTGGATGCGTCGTTTGTGGCGGTCCGCCGCTACTCAGGCCACGTGGTGACTTCGCTGGGCTGGGGCACCCACAAGCTGGCGTCGCTGTCGTTCCGGGGCGCTACCTTCTCCGGGGTGTTCACGCTGCTTCCCATCCTCACGGGGGAGTTTCGTGAACACCATGGCGAGATCATGGAGCAGGCCACCTTGCTCGCGGAAGCGGGGCAACTGGAGCCATTGCTCGACCCGACCAGCTTCACGCTGGATACGGCCGAAGCGGCACACGCCCTGGTCGCCAGCGGCCGCGCCCGTGGCAAGGTGGTGGTGAGCGTGCTGCCATGAGCCAGCCGGGTCAACCTTTGGCAGCAAGCGCCA
>NZ_JADHVT010000156.1 GCF_016783915.1 Acidovorax sp.
TGCCTACTACCGTTCACCCGACCTGATGCTGGCCCAGGCACAAGAGGCCAAGCTCGACGACATCTGCCGCAAGCTGCAGTTGCAACCCGGCGACCGTTTCTTGGACATGTGCGCGGGCTGGGGCGGCCTGGTGCTGTGGGCGACCGAGCACTATCGCGTGGACGCCACCGGCATCACCCTGTCACGCGCAACCAGCATGTGCATGTGCTGCGGCTCATTGAAGAGCGCGGGCTGCAGGGGCGCGTGCGCATGCAGCTGGCGGACTGCCGCGAGCTGCAGGTGGAGCAAGCCTTCGACAAGATCGCTCCGGTGGGCATGTTCGAGCATGTGGGCCGCGCGCAGATGTTGCGTTACTTTGAGACAGTGTCCCGACTGCTGCGTCCGGGCGGGCTGGTGCTGAACCACCGCATCACGGCGGGCGGGATGGACAACGCGCAATTGGGCGCGGGCATGGGTGACTTCATCGAGCAATACATCTTCCCGGGCGGCGAACTGTTGCAGCTAAGCACGGTGCTGCGCGACATGGCCCGGGCGGGCCTGGAGATGGTGGACACCGAGAACCTGCGCCCGCACTACGTGCGCACGCTGTGGGCGGGGTCCGACGGGCTCGAAGCCCGATTGCCTGCAGCCCGTGAGGTGCTGGTCGCACAAGGTGGGGTGGAGCAGGGTGGTAAGGTCTTGCGTGCGTACCGCCTGCATCTTGCGGGCAGCGCCCTGGGTTTTGAACGTGGCTGGATGGCGTTGCATCAACGACTGGCCATCAAACCGGATGGCGACACGGCCAGATGCCTTATGCCAGGCGCACAATCGAGCTATCCGTTCACCCGCGACTACATGTATGCGGACCCTGGCAACCTCCTCCGATAGGCCATTGACCATGCTCTACAAGTTCAAATCCCGCGCGACTGCCGACCTGATCATGCTCGAACCCCAGGGGCGCCAGATCGTGGCCATCATCGGCAAGACCCCCGGCACCAGCGGCATCGTGACCGCTGCCCAGATTCCCGGCGCCATTGCAGCGCTGGAAGCGGCCGTGATCGCCGACGAAGCCCAGCCCGAAGCCCAGGAAAACGATGAGGCCGCGGCTGAAGAACTCAACGAGGCCGTGCGCTTGCGCCAGCGTGTTGCGCCGTTCATCGAAATGCTCAAGCGCAGTGCTGCGGCGGATGTGGATGTGGTCTGGGGTGTGTGACCTGATCGCAGGTACTCTGATCGGTAGCAGGTTTTGAGAAGGCTACCGTGGCGTCCTGTGATTGCGCGCAGGCCTGACCCAGGCCCATCGCCGATGGGCGAGTGGCCTGGGTGACGGAGCCATCAATCCACCTTTGCCCCTGACGTCTTCACCACCTGCGCCCACTTCTTGTGCTCGTTGTCGATGTGCTTGGCAAATTCGGCCGGGGTGTTGCCGCCGGGGATTGCGCCTTGGGCCAGCAGCCGCTCCTTCATGGCCGGCGTGGCCAGGGACTTGGCGACTTCCTGCTGAATGCGGTTGACGATATCGGTGGGGGTGCCAGCCGGGGCCAGCAGGCCGAACCAGGAGCTGGCCTCGTAGCCCTTGAGGGTGGGTCCACCGGCCTGCTCCACCGTGGGCACATCGGGCAGCGCGCCTGAGCGCTCGGAGCTGGTCACGGCCAGTGCGGTGAGCTTGCCTGCCTTGATCTGCGCCATCGACGAGGGCAGGTTGTCAAACATCACGTCTGCGTTGCCTGCCACCATGTCCATGAGTGCCGGGCCCGAGCCACGGTAGGGCAGGTGCAGCATGAAGGTGCCGGTCATGCTCTTGAACAGCTCGCCGGCCAGATGGATCGACGTGCCGTTGCCGCTGGAGGCCATGTTCATCTTGCCGGGGTTGGCCTTGGCCACCCGGATGAAATCCTGCACGTTGTGAATGCCTTGGGCCTTGGCCTTGTCGGCATTCATCACCATCACATTGGGAACAGCCGCCACCATGGTGATGGGCACAAAGTCCTTGATGGGGTCGTACGGCAGCTTCGCGTACAGCGCGCGGTTGATGCCGTGGGTGCCCACGGTGCCCATCAACAGCGTGTAGCCGTCGCCGGGCGACTTGGCGACGATCTCGGCACCCACGTTGCCGCCAGCGCCGGCGCGGTTGTCCACGATGAACTGCTGGCCGAAGGCCTTGGACAGCTCGGGTGCCATGGCGCGGGCCAGGATGTCGGTCGTACCACCGGGCGCAAAGGGCACAACGATGCGCACGGGCTTGGTGGGCCATGCACCCTGGGCGCGTGCGGTCGAGGGCAACAGCGCCGCAGCGCCTGCCAGCGCGATGGCACTGGTGGCGGCCAGGACCAGCACCTGGCGGCGCGCGCGTGGATGGGCAGCAACCGTTGCGACGGAGGGGCGGGTGGGGGCGTGAACGGAAATGCGTGCCATGGGGGTCCTTGTTGGAAGGGGGGAGGTCTGTCTGTACTGGTTCTACGCGCGCTGTTGCGGTTGGTGCAGATGGATAACCCCAATCCCGTCGCTGCGGCGCATCTGCAGGGGGCGCGGGTCTCGCGCATTGCGCGGTTGGTACACCACCGTACACCCATGAAAAAAGCCGCAACGCATCGTGCGACGCGGCGGCTTTTAAAGGGGGGCAGCGCTCGCATGGCGAGCCTGCCCGGGGACGATGGGATTAGTCTGCGTAGGTGCCAGCGGCCTTGATGACGGCACCCCACTTGTCAATCTCGGCAGCCACAAACTTCTTGTGCTCGGCGCCTTCAATGCGCTTGTCGGTGATGACCACGGCGCCCAGAGCTTCCTGCTTCTTGATGAATTCAGGATCCTTCAGCGCGACCTTGAGGGCTTCGTTGATCTTCTTTTGCACGTCGGCTGGCGTGCCCTTGGGGGCGTACAGGCCGTGCCAGATGCTCACGTTGAAGTCTTTCAGACCCGATTCGGCCAGAGTGGGCAGGTCCTTGAGCGCGGGTGTGGTCAGGCGCTTGGCGGTGGTCACGGCGTACGCCTTGACTTTCTTGCCTTCGATCTGGCTGGTGGTGTTGGTGGTCTGGTCACACAGCAGGTCGATCTGGCCGCCAATCAGGTCGGTGATGGCGGGGGCCGTGCCCTTGTAAGGCACATCCGTCATGTCCGTCTGCAGAGCGGACTTGAACATCAGGCCGCACAGGTGCGAGGCCGCGCCCAGGCCCGCGTTGCCCAGGTTGATCTTGCCCTTGTTCTGCTGGATCCAGGCCGTCAACTCCTTGAAGTTGTTGGCTGGCATGGTGGGGCGAGCGATCAACGTCATGGGCACTTCGTTGACCATACCCAGGTATTCAAAGTCGTTGGGCACGCTGAACGACAGCTTGCGGTACAGCGCAGGCATGGTGGACATGCCAATGTGGTTGAGCAGCAGCGTGTAGCCATCTGGCGCAGCGCGGGCCACGCGGGCAGCACCGATGGAGCTGCCTGCGCCGGCGGTGTTGTCCACCACCACCGTAGCGCCCAAAGGTTTGCGCAGCGCCTCAGCCAGGTCGCGCGCCACACGGTCGGTGGGGCCACCCGCCGCAAAGGGCACCACCAGGGTGACTGTCTTGTCCTTGGCGGGGAAGTCCTGCGCATGGGCGCCAAAGGCGGCCACTGCAGCGGCAGCGACGAGGGCGAGTTTCAGCGTTGTTTTCATGGGTGCTCCTGTAAATGACGGGCCATGATAGCGAGGGGCATTTCCGGCAACATTGCGGATAGTACGTAGCACACAAGCCATATGGTCTTTAAGCCAAAGAGGCCTGTGGTGCAGATGCTTATTGGCTCAAATGCTATATAAAATATAGCACTTGTAAGGGTAAACACTGCGGTACCCCGGCGCGCAAAGTGGACATGTTTTGCGCTGCCGCAAGGGCTGGCGCGATGTCCTGGCCACTGATGTGCATGCACATCTTTTGGGCGCCTGCATGCGTAGCCAGCACCGGCTCGCGCCGCGCTCCGGCCGACCCTGCGAGCACGCCAGCGGGCTCTCAGGGGCTACTTGTAGCTGCGCGCGTCTTCGATGACCTTGCCATCGTTGGGCAGTGTGCCCGGGGGCACCATCTGCACCTCGCCGCGCAGCTTGGTCACTTCGCGGATGGCGTCGCTGAGCTGGTGGGCCAGGCCCTCGGCGGTTTCGGTGGTCTCCACCTGCAGCACCATCTGGTCGTTGGCCATCTCGCCGCTGACCACGAGCCGGGCGCGCTGCACCTGTGGAAAGCGCCGCGCGATGGTGGCGATCTGGCCGGGGTGTACGAACATTCCGCGCACCTTGGTGGTCTGGTCGGCCCGGCCCATCCAGCCCTTGATGCGGGTGTTGGTGCGGCCGGTGGGGCACTGGCCCGGCAGCACCGCCGACAGGTCGCCAGTACCAAAGCGGATCAGCGGGTAGTCAGGGTTGAGCGTGGTGATGACCAGCTCGCCCACCTCACCCTCGGGCACGGGGTCGCCCGTGCCGGGACGCACGATCTCGACGATCACGCCTTCATCCAGCACCAGGCCTTCGCGGGCCGAGGTTTCATACGCAATCAGGCCCAGGTCGGCGGTGGCGTAGCACTGGTAGCCCGCGATGCCACGCTCGGCAAACCAGTCGCGCAGCGAGGGCGGGAAGGCCTCGCCCGAAACCAGGGCCTTGGTCACTGTGGGCAGCGCCACGCCGATCTCGGCAGCCTTCTCGACGATGATTTTCAGAAAACTGGGCGTGCCGATGTAGCCCGCAGGCTGCAGCTCGGCCATGGCCTGCACCTGCTGTTCAGTCTGGCCCGTGCCGCCAGGGAAGACGGTGCAGCCCAGCGCGTGTGCGCCGGTTTCCATCATCGAGCCCGCAGGCACAAAGTGGTAGCTGAAGCTGTTGTGGATCAGCTCGCCGCTGCGAAAGCCTGCGGCGTGGATGGCCCGCGCCATGCGCCAGTAGTCGCGCCGCGTGCCCTCAGGCTCGTAGATGGTGCCGGGGCTGGCGAACACGCGGGTCATGCCCGGCCCAAAGCACAACGCGCTGAAACCGCCGAACACGTTGGTGGCACGGCCCGCCTGCTGGCGCTCCAGCAATTCGTACTTGCGCGTGACGGGAAGTTGCGCCAGGGCTGCGCGGCCGGTGATGGTGGTTGCATCCACGCCAGCCAGGATGCCGGCAAATGCGGGCGATGCCTTCTGGGCATGGGCGATCTGCTGCGGCAGCGCAGCCATCAGCGCCGCCTCGCGCTCGGCGGGGCTTCGCGTTTCCAGGGCGTCATAGAACGTGCTCATGCCTGGGTTTCCTTGTGAGGTTGTTTGAGTGAAATATGCCTCTAGCGCTTTTCAACCAAGCGTAAGCAGCTATGAGATTGAGAGTGATTTCGTTCGAGGTCTGAAAAAGAACACGGCCCTGGGCACCCGCGCTAACCCACCAGCGCACCCGTGGAACTGGCTTTGCCAGGCCGCGGGGTACGTCCCCCTGAGGGGGAAGGCGCGCAGCGCCACAGGGGGCTCCTCAAGCCAACCAGCGCTTGCGCCGCTTGTAGCTTTTGACATCCTTGAAACTCTTGCGCTCGCCGCCGCCCACGCCCAGGTAGAACTCCTTGACGTCCTCGTTGTTGGCCAGGTCGCTCGCGGCGCCGTCCATCACCACGCGGCCGCTTTCCATGATGTAGCCGTAGTCCGAGTACTTGAGGGCCATGTTGGTGTTCTGCTCGGCCAGCAGGAAGGTGACCTTCTCCTTGGTGTTCAGGTCCTTCACGATGTTGAACACCTCCTCCACGATCTGTGGGGCCAGGCCCATCGATGGCTCGTCCAACAGCACCATGCTGGGGTTGGCCATGAGCGCGCGTCCGATGGCGCACATCTGCTGCTCGCCGCCCGAGGTGTAGGCCGCCTGCGACGTGCGGCGGGTCTTGAGGCGCGGGAAGTAGTTGTAGACCTTCTCCAGGTTGGCCGCGATCTCGGCCTTGCTGGTGCGGGTGTAGCTGCCCGTCATCAGGTTCTCTTCAATCGTCAGGTGGGCAAAACAGTGCCGCCCCTCCATTACCTGCACCACGCCGCGCTGCACCAGGTCGGCGGGGGAGAGGTTTTCGATGCGCTCACCGCGCAGCTCGATGGAGCCCTTGGTGACCGCGCCGCGCTCGCCCTGCAGCAGGTTGGAGATGGCGCGCAGGGTCGTCGTCTTGCCCGCCCCGTTCCCCCCCAAGATGGCCACGATAGAGCCCTCGCGCACCTGCAGCGAGACGCCCTTGAGCACCAGGATCACATGGTTGTAGATGACCTCGATGCCGTTGACGTTGAGAACAATGTTGCTGTTGGAGTCCATGGTGTTGCCTTCCTGTACCAATCCAAAGGGTTGTTGCACAACCCTTTGGATTGGCGGCTGCCCCCGAGAGCGCAACCGCGAACCACTGGCCGTAAAAACCGTCGCAGCCCAAGCGAGGAACGCCGCGCAAGGGCCGCCCCGCCGCGCTGGCGTTGTCCCCCTTCCCGCAGCGCGAAGCGCTAAGAGAGAAGGGGGAAGCGGCAAAGCCGCTCAGGGGGATGTGCTTAGCTCTGGCAGTCCGCCGCATCCCGGCGCGTCATCTTCTTGTCCGCCAGGTACTTGTCCGCACCGGCCTTGACCATGGGCTTGAGGATCTGCTCATCGGCCTGGTACCAGTCGGACGAGAAGTTCCACTTGTTGCCGTCCCAGGTGTGCACGCGCGCCCAGGTGGAGCCCATGTGGTCGGCGCAGCTGGTGGACAGGGGACGCATCACGCCGCCAAAGCCCAGCGCGTCCAGCTTCTTCTGGTCCAGGGCCAGGTTTTCCATGCCCCAGCGCACTTGTTCGCCGGTCATGACCTTGCCCTTGCCAAAACGCTCCTGCGCGCGGCGCACCGATTCGACGGCCAGCATCTGGATGATCACGCCGCGCGTGTACAGCACCGAGCCCACTTCGTCCTTGGGACCCGTGCCCTGGCCCTTGTCGTGCACGTTTTTCAGGATGTCCTGGATCACCTTGGGCTGCTGGCCCGAGGTGTTCAGTGCCAGAGCGTTGTAGCCCTTGGCGCCTTCGCCCACGTCACGCACATCGGGCTCGGCACCGGCCCACCACACGCCGTACATCTTGTCGCGGGGGTAGCCAGTGGCCTGGGCTTCCTTCAGGGCGGTGGAGTTCATCACGCCCCAGCCCCACAGCAGCACGTAGTCGGGGCGGCTCTGGCGCACTTGCAGCCAGGTGGCTTTTTGCTCCACGCCGGGTGCGGTCACGGGCAGCATCTGCAGCTCAAAGCCGTGCATCTTGGCGCGCTCCTGCAGCAGCGGGATGGGCTCCTTGCCAAACGGGCTGTCGTGGTACACCAGCGCGATCTTCTTGCCCTTGAGCTTGTCCAGGCCGCCATTGGCCTTGCCGATGTGCTGGATCAGGATGTCGGCGCCGGTCCAGTAGCTGCCCATGAACGGGAAGTTCCACTTGAACGCCTGGCCGTCCTGCGCCACCGACAGGCCGTAGCCCAGCGTCATCAGCGGAATCTTGTCCACGGGGGCTTTTTCGGTCAGCGCAAACGTGATGCCGGTGGCCTGCGGGTCAAACAGCGACACGCCAGGGCGGCTCTTGAGGCGCTCATAGCATTCCACGCCGCGGTCCGTGGCGTAGCCCGTTTCACATTCTTCAAAGGTCAGCTTCACACCATTGATGCCGCCGTCGCGGGCATTGATCATCTTGATGTAATCCTGCTTGCCGTTGGCCCATGGGACGCCGTTGGGCGCATAGGGACCGGTGCGGTACGACAGCAGCGGGAAGAACTGCTCCTTGGCTTGTGCGAAGGCGCTCGTCGCGATGGACGATGCACCGGCAGCAACCACCGCAGCGGCGATCACGATTTTCGAAAGCTTCATGGATGTCTCCTTTGGATGAATGTGTTGAAGCACGGGGGAAAACAGAACAGATAGACAGTTAACGCGGCAATGCGACAGGGACGTATCGGGAATTGCGAGTAAGGGGTTTCCTGCAGCGTGGGCCTATCAATGCGGAAAGGGCCACAGACGCAGTTTTTGCTTGGCGGTGGACCACAGCTTGGCCAGGCCATGGGGTTCCACGATCAGGAACCACACGATCAGCGCGCCGAAGATCATCAGTTCGGCGTGCGAGACGCCCGCCGTGGACACCTCGATGCCAAAGAGCCCCATGAAGGCCGGCAGGAACTGGTTGAGCACGATGGGCAGCACCACGATGAAGGCCGCACCAAAGAAGCCGCCCATGATCGAGCCCAGCCCGCCGATGATCACCATGAACAGCAGGCGGAAGGAGATTTCCACCGAGAAGGCTGCTGGCTCCCACGCGCCCAGGTGCACAAAGGCCCACAGCGCACCGGCCATGCCCACGATGAACGAGCTGACCGCAAACGCGCTGAGCTTGGCGTACATGGGGCGGATGCCGATCACGGCGGCGGCGACGTCCATGTCGCGAATCGCCATCCACTCGCGGCCAATGGCGCCGCGCACCAGGTTCTTGGCCAGCAGGGCCACGATGACCAGCAACGCCAGGCAGAACAGGTATTTGCTGGTAGCGCTTTCGATGGGCATGCCAAGCACCTGCAGGTTGTTGACCGACACCGAGCCCGAGTCGGAGTTGTTGGTGAACCACTTGATGCGCAGGAACATCCAGTCGCTGAAGAACTGCGCGGCCAGCGTGGCCACGGCCAGGTACAGCCCCTTGACGCGCAGGCTGGGCAGCCCGAACAGGATGCCGAAGAACGTGGCGCACAGTCCGCCCAGGATCAGTGCCGGAATCAGCGGCATGCCCGGAAAGCGCACGAAGAAGTTGTAGGCGCCGTAGGCCCCCACGGCCATGAAGGCGCCCGAGCCCAGCGAGATCTGGCCGCAGTAGCCCACCAGGATATTCACCCCCAGGGCCGCCAGCGCCATGATGACGAAGGGGATCAGGATGGCGCGGAAGATGTAGTCGCTGGCCAGCATGGGCACGGCGATGAAGGCAATGGCCAGGATGATGCCGATGGCAATGCGGTCCTGCGAGATCGGGAAGATCTGCTGATCGGCGCGGTAGCTGGTCTTGAACTGGCCGTTTTCGCGGTAGAGCATGGAAGTCTCCTGTTCTTGTTGTTATGGGTTACACGCGGTCAATGATTTTTTCTCCAAACAAGCCTTGGGGCCTGAAGAGAAGAAACACCAGCGCCAGTACATACGCAAACCAGATCTCGATGCCCCCGCCCACGAATGGACCCAGGTACACCTCCGAGAGCTTCTCGCCCACGCCGATGATCAGCCCGCCGATGATGGCGCCGGGCACCGAGGTGAGGCCGCCCAGGATCACCACGGGCAGCGCACGCAGCGCCACGGTGGTCAGCGAGAACTGCACACCGAGCTTGCTGCCCCAGATCATCCCGGCCACCAGGGCCACGACACCGGCTACACACCACACGATCACCCAGATGCGGTTCAAAGGGATGCCGATGGATTGGGCCGCCTGGTGGTCGTCCGCCACGGCGCGCAGTGCGCGGCCGGTAGAGGTCTTCTGGAAGAACACCGACAGCAGTGCCACCAGCGCGGCGGCAATGGCCGCGGCAATCACGTCTTCCTTGTTGATCAGGATGCCGCCCTGGAACATGGACTCCAGGGCAAAGATGGGCTCCTTGGGCATGCCCACGTCGATCTTGTAGATGTCGCTGCCGAACAGCGTCTGACCCAGGCCTTCCATGAAGTAGGTGATGCCCAGTGTGGCCATGAGCAGCGTGGCGCCTTCCTGGTTCACCAGGTGGCGCAGCACCAGCTTTTCAATCAGCCAGGCCACTACGAACATGATGGCACCCGCAATCACGAAGGCAGCCAGGTTGGCCACGATGGGGTTGTCGATGCCCGTCCACTTGGGGATCCATTCGGCAAAGCGGGCCATGGCCAGCGCTGCAAACAGCACCATGGCGCCCTGCGCAAAGTTGAACACGCCCGAGGCCTTGTAGATCAGCACAAAACCCAGCGCCACCAGCGAATACAGCATGCCGGCCATGAGGCCGCCGATCAGTGTTTCGAGAAAGAATGCCATGTGTTGTTCTCCTGATCAGTGCGACGTGCCGAGGTAGGCACTGATCACGTCTTCGTTGCTGCGCACTTCGTCGGGGCTGCCGTCGCCGATCTTCTTGCCATAGTCGAGCACCACCACGCGGTCGCTGATGTCCATCACCACGCCCATGTCGTGCTCGATCAGCACGATGGTGGTGCCGAACTCGTCGTTCACATCGAGGATGAAGCGGCACATGTCCTGCTTTTCCTCCACGTTCATGCCGGCCATGGGTTCATCGAGCAGCAGCACCTGTGGCTCCATGGCCAGGGCCCGGCCCAGGTCCACGCGCTTTTGCAGGCCGTAGGGCAGTTGGCCCACGGGGGTCTTGCGGTAGGCCTGGATTTCGAGGAAGTCGATGATGTGCTC
>NZ_JADHVT010000157.1 GCF_016783915.1 Acidovorax sp.
TTGTCTGAGCGAAGCGAGTTCGAGCGAGACCCCGCCAAACCCGAGCACCGCAGGTTGCCCCGTAGCGAAGCGCAGGGGACGCAGACAGTGGGGTCGCCCTTTCTTTGGTTCCTTTCTTTCGGCGACGCGAAAGAAAGGGGCTCGCCTGCCGGGCGACTCCCGGCCCCCGCCCTCAACCCAGGCACAGAGACCGATTCATCCACAAGGCCCAACAATCCCAGCCCAGCCCAGCCCAGCATTGCTGGATGCAGGAGAGTTGCTATTGAAAGCGTAGCTGCTAAGGCATGATTCACTAGCGCTAGCAGCCGTTTTCTTCAAAAAATCAAGCTGCCACAGCCTCCCGCTCATCCGCGGCAAACTCCGGCAACCCACGCAGCCGCTCATAGATCGGCGCAAAGTCCGCCGCCGTCATCTCAAACAGCTGCTCAAAACTGTCGATCACAAAATACGTCTGCTGGTACGTATCGATCTTGTAGCGCGTGCGCATTGTGCGCTCCAACTGCAGCGGAATGCGCTGCGGCTCCGGGCTCTGGACCGAATACGCCAGTTCGCCCGACGAACTCAGGATGCCAGCGCCATAGGCCCGCAACTGCCCCGCTTCGCGGATCAGCCCGAACTCGATCGTGTACCAGTACAAGCGGCTCAGCATCTCGCACGACCCCAGCCCTTGCGCCTTCAGCCCGCCCTGGCCGTAGCGCTGCACATAGTCGGCAAACACCGGGTTGAACAGCAGCGGCACATGCCCGAACAGGTCATGAAAAATGTCGGGTTCGACGATGTACTCGAACTCTTCGGGCTTGCGGATCCAGTCCGTCACCGGGAACTTGCGGTTGGCCAACAGGGTGAAAAAAGGCACCTCGGGGATCAGCCCCGGCACGCCCACCAGCTCCCAGCCGGTCGCTTTGTAGAGGCGCTCATTCACCGCTTCAAAACGCGGGATGCGGTCGCTCGCGCCCAGTGAGTGCAGGGCGTCGATGAACGCCTGGCTGGCCAGGCCAGGCAGCAGGGCACGCTGGCGCTCGTACAGACGGCGGTAGGTGTCGTGGTCGGCGGCGGTGTAGGCCGCGTAATCCTGCGGGCAGGTGTAGTCGGCACTGGCGCGGCTGTAGTCGCCACGGGGAGGGCGCTCGCTGGCGCCGTAGACGACGGGTTCGACGGCCATGGTGAGGGCCCCCGCTCAGGCGTTCTTGGTGCCAAGCACCCCGCGCTGGATCTGGTCGCGCTCCAGCGACTCGAACAGCGCCTTGAAGTTGCCTTCGCCAAAGCCGTCGCGGTAGTCGCCCTCGCGCTGGATGAACTCGAAGAACACCGGGCCCAGCATGGGCGTGGAGAAGATCTGCAGCAGCAGGCGGGGCGTGCCGTCGGCCGTGGTGCCGTCCAGCAAGATGCCGCGCGACTGCAGCTCCGGCACGGGCTGGCCATGGCCGGGCAGGCGGGTGTCCAGCATCTCGTAGTACACCTCGTTGGGCGCGGTGGCCAGCTGCACGCCGGCCATGCCCAGCTTGTCCACTACGTCCAGCAGGTTGTCGCAGATCAGCGCGATGTGCTGGATGCCTTCGCCGTTGAACTGCATCAAAAATTCTTCGATCTGGCCGCCGCCCTGTTTGGATTCTTCATTCAGCGGGATGCGGATCTTGCCGTCGGGCGCCGTCATGGCCTTGGAGGTCAGGCCCGTGTATTCGCCCTGGATGTCGAAGTAGCGGATTTCGCGGAAGTTGAACAGCTTCTCGTAGAAGTTGGCCCAGAAGCCCATGCGGCCCCGGTACACGTTGTGCGTGAGGTGGTCGATGAGGTTCAGGCCGTGGCCCACGGGGCGGCGGTCCACGCCTTCGATGAATTCAAAGTCGATGTCGTAGATGGACTTGCCGTCTTCAAACCGGTCGATCAGATACAGCGGCGCACCGCCAATGCCCTTGATGGCGGGCAGGCGCAGTTCCATGGGGCCGGTGGGGATCTCGATGGGCTGGGCGCCCAGCTCCAGTGCGCGGTTGTAGGCCTTGTGGGCATCCTTCACGCGGAAGGCGAGGCCACAGGCTGATGGGCCGTGCTCAGCGCCAAAGTAGGCGGCCTGGCTGTGGGGCTCGCGGTTCAGGATGAAGTTGATGCCGTTCTGGCGGTACAGCACCACATCCTTGGAGCGGTGCTTGGCCACCAGGGTGAAGCCGAGCTTTTCAAACACCGCCTCCAGCACGCCGGGCTGGGGCGAGGTGAATTCGACGAACTCGAAGCCCATCAGGCCCATGGGGTTGTCCCAGGCGTCGAGCTGGGCGGTGGTTTGTTGCGGCAAGGCGGCGTTCATGGGGTGTCTCCGGCATTCGTTGATGAATGTCATGGACTGTAGGCGTGCCTTGCCTCATGTTTCTGGCGAAATCAAGAGGCTTGGCCGCTTGATTTGCAGGAATCTTGTGAATGGTCAAAATTTAGCGCAGTCTGGCGGCGCGCTGAGGCTGGATTGCTGCCCGGGGCTGCGTCGGCCCCAGCAGAGCTACGACCCCGAGGTGCCCGCGTTGAGCTGGCGCAGCGCCAGGGCGGCGTCGATGCGTTGTTGCTCCTCGGGCGAGAAGAGCTGCTGGCGCAATTGCTGCAGGCCGGGGCCCTCGCCCTGCTGGGCGCGGGCTTGGCTGTACTGGTCGAGGCGCTGGTTCCAGTGCTGCTCGTCCCGGTCCAGCTGTGCCATGGCCTGGGCGGCAGCCGGGCCGTATTGCGCGCTGCGTGCGCCGTAGCGGGTGCGTTCGTCGGCGTTGCTGGCGTTGAACGCGGCGGTCTGCGCGGCGGCGGCCATGTGTGCGGTGGCGGCACTGCGTTCGGCGCGGCGTTCTGTGGAGAGCTCGTTGTCAGCAGCTTGCAGCGCCTGCGCGCGCTGCTCCGGGCTGAGCTGGGGGTTGCGCGCAATCTCCAGGCGCGCCAGGGTGTAGCGATCCAGTTCTGCCTCGCGGGCGAACAGGGCATCGTATTCGGCGTCGTCAAAGAACTGCAGGCGCACCTTGTGGCGTGCCTCCAGCGCATCGCGCAGTGCGCGTGGGTCGGTCAGGTCCTGCGGCGCGCGCAAGCTGCCCAGGGCCACGCGGTAGTCCACATAGCGCTCCGCCAGTGCCAGCGCACGCGTGGCCAGGGCGGCGGGGAAATGCTGGTTCACCAAGGCGGCCAGACGCTGCTTGAGTGCGGCTGGGTCGCTGGCGTCGCCCGCTTCCATCAACAGGGCTTCCAGGATGTCACGCAGGCCGTGCACCAGCAGCGGGTCGGCCGGGCCGTCGGTGGTGATGGCGCGGCGGCGTGCAAAAAAACTTTGGTCCGCGCCCTGTTCTGGAGAGGGTTGTGTCTCGGCACCGGCGGAGGCGGTGGCCGCCCCCGCCGGTGATGGGTGTGTATCCCCCGCGCCCAACCCGGCAGGGCCCCCCAGCCACCACACCACAGCGGCCGTGGTGAGGGCCAGGACTGCGGCGGTAACCGCCCAGGTGCGCGAGGGCTGGGCCATGGCTTACAGGCCTTGTTGCTTGAGGCGGTTGGCGTGCTGGCGGTACAGCGTCACCGGGTCGGTGGAGAACCAGTCGCGCAGGCCCAGCAGCTGGTTGACTTCGTCGAGGTGGTTCTGGCGGTAGTCGCCCAGGTGTTTGCCCAGGCGCGACGAGCAGGCCGACACCAGGCCGTCGTTGGCTTCGCCAAAGGTCAGGCTCAGGGTGGCCAGCAGGGCGTCGCTGGCGTCGAGTACGTTGGTCAGGGGCAGGGTGCCGGTCCAGGAGTAGTAGCGCACGCCGTTCACCAGCTCGGCGCCGCTGCCGCAGCCGGACGTGGGCACACCTTGCGGAAAGCGGCTGTTGAACTTGGCCGAGCCTGCCGTGGTCAGCGAGTCCAGCGCCGCCGTGGGCATCTGGGGCAGGCCGGTGCCGCCCGATGTCAGGTTGATCAGGCCCACCAGCGCCTTGGCGGCGGCACTGGCCACGGCTTCAGACACCGAGCCTGCAGGCGCCACACCGCGCAGGATGTCGGCCACGCGCGAACCCCGGTTCACGCCGCCAATCGAGGTGACCGATGCCACCAGCTGCGGCGCCACGCCCGCCACATAGCGGGTGGTGGGGCCACCGTGCGAATGGCCCACCAGGTTCACCTTGGGGGCCCCGGTCAGCGCCAGGATGGTCTTGACCTGTGCCAGCAATTGCTCGCCGCGCACCTCGGTGCTGTTGGCGGCCGAGACCTGGGCGACGTAGACCTTGGCGCCGCCCTGGCGCAGGGCGTCGGGGATGCCGTAGAAGTAGTCGATCCCAAGGGCCGAGTCAAAGCCGAACAGGCCGTGCACCAGCACGATGGGATAGCGCGTCTGGGCGTAGCCCGTTTGTGCCTGTGCGCCCACGCCCAGCAGCAGCAACCCTGCCGTTGCTGCCAGCACCAGTCGCCGCAAAAAGCGGCTGAAAAATCCGGTCATGTGTTTGTCTCCGTTGGTATGGTTTCTTATGCTCGCAAAAACGAACGATCGTTCTTTTTTGCGAGATCAATTTTTGTATTCAGCCCATGGAGTCACTATCGGGACATACCCGTGTGTGCGGCGCACCATGCAGAAATTACGCAGTTGTTCGTAAAATCCTGCGTCATGAAAGCCTTTGACGCACTCGACAAGCTGGACCGCGCCATCCTGCGCCGCCTGCAGGACAACGGCCGCGAGACGTACGACGTCATCGGTGAACAGGTGGGCCTGTCGCCCAGTGCCGTGCTGCGCCGCGTCAAGCGGCTGGAAGACAGCGGCGTGATCCACCGCTATGTGGCGCTGGTGCAGCCCGAAGCCGTGGGGCTGGGTCTCACGGCGTACCTGAATGTGCGGCTCGAAAAACACACCGAAAGCCACAAGCGCAACCCCATGGACCTGTTTCGCGCCAGTGTGCAGACCTGGCCCGAAGTGGTGGAGTGCGCATCGCTCACCGGCGAAATGGACTACCTGCTGCGCGTGGTGGTGGCCGACATGGCGCACTACAGCCGCTTCATCATGGACACGCTGCTCAAGCACCCCAGCGTGCAGGACTGCAAGACCAGTTTTGTGCTCGACCGCGTGAAGGCGACCACGGCCGTGCCGGTGTAATCCGGCGCTGGCCTTCACTCGTTGACAGAGCCTGTGCACGTCACGGGCGTGACTCTCTGTGGCATCTGTTGATGTGGCGGAGGTTGCTGTAACGCGGTCCGCGCTTTACGCTCTGGCGTGTGCAAAGAAGGGTTGGCGAAGACAGGAGTGCAGCCACCCCAGCCGTCGCGTCTGCGACCCGTGCAGAGGAGATTCTGATCATGAATGCTCTGAAATTGATAGCTGTTGAGGCATGATCTTCCAGCGCTTGTGGCTGATTTTTTCGCATTTTGAGTAGGATCACTATTTTGTTGCAACGCAGCAATTTGGACTGGAAAAGATGAGGGAAAACCCTTATATTTGGCGACATGTTCGCAACCAAAGACTGGCTCAAGGCATCCTGGTACGCAGGCCGGGACCTGCTGCGCCCGGTAACCGGCGGCTCTTCTGCCTCTGACATTCACATCCACCAGCAGGAGACGCCCGTGATGGTTCCTATCCGCTCCCTGGGCCCCTCCTACCGTGAGCGGATCACCCAGCACCTGCTGCAGCTGGAGCCTGCAGACCGCTACCTGCGGTTTGGCTATGCCGCCAACGACGAACAGATCCGCCGTTACGCCGAGCAGCTCAATTTCGAGCGCGACGAGATCTTTGGCATCTACAACCGCCGCCTTGAACTCATCGCCATGGCCCACTTGGCATTTTCGGAAAACCCCGAGCACAAGCCCTGCGCAGAGTTTGGTGTGTCCGTGCTCAAGCAGGCACGGGGCCGTGGCTTTGGCGCCCGCCTGTTCGAGCGCGCCGTGATGCATGCGCGCAATGAGGGCGTGAACATGGTGTTCATCCATGCGCTGTCCGAAAACACTGCCATGCTCAAGATCGCGCGCAACGCCGGTGCCACCGTGCGCCGCGACGGGTCCGAGTCCGAGGCCTACCTGCAGATCCCACCCGCCAGCCTCGACACGCGCATGACCGAGATGGTCGAGCAACAGTTCGCCGAGGTGGACTACCAGCTCAAAAAGCAGGCCAAGCAGTTCTGGGACTTTCTGGCCAATGTGCAGGAAGTGCGCAGTGGAGTGCAACACGCGCGCCACCAGTCGGCCGAGTGAGCCGCTGCGGTCGAGTCCGGCTCTGACGCCAGCGGTGGCCGGTTGTCACGGCAATCCGCTATCCTAGGGGCCTGATTCACTACCGCACGTCCTGCACTCCAGACAGTGTCTGACCCGCACCCCGCGCACTCCGGGCGACCGCCCGAGAGGGAAGATAAGCGCACCTTCCTGCAGAAAGTGGCCGAGTTCATCCATCCTGGGCCGGATTCCACGGAAGAACTCATCGAAACCCTGGCCGAGGCCGAGGACAACGAGGTCATCGGCGCTGACTCGCGCGTGATGCTGGAGCGCGTCATCCGCATGGCCGACATGACGGCGGGCGATGTGATGGTGGCCGCCCCGCGCATGGACCTCGTCAACATCGATGCGCCTTTTGATGAGCTGCTGCACCTGGTGATCAGCACCGCACATTCACGGTTTCCGGTGTACCAGGGCGAGCGCGAGAACATCATCGGCATCCTGATGGCCAAGGACCTGCTCAAGCTGCAGCGGGCGCCCGAGCTGAACATTCGCGCCCTGCTGCGCCCGGCAGCGTTTGTCCCCGAAAGCAAGGGCCTGAACGACCTGCTGCGCGAGTTCCGGGGCAACCGCAACCACCTGGCCATCGTGATCGACGAGTTTGGCCGTGTGGCCGGGCTCATCACCATCGAAGACGTGCTGGAGCAGATCGTCGGCGAGATCGAGGACGAGTTCGACATCCCGGAAGACGATGGCGACATTTTTGGCCTGGCCGATCGGACTTACCGGGTGAGTGGTGACACTCCCATCGAGCGCGTGGCCGAGGCCTTCGAGGTGGCCATCGCAGGCAGCGACCCCCACGAGCATTTCGACACCATCGGCGGCCTGATTGCCCACGAGATGGGCCATGTGCCCAAGCGCGGTGAGCATCTGCAGCTGAGCGGCCTGCATTTTGTGGTGCTGCACACCAAGGGCGGGGCGGTGCGCTGGTTCAAGGTGTCCAGGGTCGAAGACAACCTCGCCGACGGCTGATGTCGCGGCGCTCTCGGATGGCGGGCGGGCCGCTGCTGCCGCAACTGCTGCTGGCACTGGCGGCGGGCTTGGCCCAGGCGGCCTCGCTGGCCTGGCCGGGCAGCGGCCAACCCTTGTGGTGGCTGCAACTGGCCTCGATGGCCGCACTTGCCTGGCTGGTGCGGCCCGCTGCTGCTGAACGCCAGCGTATCGCGGCGCCCTGGCAGCGCGGTGCGCTCGTCGGCGGGGTGTTTGCCACCGCCTGGCTGACAGGCACCTTCTGGTGGCTGTTCATTTCCATGCATTCCTATGGCGGCCTGCCCGCGCCACTGGCCGTGGCAGCGGTGCTGGGGCTCGCCGCCTTCCTTGCCAGTTACTACGCGGCGGCTTTGGCCTTGTTTTGCCGGTACGCACCAATAAATCGTGCTGGTAGTGCTCTTCTTTTCGGAGCGCTTTGGCTGCTGGCCGAGCTGGCTCGGGGCATCTGGTGGACGGGGTTCCCATGGGGTGCAGGCGGCTACGCGCATGTGGATGGGCCGCTCGCCGTGCTGGCCCGCCACATGGGGGTGTACGGCATCAGCGCGGTGGCTGCTGTATTGGCGATGGGCGTGGTGCAGGTGCGGTCCACCGACCTGCGCAGCCTGCGCTGGTGGGCGTTGGTGCTGGTGGCGGGCGGCCTCCTGGCCTGGGCCACGGTGGATCGGCTGTGCGCGGTCAACCTCTGCCACACCCCGGCACGGCGCGCAGCGCCCGCCCTGAGCCTGGAGCTGCTGCAGGGCAACATCCCTCAGGACGAAAAGTTCCAGTCCGGCAGTGGCGTGCCCGTGGCCCTGCAGTGGTATGCCGAGACCTTGCGCAACGCCCAGGCTGACCTGGTGGTGGCGCCCGAGACCGCCATTCCGCTGCTGCCCCAGCAGCTCATCCCAGGGTATCTGGAGGGCATCCAGCAACGCTATGCGCAAGGCACCCAGGCCGCCATGGTGGGCATTCCGCTGGGCGATGAAGCGCAGGGCTACACCAACTCCGTACTGGGCATGAGTGCTGCCACACAAGCCGAGCCCTACCGCTACGACAAGCACCACCTCGTGCCGTTTGGCGAGTTCATCCCGCCGTTCTTCAGGTGGTTCACGGCCATGATGAAGATCCCGCTGGGCGACTTCAACCGAGGAACCGTGGGCCAGGCGTCGTTTGCCGTGGCGGGGCAGCGCATCGCGCCCAACATCTGCTACGAAGACCTGTTTGGCGAGGAGCTGGGCGCACGATTCATCGACCCCGCCCAGGCTCCCACGGTGTTCGTCAACTTCAGCAACATCGGCTGGTTTGGCGACACCCTGGCCATTGACCAGCATCTGCACATCAGCCGCATGCGTGCGCTGGAATTCGAGCGCCCCATGGTGCGCGCCACCAACACAGGCGCTACCGTCATCATTGACCACCGGGGCGTGGTTACGCACCAGCTGGCCCGCTATACGCGCGGGGTGCTCAAAGGCGAGGTGCAAGGCCGGGGGCTGGACGCACAAAGTGGCTGGGCCATCACGCCCTACGCATGGTGGGTGTCGCGCTGGGGGCTGTGGCCGCTGTGGGCTCTGGGGACTCTGGCGCTGATGGGGGCCATGGTTGCCATCAGGGGGCGTGGGGCGCGTGCCAATTGATCCAGGTCAGGCATTTCGCCCGGTGGCGCCGGTGCCTGCGCAACCCCGTGTTTAGAGGCGGCTCCCTATGCCTTGATAATAGAGGCCCGCAACCGGGGGCTGGTGTTGCGTAAAACGATGATTTGAGGCGGGCCAACCGCCGTTCTGGAGCACGACTGAAAATGGCAGATTCCTTTTCCTACGAACAACTGATCGCCTCGGGCGAGGGCCGGCTGTTCGGCGCCGACAGCGGGCGCCTGCCGCTGCCGCCCATGCTGATGTTTGACCGCATCACGCACATCGACAGCGATGGTGGCGCGCACGGGCTGGGAAAGATCCGCGCCGAACTCGATGTCAAACCCGACCTGTGGTTCTTTGCCTGCCACTTCCAGGGTGATCCGGTCATGCCGGGATGCCTGGGGCTGGATGCCATGTGGCAGCTCATCGGTTTTTACCTGACCTGGCTGCAGCTGCCTGGCCGGGGCCGTGCGCTGGGTGCGGGCGAGGTCAAGTTCACGGGCGAAGTAGGCCCGGACGTGAAGCTGGTCACCTACGAAATCGACATCAAGCGCGTCATCAAACGCAAGCTGGTCATGGCCATTGGCGACGCCCGCCTGCTGGCGGACGGCAAGGAAATCTATGTGGCAAACGACCTGCGCGTGGGCCTGTTCAAGCGCGAGGAAGACGGCAAGGACGCAGCATGACCACCAAGAAGCGCGTAGTCATCACTGGCGCGGGCATCGTCTCGTGCATTGGCAACGATCTGGCCGCTGTGGAAGCTTCGCTGCGTGCGGGCACCAGCGGCATCAAGGCCGTGGAAAAGTTCAAGGAACTGGGCCTGCGCAGCCAGGTGGGTGGCGCGCCCGATATCGACATCGAAGCGCGCATCGATCGCAAGCAGCTGCGCTTCATGGGCGATGCGGCGGCCTATGCGCAGATCGCGCTCGAAGATGCCATCGCCCAGGCGGGCCTCACGCCAAGCCAAGTCAGCCACCCGCGCACCGGCCTCATCATGGGTTCGGGCGGCGGCTCTCCCGCCAACCAGATCGAAGCGGCCGACACACTGCGCGAAAAGGGCATCCGCCGTGTGGGGCCCTATCAGGTCACGCGCTGCATGAGCTCCACCGTGTCGGCCTGCCTGGCCACCAACTTCAAGGTCAAGGGCATCAACTACTCCATCACCTCGGCTTGCTCCACCTCGGCGCACTGCATCGGCGCGGCAGCCCAGCAGATCGCCTGGGGCGTGCAGGACGTGATGTTTGCCGGTGGTGGCGAAGAACTGTCCTGGGGCATGTCGCTGTTGTTTGATGGCATGGGCGCCATGTCCAGCAAGTACAACGACACGCCCGAGCAAGCCTCGCGCGCCTACGACGCGAACCGCGATGGTTTTGTGATCGCAGGCGGCGGCGGCGCCGTGGTGCTGGAAAGCCTGGAGCACGCCCTGGCGCGCGGCGCCCACATCTTGGCCGAAGTGGTGGGCTTTGGTGCCACCAGCGACGGCGAAGACATGGTGGCCCCTTCGGGCGACGGCGCCATTGCCTGCATGCAGCAAGCCATGG
>NZ_JADHVT010000158.1 GCF_016783915.1 Acidovorax sp.
GTCACCGAGCTGGCGCAGACGGCGCACGAGCGCAGCGGGCAGATGGTGGAGGCCGAAGCCACCGTGCCGCGCAGGCGCATTGCGGGGACAACGACACCCCGTGCGCTGCCCGCTGGTGGTGCGCCACTCAGTCCAGCGCTGCCTCGCGCATCACCCGGAACTGAGGGGCAGACACCGGCGGCGTCCAGCGCCATGGCAGCACCTGCGGCCGCCACAGGGCGCGCAACACCGTGAGCCGCAGCACACGCTGTGCGCCGGGCCAGGCAGTACGCGCTGCGCGGTCCCAAAGCACCTCGGCCTGCGCGGCAATGTGCAGCAAGCCACCGTCTTCATAGTCCACCACCAGCAAGCCTGCCAGCGGGTGCAGCGCAAGGTTGCCCAGGGTGTTGAAGAACTGGTTGCCAGGGTAGTCCGGCAGGCTCAGCACCACGCCGGCCTCCGTGTGCGCCACCTGCACAAAGCCTGGCTCGCCGCCCCGGTGCGATACATCCACGCCTTCGCTGTGCCCGGCACCAGGGCGTGGCGCCGAGGCACTGGCGATGAAGAGGGTGTCGGCAAGCTGCACGCGCGCGATGGCGGCGGCGTCCAGTCCCACGCCCAGCCACTGCACCGGGCCCGGAGCGGCCAGCGCAGCGCGCAGGCCTGGCTGCCGCGCCTGGATGTATTTGGGGCAGTTGCCAAAGCTCTGCACCACCTGCACGTCCAGGCCGTTATCGCCAAACGCTGCCACCCGCCCGTTCATGCGGTTGCGCCGCCGCGTGTGCGGCTCCAGCCCCAGCACGCCCACGGCCGCGCCTGGCGCCAGGTGTGCGAGCACCGGGTCCTTGGAATCCGGCGCGGTCGCGATCTGCATGCGCTGCGCATCGGGGGTGTGCACGAAACCGGGCTGGCCTGCCAGCATCGTGGCCCACGGCTGGCCTTGTTCATCCAGCGCCCCCAGCAATAAGGTGGGCAGCGTCTCAAACAGCTCACGGTGCTGGTCGGGCATGTGATCGCGCAGCACCATCGCACCCACGGCCGCCATGCGCTCGCGCACGCCCACGCGCGCCTGCAGGGCATGCTCGCCGGGGTGGAATGCCTCGGGCGGCACCGGCACCCCAACCGGTGCAGCAGGCACGGTGGCTGTCATGCCGCCACCTGCTCGGCAGTGGGCAGCTGGTCGGCCAGCACCGGGTAACCCGGCAAGGCCTGCATGCGCGCCACCCAGGCCGCAATGCGCGGGTAGACATCCAGCGGCAGCCCCGCCAGGTGGGCCTGCGAGGTGTAGCTGACCATGGCCACATCGGCCAGGCTGGGCGCTGTGCCCCCGAGCAACCAGGCACGCCCCTGCAGCTCGCCCTCCATGAAGGTGAGCAGGCGCTTGCCGGTGGCCTGCGCCACCTCGCTCACAGCACGGCCCGTCAATGTCGCAAAGCGCGGCCCACCAATGCCCGGCGCCAGAAAGCCCGCCGCCAGGCTGAACCAGCGCTGCAACTGCGCCTGCCCCACGGCGTCTTGTGGCAGCCAGGCACTGCCAGGGGCGTAGCGCTGAACCAGATACACCAGGATGCCATTGCCGTCGCTCAGCACCTGGCCTGCGTCCACCAGCACGGGCACCTGGCCTAGCGGGTTGAGTGCCAGGAACTCCGCGCGCTGGTGTTCGCCGCGCAGCAGGTTCACGTCGATCAGTTCATAGGGCAGCCCAAGCAGGGACAACATCAGCTCCACACGGTGGCAGTGGCCCGAGATGGGCATGCGGTAGAGCTGGAGCGGGGTGGTGGGGAACATGGTGAAGCCTCGTCGGTGGGTGAAAGGGAAGATGGCTCGACGATAGCTATTGCAGATTGCGATGTGAATAACCAATCACCGCTTTTCATAATTGCGGTATCCGCAATAATTGGTCGCATGGACTATCTCGACACCCTGCGCTGTTTTGTGGCCGTGGCGGACGCTGGCGGCTTTGCCGTAGCGGGCCGGCGGCTGGGCTGCTCCGCCACGGCTGTCACGCGCGCCATTGCGGCGCTGGAGGCGCGGCTGGGTGTGCTGCTGTTCCAGCGCAGCACGCGTTTGGTGCGCTTGACCGAGGCGGGCGAGCGCTTCTTGCAAGACTGCCGCCCCCTACTTAACGACCTGCACGAGGCCGAGCAGGCAGCCAGCGGTGCACAGGCCGAGGCCCAGGGGCTGCTGTCCATCACGGCGCCGCAGATGTTCGGCATCCAGCATGTGGCGCCCATCGTGCAGGGCTTTTTGCAGGCCCAGCCGCGCGTGCAGGTGCGCACGCTGTTCGTCAACCGCCTGGTGCATTTGCTCGATGAAGGCATGGACGTGGCCATCCGCATCGCGCACCTGCCTGACTCCGGCCTCACTGCGGTGCAGGTGGGCGCGCTGCGCCGCCTGGTGGTGGCGTCTCCCGCCTACCTGGCGCAACACGGCAGGCCACGCAGCCCGGCCGACCTGAGCAGCCACCAGGCCATCGGCTTCGCCTTTGACGCACGCACGCCAGCGCCCTGGAAGTTTCGCGATGGCGCCACAGGCCAGCCGCAATTCACCTGGATCAGCAACAGCAACGAGGTGGACATTGCCGCCGCAGAGGCCGGCATTGGCCTGACCCGCTGCCTTGCCTACCAGGCCGCAGCCAGCCTGCGCGCAGGGCGCTTGCGCATCGTGCTGGCCGACCACGAACTGCCACCTGTGCCCGTGCATATCGTGTACCCCGCAGGGCGGCGGGCCCCGGCGAAGGTGCGCGCCTTTGTGGAATGGGCACGCGAGCATCTGGCCAAGGAGCCGGTGCTGAACGGGCGGGGACTTGGGCGCGGTAACGCCTTGTTGCCAATGACTTCGTAACCTGTCATCGCGCCGCATCCGAGCACCGTTGCATAGCTAAGTCCGACGCTGTGTCGGGCGGTTATCCGATCTGAAAGGATTTCTCATGAACAAGCTCCTCGCTGCCCTGCTCGCTGGTTTCTTTGTGACCGCATCGTTTGCCCAAGCCCCTGCGGCCCCCGCAACGCCAGCAACTCCCGCGAAGGCCGCGGCGCCTGCGACCCCTGCCACATCGGCCATGCCCGCCACTCCAGCCACACCCGCCACCCCAGCGGTCAAAGCCGAAGCCAAGCCCGCAGTAACGCCAACCGCCACCGCGTCGGCCCCTGCAGAAAAGAAGGCAGACAAGAAGGCGAAGGCCAAGAAGACCAAGGCAGCGGCACAGAAAAAAGCCGACGCTGCCAAGCCTGAAGCGGCCAAGTAAGTTCCCAGTCAACCACCACACAAAGCCCGCTCTGCGGGCTTTGTGTTTTTCCATCGCAGGACTCAATGCTGTAGCTATGGCAACCGCAGAGATGCGAGGACAAAAAATGCGATAGCAAGCTCCAGCGCGCTGCGTTTCATACGCCGTGGGCACTCACCGCGGGACAGGCTCCGGCAAGCGCAGTGCGGCTGCGGTTGCATTCAGGATTTCGTTCGACAGCTCTTCATCGTCCACCGCGCGCGCCAGCACCATGGCGCCCACCAGATTCGCATAGTCGGCCAGCGCACGCTGGCGCTTCGCGGCCTTGGTACGGCCAGACATCAAGGTGGCCAGTCCTTCCAGTTGGGCGCGCACGCCCTCGGTCACAGCATGACGCACGGCAGGCCCCTGCCGCGCTGCATCACCGCCCAGCGCGGCCAGCAGGCAGCCCTGCCCGGCGGCATCACGGTGGCGTGGCGAAAGATAGGCCGCCTCGATAGCTGCCAAAGGGTCCTGCCCCTGCTCCACAGCCTCACGCGCAATGGCTGCCCAGGCGGTCTGCAGCCGCTGCAAGGCTCTTGCGCTGGCCTGCGCCATGAGCTCGTCCTTGGACGCAAAGTGCCCATAGAACCCGCCATGCGTGAGCCCTGCGCTCTTCATCAGGTCGGCCACTCCAATGCCGTCGAAACCCTTTTCGCGAAACAACTGCGCGGCCGCATCAAGAATGCGCTCACGGTTCTCCGCCATCTGTTCCTTGCTGACCTTCATTGTCTATCTCTCCCCGGGGATGTTGGCCCTGAAATTCAGTCTTGACATTTTAAATGATGATCGTCATATAATTTAAACGTGACGATCATCATCTAAAACAGCTTTCAGGAAACCGCCATGACCACCACAGCAAACCATTCCTCGCGCCCATCGCTGGGCACAGCCCTCATCACCGGCGCGTCGTCCGGCATTGGTGCCGTGTACGCAGACCGGCTGGCGCGGCGTGGTTACGATTTGATCCTTGTAGCGCGTGACGCCGTACGCCTGGCTGCACTCGCCCACCGTCTGGCGCAGGAGAGCGGGGTGAAGACTGAGGTGCTGCAGGCGGACCTGACCGACCGCAGCGACCTGATCCGTGTGGAGCAGCGTCTGCACAACGACGCCAGCATCACGCTGCTGCTCAACAACGCGGGCATTGCGGTAACAGGGACATTGCTGGACGCCGATATCGATGCCGTGGAACGCATGGTGGCGCTGAACGTGCTGGCCCCCACCCGGCTCGCTGCGGCAGCAGCCAAGGGCTTTGCGGCGCGCAAGGCGGGCACGCTGATCAACATTGCCTCGGTTTTGGCACTGCTGCCAGAGATGTTCAACGGCACGTACAGCGGCACCAAGGCCTATCTACTGAACCTCACCCGGTCCCTGCAGCAGGAGCTGGGGCCGATAGGCGTCCGCGTGCAGGCTGTGATGCCGGGTGCAACACGCACCGAGATCTGGGACCGCGCGGGTACACCCATCAGCCACCTGCCGCAAGACATGCTGATGGACGTGGACGCCATGGTGGATGCCGCGCTGGCCGGTCTGGATCAGGGCGAAGCGGTGACCATCCCCTCGCTGGAAGCGGTGCACGAGTGGAACGCGCTGGAAGACGCGCGCCGGGCGCTCGGACCTTTCCTGTCGCTGCGTCAGCCAGCCCAACGCTACGCGGTCACCACCAGCGTCTGAGCCTTCCTGCCCCACACCCGAGGTCTGACCATGCAAGCACTGATTTCTGCCTATGCCCGCTCCCCGTTCCACTTCGCCCGCAAGGGAGCGTTGACCGAGGTACGGCCCGACACCCTGGCCGCGCAGGTGGTCACGGGCCTGCTGCAGCGTACCGGTATCGACCCTGCAACCCTTGAAGACGTGATTGCCGGCTGCGCCTACCCGGAGGCAGCATAGGGCAACAACATCGCGCGCATCGTGTCGCTGCTGGCGGGCCTGCCCCACGAAGTGGGCGGCATGACGGTGAACCGCTTTTGCGGATCATCCATGTCCGCAATGCATATCGCCGCCGCACAGATTGAGGCGGGCCTGGGCGAGGCCTTTCTGTGCATTGGCGTCGAGTCCATGACCATGGTTCCGCAAGGGGGCTTCAACTTCTCGGCCCACCCCACGTTGTACGAGCACAGCGATGCGTACATCAGCATGGGAGAGACGGCCGAGAACGTTGCCCACCGATACGGGGTGAGCCGCGCTGATCAGGAAGCACTGGCCGTGTCGTCACACCACAAGGCTGCGGCAGCGCGCGAGGCCGGTCTGCTGCAGGCTGAAATCGTACCTATTGCCCTGGCGTCGGGCGAACTGGTGACTCAGGACGGCTGCATCCGCCCCAGCACCACGCTGGAGGCACTGGCGGCGCTGCGACCCGCATTCCGCGAAGATGGTGTGGTGACCGCTGGCACCTCGTCGCCCCTGACAGATGGCGCGGTGGCTGTCTTGGTGACCACCGATGCATATGCAGCGCGGCACGGACTTGCCCCGTTAGCCCGCATCCGCGCAATGGCCACTGCGGGCGTAGATCCTGCGTACATGGGCATGGGCCCCGTACCCGCCACACGCAAGGCACTGGCCCGCGCGAAGCTGTCGGTCAGCGATCTGGATGTCGTGGAGATCAATGAAGCGTTTGGATCGCAAGCCCTGGCTTGCATCCGCGAACTGGGCCTGCGCGAAGACACCATCAATATTGATGGGTGTGGCCTGTCCATCGGACACCCGCTGGGCGCCACAGGTGCGCGCATCACGGGCAAGGCCGCTGCGCTGCTGCAGCGCGAGAAGGGCCGTTATGCGCTGGCCACGCAGTGCATTGGTGGCGGGCAGGGCATTGCGACGGTGCTGGAAGCGCTGTAACCAGCGGGCGCAAACCAGGGGCCCGAGCAGCGGCACCTGGACTGGCTATCAATGGTGGTGGCCGTGTGCACCATGCACATGGCGGTGCGCAATTTCTTCGGGGCTGGCGGCGCGCACTTCGGTGACCTTGCAGCTGAAGGTCAACGCCTGGCCTGCCAGCGGGTGGTTGCCGTCCAGATGCACTTCGGGGCCCTTGATCTTGACCACGTTGAACACGGCGGGCTGGCCGTCGTTGCCCACCCCCTGCAGCTGGCCGCCGACCTTCACGCCGGGCGGGAACTCGCTTTTGGGAATGGTGCGCACCAGGCTTTCATCGCGCGCGCCAAAGGCGTCTTCCACCTCTAGTTGCAGCGTGGTGCTGAAGCCCACGGCCTGGCCCTCGAGCGCGGCCTCGACCTTGGGGAAGATGTTCTCGTAGCCGCCGTGCAGGTACGACAGGTGGCCCGCATCCAGCGGCTTGCCCTGGGGCGTGGTGACCTTGTAGGTGATGGTGACGGCAGAGTCTTTGGTGATGGTGGTAGCCATGGTGATGCTTGCGCTTTCAGGCGGTGAAAAACCGCGCGAGGCTGGCAGGGGTGAGCCGCCTGCCGCCGCGCGGGTCAGAACGAAACCCCGGATTGTCCACGAGGCGCCGGACGGCTGCCGCAGGGCCTCGTGGAGGCTTGGCAGGGCCTGGTGAACAACCCTATGCGCCCGCCGGGGCCTCGGCCGGGCGCTCTTCCTCCGTCTGGCCGGGGTAGCGTGCAAAACGCCGCGCTTCGGTGCCATGCACCGGGTCCTGGTCGGGCCAGGGCCAGCCGCCGAACTGGGTACGGCGGTAGTCGTTCATGGCCTGCATGATCTCGGCCTGCGTGTTCATCACAAACGGGCCGTACTGCGCCACGGGCTCGGCGATGGGCTGGCCTTGCAGCAGCAGGCATTCCAGCGGCGTGGCGCCGGTGTTGGTCAGCTGCCAGTCCTGGCCGGCCACCAGCTCCAGCGCGGCGTGCTGGCCCACGTCCTGCGGTCCCACGCGCAGGCTGTCGCCCACAAAGAAGTACAGCATGCGGCGCGTGCCCTGGCCGCGCGCGGCGGGCAGCGTCCACTGCGCGCCGGGGTCCATGCGCAGCGTCCAGATCGCCACATCGCCCTCGGGCTGCGAAGCCCAGGACTCGGGTGGCGGCGCCAGCGGCGCGGGCGCGCCGGGCAGGGCGCCCGCCACCACCGTCACCGTGGTGGCGCGACCTGCATCGTCGTGGTGGACCAGGCGCGGAATACGCTCGTTCCACAGCATGGTGAAGTGCGGCTCCACCATCTTGTTCTTCGCGGGCAGGTTCAGCCAGATCTGGAACAGCTCCAGTGAGTTGGGCTCGGTGGCGTTGAGCAGCGGGAACATCTCCGAATGCACGATGCCCTTGCCCGCCGTGACCCACTGCACATCGCCCCCGCCAAAGCGCGCGGCGGCGCCCAGCGAGTCGGAATGGTCGATGAGGCCCTTGCGCACCAGGGTCACGGTTTCAAAGCCCCGGTGCGGGTGGCCCGGAAAGCCGGGCACCGTGTCGCCGTGGTACATGCTCCAGCCATCCTTGCGGCTGAAGTCGCTGCCGATCTGGCGGCCCTCCAGCGACACGGCGGGCGCAAACGCGCCATTGCCTGCGGGGTAGGCATCGTCATGGTGGGCGCAGAACAGGAACGGGTCCATCGTGGGCCACAGCGGACCCAGCGCCTGGGCCTGCACGACGGGCAGACTGGCGGCAGACGAAGACACGGTGGGGGAGGACGACATCAAGGGCTCCTTGGGTTTGCGCCACCGGCTATCGGGCAGCAAGCCTGCCAAAGATAAGGCCAGAGGCTGCTTTCAGAAGTGCGCTGGGTAGAACAGTGCGGTGCGGCATACAGGACAGTGCCGCACAGCATGCGCACACAGGTTCGCCACCATTTCAAGCAAAAATGGCCGCACGCGCTAGTGCAATATGCCTGAGAAGCTATCAATTAGATAGCAGACCATCTCCTCATGCAGCACCAGGGTGGGAAGGCGCGGCACCTGACGGGGGCGGTGCCGGGCGCAACACGAAGCCGCCCAATACGGCGGCCACCAGCGCACACAGGGCCGACACCCAGAACGCCAGCTGGTAGCCCGCATTGAGCGCCTGCTGCACGCTGGCCCCGGCCTGGCGCAGGTGGTCGGTGCGCGCATCGGCCAGGCTGGCCAGAATGGCGAGGCCCAGGGCGCCGCCCATCATGAAGGCCGTGTTCACCACCCCCGAGGCCAGCCCCGAGTCTTCGGGCTTCACATCGCCCATGGCGGCCAGCAGCAGCGGGTTGAGCGCAATGCCGGCGCCCACGCCCAGCAGCAGCATGCCGGGCAGCACGTGGATGACAAAGCGCCCCTCGGTGGGCGCCAGCGCAAACAGGGCCAGGCCCACCGCGGCCAGCAGCAGCCCCCATCCTAGCGTGCGGCAAATGCCAAAGCGCATCACCACCCAGGCCGACAGCCCCAGCGAGCAGCCCGCCATGATGAGGTTGGACGGCAGGAACGCCAGGCCCACCTGCATGGCGTCGTAGCCCAGCACCAGCTGCATGTACAGCGCCGACAGGAAGAACCACGCAAACATCGACGCTGCCCACAGCACACCCACCACGTTGGAGATGGCCAGGTTGCGCAGCCGCAACAGCGGCAGGGGCACCAGCGGCGCAGCCACATGCGACTCGATGAACAAAAAGGCCGCCAGCAGCGCCGCCGCAGCCCCCAGCAGCCCCAGCGACTGCAGCGAGGTCCACCCCGCCGCGTTGCCATTGACGATGGCGTACACCGCCAGCATCAGCGACGCGGTGATGGTGACGGCGCCCGCCACGTCCAGCCGCTGCCCGTGCGCCTGCCCCTTGCCGCCTGGCAGCAGCGCCAGGCAGGCCAAATAGATGGCCACGCCGACGGGGATGTTGACCAGAAAGATCCAGTGCCAGCTCAACGCGCTGGTGAGTACGCCACCCAGCAGCACCCCAATGCTGCCGCCACCGGCGCACACAAAGCCGTAGACACCCATGGCGCGCGCACGCTCGCCCGGCTCGGTGAACAGATTCATGATGAGCGACAGCGCCACAGCCGACACCACGGCGCCGCCCACGCCCTGCACCGCACGTGCCGCCACCAGCAGCCCTTGCGTTTGGGCCAGCCCGCAGGCCAGCGAAGCAATGGTGAACAGCGTGATGCCCGCCAGAAACAGCCGCCGGTGGCCATACAGGTCCCCCAGCCGCCCGCCCAGCAGCAGGCAGCCGCCAAAGGTGAGCATGTAGGCGTTGACCACCCACACCAGCGAGGTTTCGGTAAAGCCCAGGTCGGCCTTGATGCTGGGCAGCGCGACATTCACGATGGTGGTGTCGAGCACGATCATCAGCTCGCCCAGGCACAGCAGGATGAGTGCGGGCCAGCGTGCGCGGCCTTCGATGCGGAGGGTCATGGGACAGCGGAAATCAGAAGAGATGGACGGCGCAGTGTGTCACGCGCGTTGCGCTTGCGACTGGCGGAGTGCCATGCCAGTGCGCCCGTGAAACTCGCTTGGCCGGTGCGCCGGGTGCGTCACCGTTTGAGGGGGAAGCCGCGTAGCGGCTCAGGGCGTTCTCGTGTACTTGGCTTGCATGCACTGCTTCCAGCCACCGTCCGGCTGCTGGCCAAATGAGGTGAGCGTGCGCTCGTGGGCGCTGACGAGAGTGATCACGTCCCGGTAGCGTGTGGTGGCGTCGTCGTTCTTGAAACTGGGGCCTTCGGCCTCCAGCGTCAGCACCTTCTGGTCCGCATCGAGCGTGCCACGGTACACCCACATGTGGGTCATCATCGAGCCCACCCAGGTGCCGACGAACGCCTGCTGGTCCGGGTCGTAGCCCAGCGTCATCAGCATGCGGGCCTCGCCGCCCCCGGCGGGCATGGAGCCCGCCCCTTCGCACAGCACCCACAGGGCGCCCAGCGCACGTACGTGCTCGGTGCCCTGGCTTTGTGCGGGGGGCTCGCCAGGCCCCATGTCGGCCGAAGACTCGCAGGTCCAGTCGCCCAGCAACTGCTGCAGCCAGCGGTGCATGGCGTGGGGTTCGGGGCTCATCATGGGGGGTCTCCTGGTGCCGTGTTGCGGGCGCTGCTCAGTCGCGGTCGGGCGCACCGAGCGG
>NZ_JADHVT010000159.1 GCF_016783915.1 Acidovorax sp.
GGAACAGGCGCATGCCCTCGCCCTTGATCTGACCGCCAAACACCATGGACACATTGAAGTCCACGCCCGAGCGCTTGAGGGCTGCGCCGTCGCGCTCATGCACATGGCGCACGGCGGCGCCCAGCACGCGGGCGGCGTCGAACATGCTCTTGGCGTTCCAGATGGTGATGGCTTCCCCCGACTCCCCATCCTTGATCTGCTCGGTCTGCAAGATCTCGCGCACCGACTGCGAGATGGACAGGTTGCCCGCCGACAGCAGCACCATGAAGCGGTCCCCCACCTTCTCATAGACCATCATCTTGCGGAACGAGCTGATCTGGTCCAGGCCGGCATTGGTGCGGGAATCGGACAGGAAAACCAGCCCGGCGTTGAGTTTGATGGCGACGCAGTACGTCATGGAGCAATGGGGTTCGTTGTTTGGAGGTAACCCGCGAGTTTAGTCGCCTGTGGCATTGGCGGCCTGTGCCCCTGCAGGTAGCTCCCAGTTGTTGCGGGGTACGGCTATTCAAAAATGATAGCAACCAGGGCATATGGCACTAGCGCCTGATGCCCCTGGGGCTCAAAAATGCGCTGGCGATGTGCCCAGAGCCCGGTCAGCAGCCTGTAGCGCAGCCGGGGTGGGCGTCGCTTCAGCCTGCCAACTTCTTGAGCTGGTACAGCGCATCCAGCGCTTCGCGCGGGCTCAGGGCGTCGGGGTTGATGCCTGAAAGCGCGGCCTCGAGCGGGCTGGCGCCCGCGCTCTCGGGCACCTCGGGCGCGGCGAACAGGTCCACTTGCAACTCATCCTCGCCCGCGCGCTCTTCGAGCGCGGCCAGCGCATGGCGGGCGTGGTGCAGCACGGGCGAGGGCATGCCCGCCAGCTTGGCCACCTGAATCCCGTAGCTGCGACTGGCCGGGCCGGGCTGGATCTCGTGCAGGAACACGATGTCCGCCCCGCTCTCGGTGGCGCTCACATGCATATTGATGGCGTGGCGCGCCTTGGCGGGAAGCTCGGTCAGCTCGAAGTAGTGCGTGGCGAACAGCGTGAAGGCGCGGGTCTTGTCGTGCAGGTGCGTGGCAATGCCGCTGGCCAGTGCCAGGCCATCGAACGTGCTGGTGCCCCGGCCGATCTCGTCCATCAGTACCAGGCTGTGGGGCGTGGCAGCGTGCAGTATTTGCGCAGCTTCGGTCATTTCCAGCATGAAGGTGGACTGCGCATTGGCCAGATCGTCCGCCGCGCCGATGCGGGTGTGGATGGCGTCGATGGGCCCCAGGCGGCAACTGGCGGCGGGCACATGGCTGCCCATGCTGGCGAGCAGCACGATGAGCGCGACCTGGCGCATGTAGGTGGATTTGCCGCCCATGTTGGGGCCGGTGATGACCTGCATGCGCGTGTTGGCGTTCAGCCGCGTGTGGTTGGCGATGAAGCTGCCGCTCGACGTTTCTGCCAGGCGCGCCTCGACCACGGGGTGGCGGCCGCCTTCGATCTCGATGCAGGGCTCGGGCACGAACTGGGGTGCGCACCAGTGGAGGGTGAGCGAGCGTTCGGCCAGCGCGCACAGCACATCCAACGTGGCCAGTGCCTGGGCCAGGCGGGTGAGGGCTGGAACGTGGGGCTGCAGCTGGTCCAGGATCTGCTCGTACAGCCATTTCTCGCGGGCCAGGGCGCGCTCGTTGGCCGACAGGGCCTTATCTTCAAACGCCTTGAGTTCGGGTGTGATGAAGCGCTCGGCGTTCTTGAGCGTCTGGCGGCGGCGGTAGTCGTCCGGCACACGGTCGAGGTGGCTGCCGGTCACTTCAATGTAGAAGCCATGCACCTTGTTGAACTGCACGCGCAGGTTGGGGATGCCGGTGCGCGCCTTTTCGCGCGTTTCCAGGTCCAGCAGGAACGCGTCGCAGTTGGTCTGGATGGCGCGCAGCTCATCGAGCTCTGTGTCGAAGCCGTTGGCGATCACGCCGCCGTCGCGCACCAGGGCGGCGGGCTCTTCGGCAATGGCGGCCTGCAGCAGGGCAGTGCAGCCATCGGGTGGCTGCAGGTGGCTGAAAATTTGAATCAAATAGGGCTCTAGCGCTTGTCCATTAAGCGCTAGCAGCTCTGCTTTTTGTAGCGTTTTGCCCAGGCCCACCAGTTCGCGCGGGCGCACCTGGCGCAGGGCGATGCGGGCGGTGATGCGCTCCACATCGCTCACGCCTTTGAGTTCGCCGCGCAGCACGGCCCAGGGGCCACTGCCCCCACCGGCGCCGCCCGCACCGCGCAGGGCGGTGGTGGCTGACAGGCGCTGTCGTGCTTCGACGCGGTCACGGCGCGGCTCCAGCAGCCAGGTTTTGAGCAGGCGGCTGCCCATGCCAGTCATGCAGGTGTCGAGCAGCGAAAACAGCGTGGGCGCATCGTCGCCGCGCAGGGTTTTGACCAGCTCCAGGTTGCGCCGCGTGGTGGCGGGCAGGTCGATGAGGTCGTCGTTGCGCTGCACCTGCACGCTGTGCACGTGGGTGAGCGTGCGGCCCTGCGTGTGTTCGGCATACGTGAGCAGCCCGGCGGCGGCGGCGTGCGATTCGCCCAGGTCTTGCGCGCCCCAGGCCTGCAGGCTGGCGGCGCCCAGGTTTTCGAGCAGCTTGCGTTCGCCCAAAGCGCTGTCGAACTGCCAGTCGGGCCGGGGGCTCATGGGGCAGGTGAAGGCGCCGCTTTGGCGCAGTACCTGCAGTTGCTGCTCAAAGCGCTCGGTCACGCCCGCGCTGTAGATCAGTTCGCTGGGCGCCACGCGGGCCAGCCAGGCACCCAGTTCGTAGTGGGCGCATTCAGCCAGGAACACGCGGCCCTGCGTCACGCTGATCCACGCCAGCCCGCAGCGCGCACGCGGCGCCTGGTGCACGGCCATCAGCATCGATTCGGATTTGTCGGACAGCAGCTCGGTGTCGGTCAGTGTGCCGGGCGTGACCACGCGCACCACCTTGCGCTCCACCGGGCCCTTGGTGGCGCCCACTTCGCCCACCTGCTCGGCAATGGCCACCGATTCGCCCATCTTGATCAGGCGCGCCAGGTAGTTCTCGAGCGCGTGGAAGGGCACCCCTGCCATCACCACCGGCTGGCCGCCTGACTGGCCTCGCTGCGTGAGCGTGATGTCGAGCAGGCGCGCGGCCTTTTCGGCGTCTTGCCAGAAGACCTCGTAGAAGTCGCCCATGCGGTAGAACAAAAGCGTCTCGGGGTACCCGGCCTTGAGGGCCAGGTACTGCTGCATCATCGGGGTGTGCGGCGATGCAATGGGCTCGGTGATCGGCGCGGCGGATGTCATGCGATGGATGTCAGGGTAAACGGCAGCAGGCGGAGAGGCCTGCTGGGTGAAAGGCAGCTCGAATTATCGGGGGCTTTCGATGCGCTGCTGGCTCGCTGAGCCCCGTCGCCCGCCAGACCATCGGAAGTCTGGACAGCTCCAGCGCTGTCAATAGAGTAGGGTCACCGATACCGCGTCCCTGTAACTCCCCGCAGGCACGTACTGACCCGCAGGAATGCGTCCGTAGACCTGGAAAACCTTGACCACACTGCCCTGCATGCTGCCCGTGCCCCCGGTGCCCACACATGATGCGTTGGTGCCGTCAGCCCAGATCTGGGTGTAGGCGCTGTCGCAATACATGTTGTAGCCCAGGCGGCTGCTGCCCGCTGCCAGCTGCCGCTGCATGGCCGACGGCTGGCCACCCATGCTCAGGCTGAGGCTGTAGTTCACCGGCAGCCCGAGGGGCGCGGGCACCATGCAGGTCACCGTGATGCTGCCGTTGGCCAAGGTCGCGCTGCCGGATGGCTGGTACACACCGAACACTGGCGCCATCGCTGCAGCGGTGCAGGTTTGCGCCTGGCTGTTGGGGCAATACAGCACCAGCATGAGGACGGCCAGGCTGGCTGCGCCCCGGATTGCACTGGCGCGCCAGGCGCTCAGGCCGCCAGTTGCGCAGTCGTTGGTGCCCAAGCAGCTCATGGGGTGTCCTCGCATCGGTCAGGGGCCAGCGCAATGGCCTGGGTTGCTGCAGCGGTGTTGGTGTCTGATGCAGGCAGCGTGAAGTGGCAGCGTTTTTTGTCCAGGGTGATGCTGAAGGTGCCGCGCCCGCCAATGCTGGACATCAGCTCCCCGGTCCACAGCTCGCCGCGCGTGTCGATCACCGCTTCATTGGGTGGCTCGATGCCATCGGGCGCGACGCCTGTGGCGACGGCCACGGTCCCGGGGGGATAGGGCTTGTTGTGGGGCAGGAGCGGCTTGACCATGGGCTGGCTGGCCCAGGACAGCACGTTGATCTTGAAGGGCACCAGCACGCCCCCGCCACGCGGCGGGATGACCTGGCGGTCCAGCTGGCTGGCGGTCCAGTTGATCGGCCAGGTGGCGGGGTTCACGCTCAGGCGGTTGGTTTGCTGTGCCACCAGACCGGGAACCAGCAACACGCCATCGGCATTGGTGAGGCCGGCCGGGCGGTTCTCGTAAGAAACCTCGACATCAGGGGCGCCAGTCGACACCATCGCAAACGCTCCGTTCAGGGGGCGGCTGGTGAGCAGCTGGCCACCGGTCCATAGGATGTTGCTGCGCAGCGTGATCAGGCCGCTGCGGTCGGTGCGACCGACCCGGGCGCTGGCCTGCAGATCAAAAATGCGGGTCGAGGTGCTCCAGGTCCCGTCCAGCGCAGAAAAGGTCTGTTGTGAGTCCCGTGTGGCGCCCAGCCCCCAATTGGGGGCACCAGAGTCCTTGCTGTCATTGCTGCTGTACTGCGCGCGCGACAGCTGGTTCTTGTCGATGTGGTTCTGGCTGAGGTAGACCGAGCTTGAACGCGTGTCGCGCTCGTTGGTCAGCGGCAACACCAGGGCCAACAGCACATTGCGCTGGCCTACGCCCTTGAAGCGGGTGTGCGTCAGCGCCAGCGACAGGCTGGCGCCCTTGTCGCTCACGCGGGTGGTCGCGCTCAGGCTGCTGATCTGTTCGGTGGCATTTTGCTCACGCTGGGACTGCACATGGGTGGCGCCAAAAGTCCAGTCGCGCACCCCGCTCCACTGCGCTTGAATCAGGCGCTTCGACCGCAAGGGGGCCCGCGAGCCCAGACTTGGCAGGCCGTGCGGCGCTTGGGTCGCGTCCATCAGCAGACGCCAGAAGCGGCCGCCGCCGTCAAGTCGCACCTGCAAGGCGCCGCCCTGTTGGATGCCGGTGCCCTGCGGCAGCGTATCGCTAAAGAGGGAGCTGGTGCTGTCCCGCGCGCCAGTGTTGCGCGCCCACAGCAAGCCCAGGTGCGCAGCCCACAGATCGGTCAATCGACGGCCGGCTTCCAGTGCGAAGGAGGAGGCGCGACGGGACACCAGTCCCTGGCCACCGACGGTCAGGTCGTGTGTCAGACCGGTGCTGTAAGTGCCCACCACCACGGGTGCACCATAACTGGCATTGTGGGTAAAAAAGTTCTCGCGCTGCCAACCCGCATCGATTCGCCAAGCGGTGATACCGGGCGGCAACAGGGTGGCGGGCAGGTAGATTTCGCGCTGCACGGTGATCGGGTTGCCCTGGGAGTCCAGCGTGCGCACGCGGTAGCTGTTAAAGCCTTGCTGCGCTGGCAGGTTGCGCAAATCGACCACGCCGTTTTGTACGTTCTGCTGAAACTGCAGGTTGTCGTTGATGAACACCTCCAGCGGACCCGCCAGCGCGTTGCCGTTGCGCAGGGTGGGCAGCACGGGCGAGAAGTCGCTCGGCCTCAGGCTCCGGTCGGTGCCCCAGGACAGGCCCGCAAACTGAACGGATTCCCCCTGCGGCGTGGGGCTGCTGACGGCATCCCCCAGCCGGAGGTAAACCCCCGTTTGCGGAGATTCCTTGAGAGCATAGCTTTCGTAGCGAGCCACCCGGCCACCCTGCGTCCAGGCAAAGTTGGTGTTGTAGTACCAGCCGTCGCGGTAAGCGTAAAACTCGCCCGACGCACCCAGAGTCAGGCGCGAGGAGTTCTTGCTACCCGCGTAGCTGCTGAGCAGTTGGTAGTTCAGCCCCATGCTGTCCAGCACGGTTGCGGTGCTGACGGTCGGCGGCTTGCGGCTGTCGATCACTTGAGTGGCTTGCGTGAGGTCGAGAAACGTCAGCGTGCCGGTGTCCGGATTCACCTGCAGCGCAGTATCGTTGGCGGGCAGCTGCCAGAGGTTGATTTGCTCGAATGAGCATGTCTGGCGGTGCGGACTGGCGCCAACGGCCTGGCCTTTCAGTGGGATGAACCAGCTGTTGTCGGCAGGACTCCGGTAAGTCACGGCGACCTGCGGGTCCTGGCCGGCTTCCTGAATCTGAAGCACGTCTGCGGTGGTTTTGACCAAGCCCAGCGACGTACAGTCCACCGACCACACCGGCATGCAGAATGAAGCGATCATCATGCCAAGCGCGACAGGCGAAAACGAGGTCGGCGAACACTGGCGGGTCATGGTCAGCTTTCGGTAACAAGCCCAGAAACCAGCTTGAAGGCCATTGTCCGCAAGGGACGCCCTAGGATGGTCAACCAGGGCAACCCGACTCAGCGCGCTGTCAGCGCCATGAGACCACGGTCGGTTTGTGCGCCGGTTGCGCAGCGCGCCACATTGCCCGGGACCACCAGTTTTTGCCCTGGTGCAATCCGGCTCAGTACCTTGAGTGCCTCCGGCGGGCAATCTTTGCCCTCGAGCTTTGACACGGTCAGTGTTACGTTGCCAGTGTTGAGCAATTGAGCAGTGGACGCCCCAGTCGCTGTCATGGTCAGCATCGGTCTTGACTCGGTCGGGGCCACAAAAATCGGCACGCCAACGTTGAACACCATGCTGATTTCCTTCTCGCTTTTGGCCTCAGGCAACTGGCGCAGAAAAAGGCGGTAAAACCCTTCAGTGTCCTGTCGCGTCCCTGTGTACTTGAAGCGCACCACTCGGCCCTTGCCGGGTTGCAGGCGAAAGGAGGGCGGAGACACCACAAAGTCGGGGGCCGGCGCGTATTCTTCCTTTCCATCGACCCATGTCACATGCAGGAGCTCGACCTGCACACCCCAGGAAACGTCGCCCCGGTTGCTCACCTCGACGCCAGCGGTGTCCATGACCGGATCCAGCCGCACGATCACAGGTGCTACCGCAATCGGGGACATGCCTGCTGATGCGGAGGACACTAGAGTGCCGACCAGTAACACGCCAAGTGCTCCGGTGACCCAGGCGCGGCCCCAGGTCTTGAGATCGGCGATGGTGCTTGTAGACGACATGCTGGGCGAGTCAATAGTTGACGGTCACCGTGATGATGTCGGCGTAGGCACCAATGCCAGCCTGCTGTTCGGCGGTGAGCCTGCCGTACACGGTGAAGGTCTTGATGGTGCCCGCGGTGCTGGTGGCGGCACTGGAAGGCTGCCAGTCAGCAGCAATTTCTCCCCAGTTCTGGGTACGGGCGGCGTCCCGGAACAGGTGATACCCCAGGGTATCTGCACTCAACAAGTTTGTCATCTTGCGCGCAGAAGTCGTCGCGCCGGAGCCGGCACCACTGCCAAGACCCACGTTGTAGGCGCTCACGTCCGGTGTGCACGTCACGGTGATATGTCCGTGGCTGTCGACCGCGGCGCCAGTGTAGTTGCCAAAGATCACCGGGGTGGCTACAGCGACACAGCTCGACAGCACGGTGGCGGTCACATCCATGAGGGTTGTGGCGGTTGCCGCATGACTGATCGGCGCTGCGGCCAGAAGGGCGGTAGTCGATGCGAAAGCGGCAAAATTGATAAATTTAGTAGAGCGCATAAGACCCCCGAAAAAAGTTAAATTGAGCAACCGCCTCAAGAAGTTACCGTGAGAAGAGCAGGGTGCTAGCGCATTTCCGTGCCTGTCTCTTTGGGTGGAGCGTTGGGAAAATTGCAACTCAAGCTTGCGATTTACTTGCTGGTGTTTACCTTTGGCAGTGATGTGATTGAACTACCTGTTTCTTTGAAAGTCAATAAAAATGATAAAAATAATTTCAAAAAAGCAATTTCTCGATCTGAAGTGCGCGTCTTTCGTCACGGAATGTGTGGTGAAAATCATTGTTGTCAATTTTCTGCCAGGCAATGTGCGGCCTACAGCGGTGCAGGCGACCCGAAGTCCATACAACAGCGCCTGGGCGTCCAAGGCGATGGGCGCCTTCATGCGGGAGGTTGCAAAAAAGCGAGTTCGGTCGCTGAGCAGCCAGCGTTGGGCGCTGAGAGATGTGCGGGGCGATCAGGTTGACGGGAGGCGTCAGTGACTACTACCTTGGTCGCACGGCCGACATGGCCGACATGGCCGATATGGCCGACATGGCCGATATGGCCGATATGGCCGGATGGAAGCGGGTTGGCGCCTGATTAGGACGATGTGTCCAGTGTTCCAGGGGCTTTGCTGGCGTCTGCTGGGCGCCGATCAGCAGGGGTGGGCGGCATTGATCAGGCCCAGGCTGCTTTGCTTCAAGCACCTATTGTCTTGGTTTCTCCACTCTCCAAGCACATCGCACAGGGAGTCGCGCAGAGCGTCCCTTGGGCAATTCCGCTACGTTCTGCCAGTATGTTACGTTTGGACATACTCTTGGCTGTATGCTGGCAGCTTGACTTTGAACGGAGCCACCCTCCGTCGAGAGTAGGTGTTTCAACCCCCGGATTCAGAGGCTTCAGAGCGACCGTGATTTCGTCCGAACTGTTGACCGACCTCCTCGCCCCTGCTGGGGAAGGCCTCATCGAGCCCATGGCGCAGGCGCGTCTGCAGGCGCTGGTGGACGCAGTGCCGGTAGCGCTCATGGAGTTTCGCCTGCAGGACGGCCGCCTGCTGCTGCTGGCCGCCAACGCCGCAGCACGGCGTATGCCAGGCTTGGGGGCGGTGCGGCATCCAGGCGTGGACGCGTGCGAGGTGTTTGACCTGCTGGCCAACACGCCACTGATGGACCAGTTGCTCGGTGTGGTGCGTGTAGGCGCTCCGCTGGAATGCCGCCAGGTGGTGCGCGAGCCCGGCCGTCTGTTGCTGGCCTGGGATCTGTCCGCCCGCCGCGTGACCAACGACTGTATTGTGGTGACGGTGCGTGATGCCTCCGAGGCCGAGAACCTGCGCGTCGCACTCGCGGCGTCCGAGCGCACTCTGGAAGAGGTGCGGCGGGAGCTGCGCGAGCAGACCGATGTGTTCAACACCATGGAAAGCCTCGCGCGCACCGGCCACTGGCGTCGTATTGAAGACCCTGGAGAAACCGTGCTGCTGTGGTCGCCTGGGCTGTGCAACATTGCAGGCTTTGAACAGCAGGAGTGGGTGGACCCCGAACGGGCGGTCAGCGGCATCCTGCTCGAGGACCGCCACGTGTTCGAGAAGATCCGCGAATTCGGCGCAGCTCAAGACGTCGAATACCGGTGGCGCCGGCCCGATGGCGAGGTGCGCTGGATGCGCTCGCGTGTGCAGCGCACGCTGCCTCGCGATGGGGTACAGGTGGTCATGGGTGTGGTGCAGGATGTGACCGATGAACATCGTGCGGCCGAGCAACTGCGTGAGCAGCTGCTCTTCATCCAGCGCATTGCCAGCCGCATTCCCGGCTTCATCTACGAATACCGGCTGCATTCCGACGGTGGCACCAGCGTGCAGTACATCAGCGATGCCGTGCGCGAATTCATGGGCGTGGAGCCGCACGAGGTCACTGCCAACCACGGCGTGCTCATGCACCGCGTGGTGCCCGAAGACCTGCCGCTGGTGCAGCGCTCGGCCATGATGTCGGTGCGCAAGCTGGTGCCCTGGCAGTGCGAGTACCGCGTGCGCATGCCAGATGGCAGCGTGCGCTGGCACATGACCAATGCCATCCCGCACCGCGAGGCCGATGGCTCGGTGGTGTCCCATGGCTTCACCATGGACATCACGGACCGCAAGCGCGCAGAACAAGAGATCGAACGCCTGGCGTTCTACGACGCGCTCACAGGCCTGCCCAACCGGCGCCTGCTGCTCGACCGCCTGCAACGCTCCATTGCCGCCTGCCAGCGCACCAAGAACC
>NZ_JADHVT010000160.1 GCF_016783915.1 Acidovorax sp.
AGAAAAAAGACCAGGGCAAGGGCCCGACCGCCGCGGCATCGGCGCCCTCCTCCGGGGCCAGCACACCCGAGGCAGCACGCCAGCGCAAGGTGGCTCAGGAGATCGGCTCGCACCCTGTCTGGTCGCTGCTGAGCAGCCACCCCGACACGGTGGAGCGTGCGACAGAGCTGGAGCGGGGGCAAGCACCCCATTGCGCAAAAAACTGAACACAGCCGCGCCACAGGGGCGGCGTGCTCACAACACGACCCTTGGCGATTCGGGGTGGAAATAAAGTGTGAAGCGCGCCGATAAGCCGGATTCTGTGCACCACGGTTGCCCGCAGTGTGACCGCCATTAATCTGGGCCGGGTGTCGCCACCACGGCTCGGTGCTACCTACCCGCCAGCTCTGCGGAACCACATCAACGCTGGCCTACTTGGTATTGCTGCGCGTAGAGATTGCCCGTTTCACCCCCGGTGGTTTGCCTTGCGGCACTCCCCCGGGACTCGTCTCTGTTGCTCTGATCCTCACCTCACGGTGGGCAGCCGTTAGCTGCTACGCTGTCCTGTGCAGTCCGGACGTTCCTCCAGTGCCTGGTTTCCCAGATTGCACCAGCGGCGGTCTGGCGCGCTTCACAGGGGGGATTATCGCCCAGCGACAGCGACGCGGTCCCAGTCCAGCCCAAACCGCGCCAGGTACTTGCGCAACCGGTCTGCGTCATTAACCACCGTGCGCTGCGTGCGCGAGGCCTGGAACAGCTGGCGCCCCGCGTCCGACAAGGTGCGCGCCTGGCGGCACACCTGCAGCACGGCCGCCAGTTGCAGCTGATCGAACAGATCCATGGCTTCCACCGCTTCGTCGCCCAGCAAAGCCGCAAGATCGTCGCGGCCCGGCGCACCGGGTGTGGATGCCAAACCGTTGCGAGCGTCGCTGGCAGGCTGCCACAGCCAGCGCAGGCGTGCGATCTCGGCATCGACCAGAGGCAAACCGATACGGCCGCTGTCGGCCAGCGTGGCGAGGCGCGTTACGCTGGCGGAAAGGTCACGAAAGTTGCCGGTCCACAGCGCTTGCGGCGACTGGGCGTAGCGCAGGTAGGCCGCGCGCGCCTCGTTGGAAAAGCGCACGTTGCGCCCCAGCTCGGCGCCTGCGCGGGCCAGCTGGTGGTCCACGTTGGGTTCGATGTCTTCGGGCCGCTGCGCCAGGCCGGGCAGCACATAGCTCCAGAGGTTGATGCGCGCAAACAGGTCTTCGCGAAAGCGCCCAGCCGCCACCTCGGTGCGCAGGTCGCGGTTGGTGCCAGCAATCAGCTCGAAGTCGCTGACCACCTCGCGGTCGCTGCCCATGGGGTAGAAGCGCTTTTCTTCCACCGCCTTGAGCAGCATGGCCTGCTCGTCCGGGCCCAGTTCACCGATCTCGTCGAGGAACAGCACGCCCTTGTGCGCCGTGCGCAGCAGGCCCGCACGGTCGGCCGCAGCGCCGGTGAACGCACCTTTCTTGTGGCCGAACAGCGTGGACGCCGCACCGTCGCCATGCAGCGTGGCGCAGTTCACTTCCACGAACTCGCCCTCCACCTGGTGGCGCGATTTTTTCAGCTCGAACATGCGCCTAGCCAAATGCGATTTGCCTGCGCCCGTAGGCCCGGTGAACAGGATGGGCGCACGCGAGCGCACCGCCACCCGCTCCACCTCGTCGATCAGCGCGTTGAAGCGCGCGTTGCGCGTGGCAATGCCGCTCTTGAGGAAGTCCACCGCATCGCGCTGCTCGGCGCCAAAGCGCTGCGCGATCACGTCGTAGCGCGACAGGTCCAGGTCGATCAGCGTGTAGCTACCCGGGTCGCCCGCCCGCTGGCGCTTGGGCGGCGAGGTCTGCGCCAGCACACCCGGAATGCGGCGCGACTCCACCAGCAAGAACAGGCAAATCTGCGCCACATGCGTGCCGGTGGTGATGTGGGTCCAGTATTCCTCGCGCTCGGTGTCAAAGCGGTAGGTCTGGGTCCAGTCAAACAGCTTGGCATACACCTCGCCAAAGTCCCAGGGGTCGGCAATGGGCAGGGGCACCAGGTTCACCATGGTCTCGGGGGACGCGATCACCATATCCGCGCGCACCTGTTGGGCCAAGTCCTGGTGGGGCGGCGTGTAGAGCAGCTCCAGCCGCTCGATCACCACGTCCTCATGCTGCACCAGCGATACGGTGGGGCGCCACTTCTCCCACCGTCCTGCGCCTCGGCCGGAGTCGAGCTGGGTGCCGAGGAAACCGATCACAACCTTGTTTTTGCGCATGCCATCTATCTATTTAACTAGCTTTCATTCTAGTTAGTTCCAACACTAAAGCAGAGCCTCATTCAATGCCTCAGAGAATTTTTCTATACAAATCAACGACTTGAAAAATTTCTAGTCGCAAACCACGAGCTGGCACGCATCTGGCAATAGATAAGGCATCCAGCGCAAGCGGTGACCGCTCACAGGCCGGGGTTAGGACCAACGTCCGCCCCGCCGGTGCAGGAAATCCGGGCTCTAAAAGCCCTGTCGATTTCCTGCATGCCGCACACCGCAAACGCTGGGTAACGGCAAGGTCGTGGTGACGCCTCGCAAGAGGACGTGCCGGGTTCGACTCCCGGCTTGCCACCACTGGTAGCTCAGTCTGGTAGAGCCCCCCGAAAGGGGTTGTCGCAAGTTCGATTCCTGCCCATGGCCGCAAGGCCAGCACTTGGAAGTAACGGTCGAAAGACCACCCGCCGAACGCGGGGAGTCGCCCCAGGGTTGTGTTGTCAGAACGCACCCAGAAGGCAACGCCCCGTCAGCCGGTGACGGTTTGTGCCAGCACCCGGTACAGCCTGCGCCCGCAGCCAGCCACGCTGCCGCTCTGCTTGCAGGGCAGCAACCACGGCGCACTGCAGGGCCCTGGCTGTGCCCGCTGGCACCCTGCCATCGCTGTAACGGCACCCTGATTGCCATGACGACAACGACAAAGCAACGACAACGAAAGAACGAGGAGAAGAAAAATGATGAAGTTGATCCAACGCACCACCGTCAAGAAGAATGAACGCGCCCTGCTGCTGCGCAACGGCAGCTTTGACCGCGTGCTGCAAAGCGGCACCTACTGGCTGTTTGCGGGCTTGGACCAGCTGCGCGTGGAGACCTTCGCCCTCGAACAACCTGCGTTCACCCACGGCCTGGCCGACTACCTGATGGCACAGGAACCTGCCGTGGTGGCCGCTGAATTCGTGCAGGTGAACCTGTCGGAGCAGCAAGTGGGCCTGCGCAGCGAAAACGGCGTGCTGGTCGAGATCCTGCCGCCCGGCACCCGCCGCCTTTATTGGAAAGGCTTGGTGGAGGTGAGCGTGCAAGTGGTGGACCTGCAAGCGGGCGCCGAGTTACCTGCCGCACTGGTGGCGCGATTGACGCAGACCCAGCTGCGCCAGCGCAGCGTGACCGGATTGGCCGGTGTGCTGCAGGTGCAGGTGCCCGAGGGCCAGTGCGCGCTGTTGACGGTGGACGGCAAGGTCGAGCGCCTGCTCACGGCTGGCACCTACGCCTTCTGGAAGTACGGCCGCACCGTGGCCGTGGAGATGGTGGATTTGCGCCTGCAAGCCGTGGAAGTATCGGGCCAGGACATCATGACCCGCGACAAGGTAAGCCTGCGCCTGAACCTGTGCGCCACCTACCGCTACACCGATGTGCTGCGCGCTTTTGCCCAATTGCAAAAGCCTGCCGACCACCTGTACCGCGAGCTGCAGTTTGCGCTGCGCGCCGCCGTGGGCACCCGCACGCTCGATGAGCTGCTGGAGAACAAGACGGTGATCGACGACGTGGTAACCGCACACATGGTCACCAAGCTCATGCCTTTTGGCATGGTGGTGGAAAGCGTGGGCGTGAAGGACATCGTGCTGCCCGGCGAGATGAAAACCATCCTGACCCAGGTGGTGCAGGCCCAGAAGCAGGCCGAGGCCAACGTGATCCGCCGCCGCGAGGAAACCGCCGCCACGCGCTCGCTGCTCAACACGGCGAAAGTGATGGAGGACAACCCTGTCGCCCTGCGCATGAAGGAGCTGGAGACGCTGGAGCGCGTGGCTGAACGCATCGACAAGATCTCCGTCTTTGGCGGTCTGGACCAGGTGTTGAATGGATTGGTGAAGATGCGCTGAAGTGAGCAAAGCGCGACGAGGAATGCGATGAAGAACAAAAAACTGACGCCCCGCGAAAAGCGCCAGCGGCGGGACAACGCTGCGGTCACCTGCGAATCCATTGGCCTCGACCCAGTGGTCTACAACGCGGCCCTGCGTTACCTGTTCGATCGCCCCGTACCCGACAAGAGCGGTCAGGAGTGGTACTGGGACATCGAAGAGCCCGCGTTCGAAGCCACGCCGCTGCAATGGACGCACATCCAGACCGTGTTGTTCGCCAACGTAGGAACCGACCTGGCGCCCTACAGCGACGATCAGGTCGGCATGGGGCTGAACCACGTGATGAGCAACAACGCGGGTGACATCCCGCACATGGTGAACGACCCGTCCGTGCCGCTGGCCGACGCGATGCGCATGATGCGGGCCTTGTCCACCCTGTGGCGCGATTGCCTGGGGCCGCGCCTGAGCACCGAGCAGAGCGCGATTGGCAGCCGAAGCGACCGCCTCTACTTCGTGAGCTACATGTGGTTTGACGTGTGGCCCGCGTTTTGGAACGCCAAGCACATTCCCGAGTGGCAGGACGCGATGTGGCAGGTTTTCTGCGAGATGCTGGCCATGCCCTGGCGCGAAGCGCAGGTATCGGCCTTGCACGGGATCGGCCATAAGGGCGCCCGCCTGAACCGCCCCCGCGAATTGCAGGCGCACATGGATGCCTTCATCCGCCAGGTGAAGAACGACGACGAACTGAAAACCTATGCCCAGGCCGCAGCCCGTGGAATGGTTCAATGAACGATAGAAAACGAAAGAACAATATGAACAACAACTACGAACAATACGAAGTGCCAAACGGCGTCCCCGTGAAGATGTGGACCAACGGCGTGCCCGTGGAAGAAGAAGCCCGTAACCAACTGCGCAACATCGCGCGCCTGCCCATCGTGTTCAAACACGTGGCGGTGATGCCCGACGTGCACCTGGGGATCGGCGCCACCATCGGCTCCGTCGTGCCCACCCTCAAGGCCATCATCCCCGCCGCAGTGGGTGTGGACCTGGGGTGCGGAATGATGGCGTGCAAGACCACGCTCACGGCCAGCGACCTACCCGACAACCTGTCTGGCGTGCGCGCCGCCATCGAACGCGCGGTGCCTGTGGGTATGACGCCCAAACGCATGGGCCGCGACAAAGGCAGCTGGGACACCCCGCCCGCCGAGACCGACCGCGCCTGGGCCGGTCTGGTGGATGAGTTCGAGGAAATTTGCGAGGCGCACCCGCGCATCAAGAACACCAACAACTACAAGCACCTGGGGACGCTGGGAACGGGTAACCACTTCATCGAGATCTGCCTGGACGAACACCAGTCCGTGTGGGTGATGCTGCACTCGGGCTCGCGTGGGGTGGGTAACGCCATCGGCACCCACTTCATCGAGCTGGCCAAGAAGGACGCCGAGATGAACCAACGCAACCTGCCGGACAAGGACCTGGCGTACTTCGAGGAAGGCGCACAGTACTTTGGCGACTACGTGAAGGCCGTGGGGTGGGCGCAAAAATTCGCCGCCGCCAACCGCGAGGTGATGATGGGCCGCGTGATTGCCGCGCTGCGAAAAGTCATCACCAAGCCATTCGAGACCCATGTGGAAGCGGTGAACTGCCACCACAACTACGTGCAGCGCGAAACGCACTTCGGGCAAGAGGTCTTCGTGACCCGCAAGGGCGCGGTGAGTGCCGAGCAAGGCAAGCTGGGGATCATCCCGGGGAGCATGGGGGCCAAGAGTTTCATCGTGCGCGGAAAAGGTAACCCCGAGAGCTTCAACAGCTGCAGCCACGGCGCAGGCCGCACCATGAGCCGCACCAAGGCCAAGAAGATGTACACCGTCGAAGACCAAATCAAGGCGACCGAGGGCGTGGAATGCCGCAAGGACGCCGACGTGATCGACGAGATTCCGATGGCGTACAAGGACATCGATGCGGTGATGGCGGCGCAGCAGGACCTGGTGGAGGTTGTCTACACGCTGAAGCAAGTGGTTTGCGTAAAGGGATGAATGTGGAGCAACTGGACTTAGACGGCTCCACCGGAGAAGGAGGTGGCCAGATCCTGCGCACCGGCCTGGCCCTCTCCATGGTCACCGGCCGGCCGCTGCACATCACGCGCATCCGCGCAGGTCGGCCCAAGCCGGGGCTGATGCGGCAGCACTTGGCCTGCGTGCAGGCGGCCGTGGCCGTATGCAACGGTCAGGCCGAGGGAGCGGAGCTGAACTCGCGAACGCTGCTTTTCACGCCCGGTGCGGTTTGCTCGGGCGACTACCGTTTTCACATCGCCACCGCAGGCAGCTGCCTGCTGGTACTGCAGACGGTGCTGCCCGCCCTGATGTTGGCCGACGGGCCGAGCAAGGTCGAGCTGGCGGGCGGCACGCACAACCCCATGGCACCGCCGTTTGACTTTCTGGAACGCGCCTTTGCGCCGCTCGTGCGGCGGCTGGGGGTGGGGCTGGAGCTGCAACTGCAGCGGCGGGGCTTTTACCCCGCCGGGGGCGGCGAGCTGGTGGCGCACATCACGCCCGCCACACCCAACCGACCTCTGGCGCCGGTGGATGTGCTGGAGCGCGGCCCGTTGCACAACGGCTGGGGCGAGGCACTGGCACCCGGCCTGGCGCGCCACATTGCCACGCGGGAGCTGGAGGCGCTGGGCCAGCGCATGGGCTGGACGTTTGAGGCTGGCCAGCTGCGCCAGCCGCCCACACGCCAGAACGAAGGGCCGGGTAATGCGCTGATCGCCACGCTGGAGTACGCGCAGGTGACCGAGGTGTTTTGCCAGTTGGGCGAACGCAGCCTGTCGGCCGAGCAGGTGGCCAAGCGGCTGGTGGACGAAGTGCGTGCCTACCAGCGCAGCACCGGCGCGCTGGGCCCGCACCTGGCGGACCAGTGGATGCTGCCGCTGGCCCTGGCGGTGTGGCGCAGCGGGCAGGCTGCCAGCTACACCTGCAGCGAGGTGACGCAGCACACGGACACCAACGCGCAGACCATTGCGATGGGCCTGCCGGTCCGGGTGCAGATCACACCTGCAGCGGGCGCCATGCGCGTGGAGGTATCGCCCCTGCCGTGATGGGCGTTGCGGCGGCCCGCCCCATACCCTGGCTATATCCATATGGCAAGAGCCGTAGAACAAGTGGTTCAGAATGCGCCCCACAGACCTTCCACTTTGTGTCCAACCCAACGCTTCACAGGAGACGCCATGAAAGTTGACAACATTCTACAAACCATCGGCAAAACGCCCCACGTGCGCATCAATCGCCTGTTTGGCCCTGGCGCCAATGTGTGGGTGAAGTCGGAGCGCAGCAACCCCGGCGGCTCCATCAAGGACCGCATTGCGCTGGCGATGGTGGAAGACGCGGAAAAGTCCGGCGCGCTGAAGCCGGGTGGCACCATCATCGAGCCCACCAGCGGCAACACCGGCATCGGCCTGGCGCTGGTAGCGGCCGTCAAGGGCTATAGGCTGATCCTCGTGATGCCCGACAGCATGAGTATTGAGCGCCGCCGCCTGATGCTGGCCTATGGCGCGCAGTTTGACCTGACCCCGCGCGAGAAGGGCATGAAGGGCGCGATTGCCCGCGCGCAGGAGCTGCAGGCGCAGACACCCGGCTCGTGGATTCCGCAGCAGTTCGAAAACCCCGCCAACATCGACATCCATGTACGCACCACGGCACAAGAAATCCTGGCCGACTTCCCCGACGGGCTGGACGCCGTCATTACCGGCGTGGGCACCGGCGGCCACTTGACGGGTACTGCGCGCGTACTCAAGGCGAAATTTCCGCAGATCAAGGTGTTTGCGGTGGAGCCCACGGCCTCGCCGGTGATCTCGGGCGGCGCGCCCTCGCCCCACCCCATCCAGGGCATTGGCGCGGGCTTCATCCCCAAGAACCTGGACACCAGTGTGCTCGACGGCGTGATCCAGGTCGATGCCGAGCCCGCCCGCGAATACGCCCGCCGCTCTGCGCGCGAAGAGGGCCTGCTGGTCGGCATCTCGTCCGGCGCCACCTTGGCCGCCATCGCCCAGAAGCTGCCCGAGCTGCCCGCAGGCGCCAAGGTGCTGGGCTTCAACTACGACACGGGCGAGCGCTACCTGTCGGTGGAAGGCTTCCTGCCGGCCTGATGGCCGCCCACGCGCAGCGCGCTGTCACCAGGGCCCTTCGGGGCCCTTTTTTTTGGGCTGCGCAGCACAAGGCTACGGCCAGCCGTCCTACAGCGGCAACGCGCTCGGGCCAGAACAATCAAGGCTCGCACCGGCCCACCTTTGCGGTGGCTTCGCCGGAGCCCCTTCCAACGATTGCAACTGCCCATGGCCCCGAACTCCGCGACAGACTCCCAGCCTATTGCGTTCAAGGTGCTCACCGTGAACGTGCACAAGGGCTTCACCACCTTCAACCGGCGCTTCATGCTGCATGAGCTGCGCGAGGCCGTGCGCGACGTGGCGGCGGACCTGGTGTTCTTGCAAGAAGTGCTGGGCACGCACCACCGGCACGCCAGCCGTCTGGCCAACTTTCCGCAGGTGCCGCACTACGAGTTTCTGGCCGACACCCTCTGGTCGCAATACGCCTACGGGCGCAATGCGGTGTATGACAACGGCCACCATGGCAACGCGCTGTTGTCCAAGTTTCCGATCACGCACTACGAGAACCACGACATTTCGGTGAGCGGGCCCGAGCGGCGCGGCATGCTGCACTGCGTGCTGCAGCCCCCTGGGCACCACCTGCCCGTGCATGCGGTTTGTGTGCACCTGGGCCTGCAAGAGTCGCACCGGCAGCACCAGCTGCGCCGCGTGTGCGATCTGGTCAACAGCTTTCCCGCCAATGAGGCCGTAGTGCTGGCCGGCGATTTCAATGACTGGCGCCACCGCGCACACGACATCCTGCACCGCGAAGCCGGCTTGCAGGAGGTGTTCGTGCAGGCCTTTGGCCGGGCGGTGCGCACGTTCCCGGCGGCGATGCCGCTGCTGGCGCTCGACCGCATTTATGTGCGCAACGCCACCGTGCACTCGCCGCTGGCGCTGCCCAAAAAGCCCTGGGACAAGCTCTCGGACCATGCGCCCCTGGCTGCGGAGATCCTGCTATGAAACGCCCTGCCTTCAGCACGCCCCGCGCCCTGCGCGCACCCCGGTCCTCGCGCTGGGTGCCCGGCAACCATTTTGAGTTGCTAGAAAACGGTGAGGAGTTCTTTCCCCGCGTGTTCCAGGCCATTGCCGACGCCCGGCGCGAGGTGATGCTGGAGACCTTCATCCTGTTCGAGGACAAGATCGGCCAGCAGCTGCACGCCGCGCTACTGGCGGCCGCCCAGCGTGGCGTGGAGGTGCATGTGCTGGTGGACGGCTTTGGCTCGCCCGATCTGTCGGACCGGTTTGTCGGCAGCCTGGTGGAGGCGGGCGTGCACTTTCGCATCTTTGATCCAGGCCACCGTTTCCTGGGTCAGCGGCTGAATATGTTGCGCCGCATGCACCGCAAGATCGTGGTGGTGGACGGGCACCTGGGGTTCATTGGCGGCATCAACTACTCGGCCGACCATGTGGCCGACTTTGGCCCCGAGGCCAAGCAGGACTACGCCGTGCAGGTGCGCGGCCCCATCGTGGCGCAGATGCACCACTTCACCCGCGAGGCGGTGCTCAGCCGCCAGGAGCGCAAGCGCCACCAGGCCGCCGGCATCACCGGGCGCCCGCATGCGGGCACCGCGCACGCGATGTTTGTGACACGCGACAACCAGCAGCACACCAACGACATCGAGCGCCACTACCGCGTGGCCCTGCGCGCAGCGCGCAGCCGGGTGGTGATTGCGAATGCCTACTTCTTC
>NZ_JADHVT010000161.1 GCF_016783915.1 Acidovorax sp.
AGCACCAGCACGGGGGTGCGGTCGCCGCGCGCACGGGCGCTGCGCAGGGCGGTGAGGCCGCTGCCCAGGCCACTGCGCGCGTGGGCAGCGTGGGGCAGGTTCAGGTCCAGCAGCACAGCGTCGAAAGCCTGTACGGCCCACCAGTGCTGGGCTTCTTCGACGGTATGGGCCAGCTCGACACGGTAGCCCGCGTTTTCGAGGCCCTGGGCCATGGTGCGGCTGAGCACCGGGTCGTCTTCCACCAGGAGGAGGCGCATGGGGGTCGGGGTTCTACGTGAAATTACGCATGGCCAAGATCAGCCTGCGATCAGGTTCGATGGAGATAGTCTGCCCGTCAGCATACCCCAGCCCTGCGCGCCGTTTGCACCGCCGGATGGGGTCGTCCAGCCTATCAGGAGACAACCTTTACATGATCAACCGCAATCTACTCAGAGGCTTTGCCCTCATGGCTCTGGCGCTGGGCTTTGGCCTGCCGTCCATGAGCTATTCGCTGGGGACGCTCGGCCGCGCAGGGCCGGGCATGTTCCCGTTCATCGTCAGCTGCATGCTGTTTGTGATCGGGGTCATCACCGTGGTGCGCGCGCGCCTGGTGGCACCGGTGCCCATGGACTTTCAGGTGCGCAACATCGCCATCATTCTGGGCAGCCTGTGTGGCTTTGCGGCGCTGTCGCACTTTGTGAACATGATCGCGGGCATCGTGTTTCTGGTGTTCTGCTCGGGGTTTGCAGGTACGTCGTACTCGTGGAAGCGCAACCTGAAGATCGCTGCGGTGCTGGTCGGCATTGCGTTTGCATTCCAAAAGCTGCTGGGCGTGAGCCTGCCGCTGTACTGAGGTCGCCGCCATGGAAGTCTTGAATAACCTCGCGTTTGGGTTCAGCCACGCGCTGACGCTGCAGAACTTGATGTTCTGCGCCCTGGGCTGCACGGTGGGCACCCTGGTGGGCTTGCTGCCGGGCCTGGGCCCGCTGGCCACCATCAGCCTGCTGCTGCCGCTGACCTATTCCATCGACACCACCGGCGCACTCATCATGCTGGCCGGCATCTACTACGGCGCGCAATACGGCGACAGCGTGAGCGCCATCACCATGAAGATCCCGCATGCGAGCAGTATCGTGGCGTGTATCGACGGGTATGCGATGACGCTGAAAGGGAAAACGGGGCTGGCCCTGTTCACCGCCGGGTTCTCCAGCTTCATCGGGGGCACGGTGGCCATTGTGGTGCTGGCGTTCCTGGCGCCCAGCCTGGGCGAGGTGGCCTTTCTGTTTGGCCCTGCCGACTACTGCGCGCTGATGCTGGTGGGTTTTGTGTGCGTGAGCTTTGTGACCACGGGCAGCCTGCTCAATGGCCTGGCCATGTGCATGGTGGGCGTGCTGCTGGGCTCCATCGGTACCGACGTGAACAGCGGCCTGGCCCGCTTCACCTGGGACGCTCCGTTCCTGGCCGACGGCGTGGGCATTGTGAGCATTGCGCTGGGCTGCTTCGGCATTGCAGAGATCGCCAAGAACCTCGACTCGCGTGAAGAGCGCTCGCCCTTCAACGGCAAGATCAAGCTCATGCCCACCTGGCCGGAGTTCAAGCGCATCATCCCCAGCGCCCTGCGTGGCAGCGTGGTGGGCTCCATCCTGGGCATCCTGCCCGGCGGCGGCCCCGTGATCGCCCAGTTTGCGGCCTATGCGCTGGACAAGAAGGTCAGCAAGTACCGCCACGAGATCGGCACCGGCTGCATCGAAGGCGTGGCTGGCCAGGCTGCAGCGGACGAAGCGGCTGCACGCACCAGCTTCATCCCGCTGATGAGCATCGGTATCCCCGAGAACGCCGTGATGGCGCTGATGATGGCCGCGTTCATCATCAAGGGCATCCAGCCCGGCCCCAACATGATTGCCGGCCACCCCGAACTCTTCTGGGGTCTGGTCGCCAGCATGTGGATTGGCAACTGCTTCCTGCTGGTGCTGAACGTGCCGCTGGTGCGCTACTGGCTGTCGGTGTTCAAGATTCCGTACAACGTGTTGTTCCCCGCGATCTTGTTCTTCTGCTGCATTGGCACCTACAGCATCAACAACAACCTGGACGACGTGTTCATCACCGTAGCGTTTGGTGCGCTGGGCTACCTGTTCATGCGGCTGGAGATGGACCCCTCGCCGCTGATGCTGGGCTTCATCCTGGGCCCCATGCTGGAAGAGAACTTCCGCCGATCCATGCTGCTGTCGCGCGGTAGTTTTGAGGTGTTCATCAACCGTCCTATCAGCGGCACGCTGATCAGCCTGATCGCCGCATTCGTCTTGTGGCAAACGGTGGCGTTTTTCCGCCAGCGTGGCAAGGCCAAAGAGCTGGTGGTGACGGAGCCCGTTGCATCCTGAAGATTGACTCTCTGTGTGCCGCTTTGGCGGCCTTTGCAAGGCCGGTCCCCAACGGGTGACCGGCCTTTTTTTGTGGGTCACCCCACCTTCCACCACGGGGGCAGCAGCGCACGCACCTGCGTCTGCGCAAACCGGTCGTCCATCAGGTGCACCACGCCCTCGTCGCTGGGCGTGCGAATCACGCGGCCAGCAGCCTGCACCACCTTTTGCAGGCCGGGGTAGAGGTAGGTGTAGTCGTAGCCCGCGCCAAACAGCGTCTGCATGCGCTCGCGGATCTGCTCGTTGACGGGGTTGACCTGCGGCAGGCCCAGCGTGGCCAGAAAGGCGCCAATCAACCGCTTGCCCGGCAGGTCGATGCCCTCGGCAAACGCGCCACCCAGCACTGCAAAGGCGATGCCCTGGCTGCTGTCGGTAAAGCGCGCCAGAAAATCGCGCTGCTCGCCCTCCAGCATGCGGCGCGACTGGCACCAGTGCGGCACGTCGGGGTGTTGCTGCGCAAACAATGCGGCAGCCTGCTGCAGGTAGTCATAGCTGCTGAAAAACGCCAGGTAGTTGCCGGGCCGCTCGCGAAACTGCTGCGCCATCAGCGTGGCGATGGGTGCTAGCGACGCCGCGCGGTGCGGGTAGCGCGTGGAAATGTGGCGCGCCACCTGCACCTGCAGCTGTTGCGCGGCAAAGGGCGATTCCACATCCACCCACATGTGGCCTTCGGGCAGGCCCAGCAGGTCGGCGTAGTAGCGCGAGGGCTGCAGCGTGGCCGAAAACAAGGTGCTGGTGTGTGCCGCTGCGAGGCGGGGTTGCAGAAAGGGCGCGGGCACCACGTTGCGGATGCAGACCACGGAATCGCCGGGTTTGGAGGACCGCTGGTGGTGGGCGGCAGAAGCCTGGGTGATGTCCACCGTCGAATGCGCATCGAGCAGGTCGGCCATGCGCTGCAGGTGCAGGGCATCGAAGTAGAACGTTTGCAGCGCGCCGTCTGGCTCCGTGGGGTGATCAGTAAAGTGTTCGGTGAGCGTAGTGGTGCACTGCTGCAGCGCGGCCAGCAGCTTGTCGGGGAAGGTTTCGAGCACCGTGTACGTGGCCGGGTGCGCCTTGTCCAGCGCCACCCAGGCGCGGCGCACCTTGTCCAGCGCCTTCTTCACCGGCGCGTGCTGCGCAGCGGTGGGGCTGCTGCGGGCCTGGGCCAAGGCGGCGGGGTGCAGCTCGGCGGTGAACATCTTGCGGCCGCGCTCCACCAGGTTGTGCGCCTCGTCCACCAGCAGCGCCGTGCGCCACTGGTTGGCCTGGGCCAGGCCGTGCAGCAGCCCGCCCAGGTCAAAGTAATAGTTGTAGTCGCCCACCACCACATCAGCCCAGCGGGCCAGTTCCTGGCTCAGGTAGTAGGGGCAGACCTCGTGCTGCAGGGCCACGTCGCGCACGCGGGTTTGTTGCAAGGCGGGGGCGGGTTCGCCTGTGCTGGTGGCGGCCACCGCAGCAGCGCGTGCAGCAGGCAGCCGGTCGTAAAAGCCCCGTGCCAGCGGGCAGGATTCACCGTGGCAGGCCTTGTCCGGGTGTTCACAGGCCTTGTCGCGCGCCACCAGCTCCAGCACGCGCAGGGGCAGCGCCTGTGCGCTGTCGGCCAGGCGCGCCAGCGCATCCAGCGCCATCTGCCGCCCCGAGGTTTTGGCGGCCAGAAAGAACACCTTGTCGATGTGCTGCGCAGGCGCAGCCTTGAGCAGTGGGAACAGCGTGCCCATGGTCTTGCCAATGCCCGTGGTCGCCTGGGCCAGCAGGCAGCGGCCCGCCACTGCCGTCTTGTACACGGCCTCGGCCAGCGGGCGCTGGCCGATGCGAAAGTCGCCAAAGGGAAACGCCAAGGTGGTCAGTGCCGCATCGCGTGCGGCACGGTGGGCCACCTGCTGTTCGGCCCAGGCAATGAAGCGCTGGCACTGGGCCTCGAAGTGCTGGCGCAGGTCGTCGGCGTTGCAGTGTTCGGTGAACACCGTCTCTTGCTGCGTGCCCACGTCCAGATACACCAGCGCCACGTCGATGTGCGCTAGCTGCTCCTGCTCGCACAGCAGCCAGCCATACACCTTGGCCTGCGCCCAGTGCAGGTGGCGGTGCGATGCGGGTTGGCGGTCCAGCCGCCCTTTGAAGGTCTTGACCTCGTCGATGCGCTGCTGCGCGGGGTCGTAGCCATCGGCCCGGCCGCGCACGCGCAGGCTTTGGTAACTGCCGCTCAGTGCCACCTCGGCGCGGTAGCCCGCACCCCGGCGCGACGCTGCCACCGCATGGCCCGCCATGCCCTCCAGCGCGGTAGGCGCAGGCGTAAAGCGCAGGTCCAGGTCGCCTTGCTTGGCGGTGAACTCGCACAGCTCGCGCACCGCCACGCTATAGGTCATGGCGGGGTGGTCGGGGTGTCGGTGGCGGGAGGAGCAGGCTCGCCCAAATGGGTCTGAGCCATGTCGTCATCGCTGCGCAGCGGCGTGGCCTTGCACAGCGCCATCCACACAGAAAAGGGCAGGGTGCAGCGGTTGTGCCGCGCGGGGCGCAGCAGCTCAAAGCGCCCGTCATCTACGCTGCCGTGCAATACCCAAATGCCGAAGTGCTCGGGGATCTCTTCGGGCTCGGCTATGCCCGCCGGGAAGACGTAGTAGCACTCCTCGCACAACCACTGGTAGGCCTGCCGCTTGGCGTCGTGCCGCAGGTCCGACAGCAGGTCGGCCCGGCTGGCCTTCACCTCATGCACCATGGGCTGCAGATAGGCTGGTACTGAGGTATTGCGCACCGAGAACAGATCGGGCCGGGCCATGCGCCACACGTTGGCTGCGGCGCGGGCAGCGGGGGCGTGGTCATCGTCTGCCCACAGCGGAGCCATCGCGGGGGCGGTGTTGGCGGGCGCATCGGCTGTGACCGCAGGCGGCGCCACCTCCCCCATCGGCACGGTGTCGATCACCGCGCGCAGTGACAGCTCGGTCCATACGATGCGCCCCGAAGCCAGCAACTGCGCTGCAAACTTCTGCCCCAGCCGGTCGTGCAGGCTCAGCGCACGCACGCCGCGCTGGCGGGCTTGCGCCAGGGTGCGGATGCCTTGGTCGGTGAGGCGCAGGGTTTCGCAACCATCGGCCGCAATGTGCAGACTGATGAGGCCCGCAGCCAACAGGTCAATCTCCAGCCCATCCTTGCACGGCCACCCCGCCGAGCGCCAGATCTGCATCAGGCGCGTGCGGTGAAAGCGGGTGATCGGGGTGGAGGGCGGGGAGTCCGAAGTGGGGGAGGGCAGCGCCGTCATGGCGGGGTGGGTGGGCTGGCGTGGCACTGATTTTAATCACAGTGTCTGGCAGGTGCTGCTTTTTGGATGAGAGGACAGAGGGAGCAGAGAAATTTGGGTCAAATTGGCCCCTGCCGCTCTATGAATAAGCGCTAGCAGCTATTGAAATAGGAGCGTTCTCGCTACGACATTCCGAGAGGGAAGAAATGAGTCTTCCGGGGCTTGAATGAGGATGCACTTGTCCAGCGTGAGGCTAACAATCGGAAGTTGTCATTTGACGGTCTATGCAGCTGGCAAATTGAATGCGGCTTCGAGAGGCTGCAACGCAGCGGCTGGAGTCGTTCGGCCCTTCGCCTGGTAGCGCCAGTCAAGGCCACCTACCGGTCGTTGAACCGCCCGAACGAATGCGGTGCGACCGACCGGTCTCGAGAGTGCTGCGGCCCTTCGCTAGGGACGGCGCCGCGCCATAGGTCATCAGTGCGTCTAGACTTCGGGTTTCGGCAAGGAGCGAACCATCGACAGATGGCCATCAAGCTGTCGCTGCTTGATGCCAAATCGTTGGAATCGGAAGACCTTAGTAAGTATGGTCGTCGATCACTCGTTTGACCGTCTGCAATGCGTCGCGAAGCGAGTCCAGCCCTACGGATCCAAGAGCCAGGCGCAGCGCATGCGGCACCTGGGAGGTGGTCGCGAAGGGCTCTGCCGTGGGCACTGAAATGCGATCGGACATGAGCGCCATTGCCACCCTGTCGGCACGAACCTCTTCTGGCAAAGGGAGCCAGACGAAGTATGACGCCGGATGACGGACACATCGCAGTCCAGTGAGACCCCTGTGGGCGCAGAGCGGCTACTCCCCAATGACGGGTGTGTAAGTAGTGTAAGGGGAAGAACTGGTCAGCAAACTGTCGCCTCAATCAGCTCCTGGCCGGTTGCGCAGCACCTGGCCGTCTCTATGTAGGAGTCATTGAAATCGGCCACCGAGGCCTTGCAGCAGTGGTGGCCGCTGACGACCATCTCAGATCTCCGTCTGCTCGGAAATTTCGAGGGCATCGTCGACCTCGATGCCCAGGTATCTCACTGTCGACTCCAACTTGGAGTGGCCGAGCAGAAGTTGCACGGCTCGGAGGTTCTTGGTACGTCGATAGATCAGCGTCGCCTTGGTCCTTCGCATCGAATGGGTTCCATACTCGGAACGATCCAGACCAAGTTCATTTACCCAGTGTCCGAGGATCCGGGCGTACTGCCGAGTTCCCAGGTGGGGCGAATCGTGGAGCCTGCTCGGGAAAAGAAAGTCATCAGATTTCAATGCCGCCTGCTTGATCCAAGCCTGCAAGGCCTCCCTGGTGACTGCCGTGATCTCGAACTGAACCGGACGCTTGGTCTTGTGCTGCATGACGATGGCTCTCGTGGCCACCTGGTCACCATGGGACACATCACGCACCTTGAGTGCAACGAGGTCACATCCGCGAAGCTTGCTGTCTATGCCGAGGTTGAAGAGTGCGAGTTCGCGGACCCGGCCTTCCATCTGGAGACGCACGCGCAGGGCCCAGATGTCCTTCACCTTGAAGGGCGCCTTTTGACCGACGATCTTGCCTTTGTTCCACGGCTCGTGATGAACAGTAATGCCCGAGGTTTCCATGATGGTCTCCCATCTAGTTGAGGGTCCCAAAGCATGCGCTTGTGAAGCACAAAAATATTGCGCTGTGTCAAGTCAGGAAAGCGCACTCGACCGATACGGGTGACTGCAAACTAGTGGGGCGGCCAACCAGCGCTTTCGGCCAGTTACGTTCATTCAGAAAGCCCAGGGCTCAACTTGAGAACGGCGGTCCTAATAGATCTGCCCTTCGCCACTAGCCAGAAGCAGAGTTGCCCTGATTGGGGTAGTACCACCATCTGCCTTTGCGCCCCCCTTGGGCTTTCGAACTGGCGCAGCAGAAGCCGCAGCGCGCTCAGCCGGGGAGCATCTTCCACGCTGTATGGGCCGATCGCGGCGCGTTGCGCACTGGCGCTCGACGACGTCAGGCCGCCGGTGCCACCGTCGAATGTCGCCGCGAGGACGGCTACGTCCTGGCTCCAGTAGCTAGCGTCTCGCGATGCATCGTTCATTGGGGGCCTTTTGCATCAGGTGCGGGGCATGCGGGAGGGCCGCGTTATCCCACGGCGGTTCCGAACACCGCACCGATTCCGGCCGTCAATGCCATGGCGAGCGCGCCCCAGAAGGTGACGCGCAGAGTCGCCTTCATCACGTTCGCGCCGCCCGCCCGGGCGCCGACGGCTCCAAGGAGCGCGAGAAACAGAAGTGAAGCGACCGATACGCCCACCACCAGCGTGTCTTGCGGCATCAGCAGAACCATCGCCAACGGCATTGCCGCCCCGACCGCGAATGTCGCAGCCGAGGTCAGCGCAGCCTGGAGAGGACGCGCCGCCGTCACCTCGGAGATGCCCAGTTCGTCGCGTGCATGGGCGCCAATCGCATCCTTGGACATCAGCTGATCGGCCACCTGGTGCGCGAGTGGGGGTGAGACGCCTCGGTCGATGTAGATCCGCGCCAATTCTTCCCGTTCGAGAGCGGGTTGGATGGAGAGCTCGGCCCGCTCGCGCGCTAGGTCGGCCTGTTCGGTGTCGGATTGCGAGCTGACGGACACATATTCGCCTGCCGCCATCGACATCGCGCCCGCGACGAGACCCGCAACACCAGCCACCAGCACCTCGGATGTCGCGGCTGACGCCATCGCCACGCCGACGATCAGGCTCGCGGTGGAGACGATACCGTCATTGGCGCCTAACACCGCCGCGCGCAGCCAGCCAATACGCGAGACGAGATGGGATTCGGGATGGGTGTGAAGGCGCGACATGTCAGCTCCCGAGAATGAAGAGTAAAAGTTCTACGCTCACATCTTGCTCGCGCTGCGATCGCTGGAGCAAGGAAAGCCAGAAACAGTCGGTAGCTAAAGGCGAAAACGAGGGAACGTCGAGCTCCTCCACTGCGCCCCTCAGCGGCTCTTGGCCTGTACTGGATGTGACGTTCTTTACACAATGCCATCAAGTGAGAAGGGATCTCCTTGATGCACATCATCTCGTTCGACACATCACGCCGCGATACTTATGGAAGCGCACCGATCCGCTTGATCTTTGGTTTCTCCCAGCCACTGGGCGTTTGGGCGATGCACTGCATATGCACCCGCGTGGCTTTAGCCACGGGCTCACGCATCCCGCCGCTTTTGTGATCGGCAAATCTTTTTGAGAAGGCGACCCACGATGAAACACGCTTTCACTCTGCGCTATGGCTTGCCGGCCATGTCGCTGGGCTCGGCTGCCCTGCCGACCCTTGCCGATGACGATTGCAATGCGCCCATGGATCGCTGGCAGTCGCGAGAAGCGGTGTGGCAGGTGGCAACCCGGGAGAGCTGGCAGATCCAGTCACCAAACCCCAAGAAGAAACATCACGAAATTCAAACCTCTTCTCACCCTCTTGGCCACCGCCTACACAGATGGTCTCCTTTTTCCAAATCCTACCCATCGAGAATTCCATGAAACACACCACCCAAGCGCTGCTGTTGACCGCCTGCTGCACCCTTCTGCTGAGCGCATGCGGCAAGACAGAGACCGCCAGCCCAATGCAAGCCCCGCCGGCAAGCGCAGCCGACAACGTTTCAGATGTGGACGTCACGACCCATGTCAACTCTGCGCTGAAAAGCGAACCGAATCTTGCTGGCCAGGACATTGTCGTTGTCACCACTAAGGGCGATATTCGACTCACGGGTGTGGTGGAAAGCCAAGAACAGATCGACACAGCCATCAGCGCTGCGCGGGCCGCTGAAGGCGCCCACACCATTCACAACGAGTTGACTGTCAAGCAGTGAGGCATTGACCCAGTCAAGTGCTTCAGCGGGCCGTCATCTGGGCAGAAAGAAAAAAATGCCTCGCGGCCGCTGGGTGAGTGCCCCGTCGGTTGTATCTGAGAACGTGATCTATCTTGGACCGATGAACAGCACATGAATACGCCTTTCAGCAAGCGTTCAAGGTGGGCTTTCCACAATGGCATGAACCGGAGCCTCCCATGAAACATCTCTCCTCTCTGCGCCTTGGCTTGCTGGCCATGTCACTGGGCATGGCTGCCCTGCCGACACTTGCCGATGACGATTGCAATGCGCCGCTGGATCGCTGGCAGTCGCGAGAAGCCGTGCGGCAGATGGCAGCCCGGGAGGGCTGGCAGATCCAGCGCCTGAAGATTGATGACGGCTGCTACGAGATTCGAGGTATTGACGCGCAGGGCCGTACCTTCAAGGCCAAGATCGACCCGGAAACCCTGAAGGTATTG
>NZ_JADHVT010000162.1 GCF_016783915.1 Acidovorax sp.
CTTGCGGTCGGCCCAGAACTTCTTGCGCGCATCGGCCGTGATGGCCACAAAGCCTTCGCCGCTGCGGGTGTTGGCCAGGCGCACCACTTCGCTGGTCACGCGGGCCACGTCGTCGGCGTTGTCACCGGCAATGTCGCCAATCAGCACCATCTTGGGCAGGCCACCGTTGCCCTTTTTGCTCTTGGTGGCATAGCCCACCGCCTTCAGGTAGCGGTCATCCAGGTGCTCCAGGCCCGCCAGCAGCACGCCACTGCGCTTTTGCTCGGCGAACATGAAGTCCTTGATCTCGACGATGCTGGGCACGGCGTCCTTGGCGTTGCCAAAGAACTCCAGGCACACGGTGCGCGTGTGCTCGGGCATGCGGTGCACCACCCAGCGCGCGCTGGTGATGAGGCCGTCGCAGCCTTCCTTCTGGATGCCGGGCAGTCCGGCGAGGAACTTGTCCGTCACGTCCTTGCCCAGGCCTTCCTTGCGGAAAGTCTTGCCCGGAATGCTCAGGCGCTCGGTACGCACGGGCGTCTTGCCATCGGCCTCGAAATACTGCAGCTCGAAAGTGGCCACTTCCACGTCATGGATCTTGCCCATGTTGTGGTCCAGGCGCGTCACCTCCAGCCACTGTGCGTCGGGCGTGACCATGCGCCAGCTGGCCAGGTTGTCGAGCGCCGTGCCCCACAGCACGGCCTTCTTGCCGCCCGCGTTCATCGCGATATTGCCGCCAATGCACGATGCCTCGGCGCTCGTCGGGTCCACAGCAAACACGAAACCGGCACGCTCGGCCGCATCGGCCACGCGCTGGGTAACCACGCCGGCTTCGGTCCACACCGTGCCCACCTCGCGGTCCAGGCCCGGCAGGCGGCGCATTTCCACCTCGGTCATGGCTTCGAGCTTTTCGGTGTTGATGACCGCGCTTTTCCATGTCAACGGAATGGCGCCGCCGGTGTAGCCGGTGCCACCCCCGCGCGGGATGATGGTCAGGCCCAGTTCGATGCAGCCCTTCACCAGGCCAGCCATCTCGACCTCGGTGTCGGGGGTGAGCACGACGAACGGGTATTCGACGCGCCAGTCGGTCGCGTCGGTCACATGGCTCACGCGGGAGAGGCCGTCGAACTTGATGTTGTCCTTGGCCGTGAGGCGGCCCAGGGTTTTCTGGATCTGGCGGCGCAGTTGCGCGGCCTGCTCGAACGTGGCGTTGAATTCGGCCACAGCGCGTCGCGCGGCGACGACCAACTCGCCCACCAGACGGTCGCGCTCGGCATCATCGGCAGGGGTGCGGCGCTTTTCGATCTCGCCCAGGCGGTGCTGCAAGGCATCGACCAGCAGCTTGCGGCGATTGGGGTTGTCCAGCAGGTCGTCCTGCAGGTAGGGGTTGCGCTGCACGACCCAGATATCGCCCAGCACCTCATACAGCATGCGGGCCGAACGGCCCGTTCGGCGCTCTTTGCGCAGCTGGTCCAGCACCTCCCAGGATGAGGACCCCAGCAGCCGGATCACGATCTCCCGGTCGGAAAACGAGGTGTAGTTATAGGGAATTTCACGCAGTCGGGCAGGCTCGGCGGCCTGCGTCTGCAAGGCCGCCAACGCGATCGGTACATTCATGGGGGTCTACCTGGGGTGGGGGCGCGATTTTAAGCCACCGGCCTGCGGCTTGCCGGGCCGGGGCTGTCTGACAGAGCCGGAACCGGCCCCGCAACAGTGTCAGAACAGCACGCGGCTGCGCAGGGTGCCGCCGACCTGGGCCAGCTTGTCCAGCGCCAGGTCGGACGAGGCAGCGTCGATGTCGATGACCACGTAGCCGATCTTCTCGTTGGTCTGCAGGTACTGGGCCGAGATGTTGATCTGGTTGTCCGAGAAGATGCGGTTGATCTCCGACAACACGCCCGGCACATTGCGGTGGATGTGCAGCAGACGGTGCTTGCCGGGGTGGGCGGGCAGCGCCACCTCGGGAAAGTTGACCGACGAGGTGCTGGTGCCGTTGTCGCTGTATTTCACCAGCTTCTCGGCCACCTCCAGGCCAATGTTGGCCTGCGCCTCCATGGTGGAGCCGCCGATGTGGGGCGTCAGGATCACGTTATCCAGCCCGCGCAGGGGCGACACAAACTCATCCTTGTTGGTGCGCGGCTCGACCGGGAACACGTCGATGGCGGCGCCCAGCAGCTTCTTGGCCTGGAGCGCTGCAGCCAGCGCTTCAATATCCACCACCGTGCCTCGCGCGGCGTTGATGAGGATGCCGCCCGGCTTCATGGCCGCAATTTCGGCGGCGCCGATCATGCCTTCGGTGGAGGGCAGCTCGGGCACGTGCAGGCTCAAGATGTCGCTCTGGCCCAGCAGGTCGTGCAGGTGCTGCACCTGGCGGGCATTGCCCAGGGGCAGCTTGTTGACCACATCAAAAAAGGCCACCTGCATGCCCATGGCCTCGGCCAGCACCGACAGCTGGGTGCCGATGGAGCCATAGCCCACGATGCCCAGGGTCTTGCCCCGGATTTCATAGGCGTTGTCGGCCGACTTGAGCCAGCCGCCCCGGTGCGCCACCGCGTTCTTCTCGGGCACGCCACGCAGCAGCAGGATGGCTTCGGCCAACACCAGCTCAGCCACAGAGCGGGTGTTGGAGTACGGCGCGTTGAACACCGCAATGCCACGCTCGCGCGCCGCGTTCAGGTCCACCTGGTTGGTGCCAATGCAAAAGCAACCAACTGCCACAAGCTTGTGGGCCTGGGCAAACACCTCTTCGGTCAGCTGCGTGCGCGAGCGGATGCCCACAAAGTGCACATCGGCGATCTTGCGTTGGAGTTCTTCGTCGGGCAGTGCGCCGGACACCGTCTCGATCTGCGTATAGCCTGCCGCCCGGATCACATCCACAGCAGAGGAATGAATGCCTTCGAGCAGCAGAAACTTGATCTTGTTCTTGTCGAGCGAATTGGTGGCCATGGCTATGAAGGAGGTGGGATAAAGGAGGGGCCAGTCCGGCGCGCGACGGCGCGAACGAACCGGTGCTGCACAAGCGTGCGAACGGTCACCAGCATGGTGCATTGCACAAAACCTTGCAAGCCTCGGCAAATGCGCCACACCTTGTCACAAAAAGGTCACAATCGCACCCCTCACGGTTACCCCAAGGGGTTTCCCCGGTTGTTGCAGGCCGCGGGGTCATGCGACAACGACATATCAATGTCACATAGGCTGCATAGCATCCGGCCCTTGTGCTTTTCGTCATCCTCGGAGGAAATATTCATGAAAACGAAGCTTCTGGCGGTCTGCGCCGCTGTCGCGATGTCGGTCTGCGTACCTGCGCAAGCACAGGCACCCATTGAGATCCAATGGTGGCACTCGATGAGTGCAGCGCTGGGCGACTGGGTCAATGACCTGGCCAAGCAATACAACGCCAGCCAGTCCCAGTACAAGGTCGTGCCCACGTACAAGGGCCAATATGACGAATCGATGACTGGCGCCATCGCCGCCTTCCGCGCCGGCAATGCCCCCCACATCCTGCAGGTGTTCGAAGTGGGCACCGCCACCATGATGGCCAGCAAGGGCGCCATCGTGCCTGCGGCCAAGGTGCTCAACGACGCGGGCTTCAAGTTTGAACCCACCGAGTACGTATCTGCAGTGGCCGGCTACTACACCGCCCCCAACGGCCAGATGCTGAGCTACCCGCTCAACAGCTCGACCACGATCTTCTATTACAACAAGGACGCCTTCAAGAAGGCTGGTCTGGACGCCGACAAGCCCCCCAAGACCTGGCCTGAAGTGTTTGCTGCCGCCTCCAAGCTGAAGGCCAGCGGCCACAGCTGCCCGTTCACCACCAGCTGGGTGAGCTGGACGCAGCTGGAGAGCTTCTCCCTGTGGCACAACACCCTGTTCGCCTCCAAGAACAACGGCTTTGACGGCAACGACGCGCAACTGCAGATCAACACCCCGCTGCACGTTCGCCACTTCGAGAACCTGGCCAAGGCCTCCAAAGAAGGCAGCTTTGTCTACAAGGGCCGCAACAACACGGCCGATGCGTCCTTCCCCTCTGGTGAATGCGCCATGATCACCGGCTCGTCGGGCCTGTACGCCCGCGTGGCCAAGGAAGCCAAGTTCGCCTACGGCATCTCCACCCTGCCTTACTACCCTGATGTGAAGGGTGCCCCACAGAACACCGCCATCGGCGGCGCCAGCCTGTGGGTGATGGCCGGCAAGAAGCCCGAGGAATACAAGGGCGTGGCCAGCTTCCTGAACTTCCTGAACGACACCAAGGTGCAGGCTGCCAGCCACCAGCGCACGGGCTACCTGCCTGTGACCATGGGCGCCTACAAGCTCACCGAGGCATCCGGCTTCTATGACAAGAACCCCGGCACCGACGTGGCTGTGACGCAGATGATCCGCAAGGCCACTGACAAGTCGCGTGGCATCCGCCTGGGCAACTTCGTGCAGATCCGCTCGATCATCGACGAGGAAACCGAACAGATCTGGTCGGGCAAGAAGTCGCCCAAGGAAGCCCTGGACACCGCCGTGACACGTGGCAACGAGCAGCTGGCCCGCTTCGCACGCGCCAACAAGTAAGCACGGTCCACCATCTGTCGATGCCACCTGGCCATCCGGCCGGGCGGCATCGAAAGCCCGCCGCCCCGTCAACCAACTTGGTTCACGGGGCGGCGGGGTTTTCTTTTTGAGAGTTTCGTCATGGAAAAACGCGTACTTTTCCGCTCTGCATGGCTGCCCTGGGTGCTTCTGGCTCCCCAGCTGGTCATCATCAGCGTGTTCTTCTTCTGGCCCGCGGGCCAGGCCCTGGTGCAGTCGTTCCAGATGCAGGACAGCTTTGGCATGTCCACCGAATGGGTGGGGCTGGACAACTTCAAGGCCCTGTTTGAAGACCCGGGCTATCTCGCCTCGTTCAAGACCACGGCCTTCTTCTCGATCCTGGTGGCGGTGGTGGGCATCGGCCTGTCACTAATCCTCGCGATCTTTGCCGACCGCATCATCAAGGGCGCCATCGTCTACAAGACGGCCCTGCTGCTGCCCTACGCCGTCGCCCCTGCGGTGGCAGGTGTGCTGTGGATGTTCATGTTCTCGCCCTCGCTGGGTGTGGTGGCCTACATGCTGCGCCAGTCGGGCTTTGACTGGAACCACATGCTCAACTCCGACCACGCGATGACGCTGATCGTGATTGCAGCGGTGTGGAAGCAGATCTCCTACAACTTCCTGTTTTTCCTCGCAGGTTTGCAGTCCATTCCCAAGTCGCTGATCGAAGCCGCCGCCATCGACGGTGCGGGCCCCTGGCGCCGGTTCTGGAGCATTCAGTTCCCGCTGCTGTCGCCCACCACGTTCTTCCTGCTGGTGATCAACGTCGTGTACGCGTTCTTCGACACCTTTGCCATCGTGGACTCGACCACCCAGGGCGGCCCCGGGCGCGATACCTCCATCCTGGTCTACAAGGTGTACCACGATGGTTTCAAGGCCATGGACATGGGCGGCTCGGCCGCGCAATCGGTGGTGCTGATGGCCATCGTGGTTGTGCTCACCGTCATCCAGTTCCGCTACGTCGAGAAGAAAGTGCAGTACTGATATGAAGCACACCCTGAGTCGCTTCGCGCCTACCCCCTCCAGGGGGACGCCGCCTTCACGGCGGGGCGGCCCTTGCTCGGCGGCCCTCGCCTGCATCGTGTCCTATCCAAGCGCCGTGGGCCATCCTTCGGTTCTGAAAGATTCCAATGGTTGAACGTAGTCCTTACCTCACCGCGTTCTCGCACCTCATCATGGTGCTGGGCGTGATCATCGTCGGCTTCCCGCTGTACCTGGCCTTCGTGGCCTCCACACACACCGCGCAGGACATCGTGCAGGTGCCCATGCCCATGGTGCCCGGCAGCAACTTCTGGCAGACCTACCACGACGCACTGTTTGGCGGCGGCGCAGGCGCCGGCTCCACAGCGCCGGTGGCCCGCATGATGTGGGTGAGTTTTGTCACCGCCATGGTCATCACGGTGGGCAAGATCGCCATCTCGCTGCTGTCGGCGTTTGCCATCGTGTACTTCCGCTTCCCCTTCAAGGGCATCTGCTTCTGGCTCATCTTCATCACGTTGATGCTGCCGGTGGAAGTGCGCATCGGCCCCACCTACCAGGTGGTCTCCAACCTGGGCATGCTCAACACCTACGCGGGCCTCACTGTGCCGCTGATCGCTTCGGCCACCGCCACCTTCCTGTTCCGCCAGTTCTTCCTGACGGTGCCCGATGAGCTGGTGGAGGCCGCGCGAGTGGACGGCGCTGGCCCCATGCGCTTTTTCAAGGACATCCTGGTGCCCCTGTCACGCACATCGATTGCCGCGCTGTTCGTGATCCAGTTCATCTACGGCTGGAACCAGTACCTGTGGCCGCTGCTGGTGACCACGTCCGAGGACATGTACCCCGTGGTCATCGGTATCAAGCGCATGCTGGCCGGTGGCGATGCGGGCAACGAGTGGAACATCGTGATGGCCACGGCCCTCCTGGCCATGCTGCCTCCCGCGTTCGTTGTGGTGGTCATGCAGCGCTGGTTCGTCAAAGGCCTGGTGGATACCGAAAAATAAGACAAAAACCCTGCTAGCGCTTATTCAATAAGCACCTATAGCTATCAAATTCATTGCACATATGGCATCCCTCTCTCTTCGTAACATCGTCAAGCGCTACGGCGTGGGCCCCAAGGCCAACCAGGTCATCCACGGCGTGAACGCCGAGGTCAAGGATGGCGAATTCGTCGTCATCGTGGGCCCCTCGGGCTGCGGCAAGTCCACACTGCTGCGCATGGTGGCAGGCCTGGAAGAAATCTCTGGCGGCGAGTTGCGCATTGGTGACCGCGTGGTCAACAACCTGGAACCCGCCCAGCGCGACATCGCGATGGTGTTCCAGAACTACGCTCTCTACCCCCACATGACGAACTTCGAGAACATGGCCTACGGCCTGAAGATCGCCAAGGTGCCCAAAGAAGAGATCAAGGCGCGCGTGGACAAGGCCGCCAAGATCCTCGAACTCGGCCACCTGCTAGAGCGCAAGCCGCGCGAACTGTCGGGCGGGCAGCGCCAGCGCGTGGCCATGGGCCGCGCCATCGTGCGCCAGCCCCAGGTGTTCCTGTTTGACGAGCCGCTGTCCAACCTGGACGCCAAGCTGCGTGCGCAAACCCGCCTGGAGATCCAGAAACTGCACCGCGAACTGGGCATCACCAGCCTGTTCGTGACGCACGACCAGGTCGAGGCCATGACGCTGGCCCAGCGCATGATCGTCATGAACGCGGGCAACATGGAGCAGTTCGGCACACCCGAAGAGGTCTATCACACACCGGCCTCCACTTTCGTGGCCAGCTTCATCGGCTCGCCGCCGATGAACCTGCTCAAGAACGCCCCCAGCGCCAAGCCCGGCACCATCCTGGGCATCCGCCCGGAGCATCTGGACGTGCGCAGCGAAGGCTGGGCCGTCACCGTCGAAACTGTGGAGCTGCTGGGCGCCGAGCGCTTGATCTATGGCCGCATCAACGGCGAGCAGATCATCGTGCGTGTGGAAGAAGGCACCCACGCGCCGCTGCCGGATACGGTGATCCACGTCGTGCCGCGTCCTGACCGCCTGCACGCTTTTGATGCCACCACGGGCAAACGCATACCCGACTGAGCCCATGCAGCGGCCCGAAGCAGCCCGCGCCGGGCGCGGGATTCTGGCCACCGTACCGGTGCTGGCCTCCCTGCACCTGGCGGAGACCCGGCAGTTCTACAGCGAGCGGCTGGGCTTCACTGCGTTGCTCGAAGTGGATAACTACCTCATCGTGCAGCGCGATGGCTGCGAGCTGCACTTCTGGCGCTGCACCGAGCGCCACATTGCAGAAAACACTTCGTGCTACGTGCGTGCAGACACCGGGTTGCTGCACGCGGATTTCACGGCACGCGGCCTGCAACTGGCACCTCCCACCGTCCAGCCCTGGGGCATGAAGGAGATGCATGTCATCGACCCCCATGGCAACCTGCTGAAATTTGGTGAACCTGCATGAGCGTATCCTCACCCACCCTCGCTCCCTGGCCCTACCCCCGCTGGATCGCCCACCGTGGCGCTGGCAAGCTGGCCCCCGAGAACACCCTGGCCGCCTTCCGGCTGGGCGCCCAGTACGGCTACCGCATGTTCGAATGCGACGCCAAGCTGAGTGCCGACGGCGTGCCATTTTTGATGCACGACGCCACCCTGGGCCGCACGACCAATGGCTCGCACGCATTGGGCTCAGCGGCCAGCCCCACAGGGGGCGATCACCCGTGGGCGGTTTTGTCGCAGCTGGACGCGGGCGCCTGGCACTCCCGCAGCTACGCGGGCGAACCCATGCCCACGCTGGAGAGCCTGGCGCGCTACTGCATCGCCAACGGCTATTTCCTGAACATCGAGATCAAGCCCACACCAGGCCAGGAAGACGTCACGGGCCGCGTGGTGGGCGAATACGCTGCGCGCCTGTGGCAAGGCCAGGCCGTGCCGCCCTTGTTCTCGTCGTTCAAGCCTGAGGCACTGGCGGGCGCCATGGCCACCGCGCCCCACCTGCCCCGCGCGCTGCTCATCGACGCGCTGTGGGACGGGTGCTTTGACAAGGCCCAGGCGCTCGGCTGTGTGGCCATCGTGTGCAACCACACGCTGTGGGACCAGACCCTGGTGGCACAAGTCCACGGCCTGGGCATGCGCACGCTGAGCTACACGGTGAACGACGACTGGGCGGCGCAGCGCCTCATCACGCTGGGCACGGACGGCATCATCACCGACCGCGTGGACTTCTTCTCGCCGGCCACGCCATAGGGCGCATCTTCAAACCAACCCGCCCCAAGCCAGCGCCACCGGGGACCAGGTTTGCCGGGCCACCGATGGAGTCCCCCTGCAGGGCGAAGGCGCACAGAGCCTCAGGGGGTCAATCGAGTTTCGCGCCAGACTTCTTGACGGCGTCGGCCCAGCGGGGCATCTCCGAGGCCAGGAACTTGGCAAAGTCGTCCGCGCCCAGAAACGCCGGATCGGCCCCCTGGCTCACCATGCGGTTGCGCACATCGGGCATCTGCAACACCTGGCCAAAGGCGTCACTGAGCTTGTTGACCACGTCCTTGGGAGTGCCTGCAGGGGCCAGAAAGCCATAGAAGCCCACCACCTCAAAGCCCTTGATGCCGCTCTCGATCACCGTGGGCACCTCGGGCAGCGCGGGGTTGCGCTCCTTGCTGGTCACGGCCAGGGCGCGCACCTTGCCCTGCTTGTGGTACGACGCAGCCTGCGGAATGCTCTCGGCCATGAATTGCACCTGCCCGCCCATGAGGTCGGTGAATGCCGGCGCGCTGCCCCGGTAGGGGATGTGCACCATGAACAGGCCCGTGGCGGTCTTGAACATCTCGGGCACCAGGTGGCTGATGCCGCCATTGCCCGCCGAGCCAAAGTTGACCTGACCGGGCCGCGACTTGGCATAGGCCATGAACTCCTGCAGATTCTTGGCGGGCACGCTGGTGTTGACCAGCAAGGCCAGCGGCTGCATGGCCGTGCGCGCCACGGGCACAAAGTCCTTGAGGGTGGCATAGGGCAGGCGGCTGTACAGCGCGGGGTTGATGACCATCACCCCCGTGTTGGCCAGCATGATGGTGTGGCCGTCAGGGGGCGCTTTCATCACCTCCTGCGCGCCCACGGTGCCACCGGCTCCGGCCTTGTAGTCCATCACCACCGGCTGGCCCAGCACGGTCTGCAGCTTGTCGGACAGCAGGCGCGCATGCTGGTCCAGCGGCCCGCCGGCGGGGAAGCCCACCACGATACGGATGGGCTTGGACGGAAACGCCTGCGCATGCACGGCGGCAGCAAAGGCCAGGCCTGCGGCCAGGGTGATGCAGGTACGCAGCAGCTTCATGGGGTTGTCTCCA
>NZ_JADHVT010000163.1 GCF_016783915.1 Acidovorax sp.
TACGCCCACGCCAGCGGCGCGCGCTTGCCCCTGCCCATGCTGGCGCTGCGCAACACGGCAGAGCACCCGGCGCAGTTCGTGTTCGACCGAGGCCAGCTCGATGGCCAGCAGGGGTTGCTGGCCTTTGTGGTGAGCGCCAGCGAAGGCGACCGGGCGCTCATCGAGCAGCAGGTGCTGCAGCAGGCTTCCGCACAGCTGGGCCGGCCGGGCCTGCGACCCGTGCAGACCGTGGTCGAAAAGCGTGCCACGTTTGCGTGCACCCCGGGCCTGCAGCGTCCCGCCATGCAGGTGCTGCCGGGGCTGACGGCCTGCGGCGACTATGTGGAGGGCCCCTACCCGGCGACGCTGGAAGGCGCGGTGCTCAGCGGCACCGCCGTGGCCGCCTGCGCGGCAGCGGGCTGACCCCACGCAACCGGGGGCCAGCAGGCCACCCCCGGGTAACTACCAAGCCCGCTGACAGCATTCCGAAAGCCCGGCCCGGGCACCATGGCGCCACACGCATACCACATGCGCGCTGCCCGCCTTACGGCCTTTTGTTTTGACGGAGACACTCCCATGCTTTCACACGAACTCCCCGCCCTCTGGTCCCCCACCCGCCGCCATCTGCTGGGAGCCAGTGGTGCACTGGCCCTGGGCGGCCTGCTGCCCGCCGGTGCTTCGGCACAGGCGGCCTGGCCGTCCAAGTCGGTGCGGTTTGTGGTGCCGTTCGCACCGGGCGGCAGCTCGGAGATCGTGGCCCGCTCCACCGCTGCCGAGCTGGGCAAGACGCTGGGCCAGAGCGTGTATGTGGACAACAAGCCCGGCGCCGCAGGCAACATTGCCATGGGTGAAGTGGCCCGCTCTGACGACCAGCACACACTGATCCTGGGCCACATCGGCACGCTGGCCGTCAACCCCTTCATCTTCGACAAGCTGCCTTACGACGCCAACAAGGACTTCAAGCCCGTGAGCCTGCTGGCCAAGGTGCCCAGCCTGTATGTGGTGCACCCCGACGTGCCTGCCAAGAACCTCAAGGAGTTCATTGCCTACGCCAAGAAGAACCCGGCCAAGCTCAGCTATGGCTCGGCAGGCAACGGCAGCGCAGGCCACCTGGCGTTTGAATACCTCAAGATGACCGCCGAGATCTTCATGCTGCACGTGCCCTACCGCGGCACCGGCCCCATGATGACCGACCTGCTCTCGGGCCGTCTTGATGCCGCTGCTGTGGGCGCTGCAGCCCTGCTGCCCTTCATCAAGGCCGGCAAGGTGCGCTGCATCGCCACCGGCTCTGCCAAGCGCCTGCCCCAGTTGCCCGACGTGGCCACGGTAGCCGAACAGGGCTTCCCGGGCTTTGAAATGACGCAGTGGTACGGCATGCTGGCGCCCGCCAACCTGGCCCCGGCCAACCTCGAAAAACTGGCGGCCGAGACCGCCAAGGCCGTCAAAGCCCCCGGCTCGCTGGAGCGCCTGAACGCGGACGCGGCAGAGGCCATTGGCGGCACGCCCGCGCAGTTCGCGCAGTTCATCGCGTCCGAACAGGAGCGCTGGAAGAAGGTGCTGCTGCGCGCGAAGGTGAAACCCGATTAACCCCCTGAGCCGCTTCGCGTCTTCCCCCCAGGAGGACGCCACCGGTGGCCTGGCAAAGCCAGTTCCACGGTGGCTCTGGCTTGGGCCTCGCCAGTTGCAAACCCCTGGAACGCAAAGAAATAGCAGCGAACGGCATTAGCATCCCTCCATGCGCATCCTCCTGGCCGAAGACGACCACAACCTGGGCACCTGGCTCAGCCGCGCGCTGGAGCATGCAGGCATCCAGGTCGAATGGGTGAACGATGGGCGCCTGGCAGACCGCGCGCTGCAGCAGCACGACAACTACGACGCACTGGTGCTGGACCTGGGCCTGCCAGGGCTGGACGGCCAGGCCGTGCTGCAGCGACTGCGCGACCGCGACCAGCGCCTGCCCGCACTGATCCTCACGGCACGCGACTCGCTGGACGAACGCGTGCGCTCGCTCAACGCGGGGGCCGACGACTTTCTGGCCAAGCCGTTCGAACTGGCAGAACTGGAAGCGCGGCTGCACGCCCTGGTGCGCCGCGCGCGCGGCAACGAGCACCCACGCCAGGCCTGTGGTGCGCTGGTGTATGACAACGCCCGCAAGCAGTTCACGCTGCAGGGCGAGTCCCTGGCCCTGTCGCCGCGCGAACATGCCGTACTGCGCGTGCTGGTGCAACGTAGTGGCGAGCCGTTTTCCAAGCAGCAGATCCTGGACCGCGTGTTCACCGAAGATGACGACGTGCACCCTGAAGCCGTGGAGGTGTTCGTGCACCGCCTGCGCAAGCGGCTCGATGGCAGCGGTGTGCGCATCACCACGCTGCGCGGCCTGGGCTACGCGCTGGAAGCAGACTGAACCATGGGCATGACCCAGCGCCTGCGCCGCGCCAGCCTGTGGCGGCTGCTGGCCATGCTGTTGCTGCCGCTGCTGACCGTGGTGACCGGCGTGGAGCTGTGGATGACCCGGCACGATGCGCTGGAGGCTGCCAACGCGGCCTACGACCGTTCACTGCTCGGCGCGCTCAAGTCCATCGACGCCAACATCTCCACCGCCTCGGGCGGCCTGTCTGCCGAGCTGCCTTACAGCATGCTCGAATTTTTTGAACTCACGGCCAGTGGCAACGTGTACTTTCGCGTGGCGTCGTCCGACGGGCTGGTGGAGCTGGGCAATGCCGACCTGCCCCTGCCCGCCGGCCCGCTGGAGCCTGGCGTGCCACGTTTTTATGACGCCACCTACTTTGGCGAATCCGTGCGGCTGGCGGCCTACCGCCGCGCGCTGGACCGTGCAGAGCCCGCATCCACCGTGCTGGTGCAGGTGGCCGAAAGCACCCGGTCGCGGCAGGACTTCACCGACCGCTTTGTGCGCCGCGCGGTGCAGCGCGATGCGCTGGTGCTGGTCCTGATGGTGCTGGGCACTGCGGCACTGCTGGCTGTGGCGCTGCGCCCGCTGGCACGGCTGGCGCGCGAGGTGCAGGCCCGCAGCAGCGACGACATGACCCCGCTGGCATCCAACGACCTGCCCGCAGACATCCGCCCGCTGGTGGACGCGGTCAACCAGCAGATGGCGCGCACGCAAGACCTGGTGGCACAACAGCGGCAATTTCTGGACGATGCGTCGCACCAGTTGCGCACCCACCTCACCACGCTGCAGATGCAGATCGACTACGCACGCCGCGAGGGCGACACCACACAGGTGCAGCACACGCTGGCGGCCATCGGGGGCGAAATCGCCCGCGCCACGCGCAGCACGCAGCAACTGCTGGCACTGGGCCGCAGCGACACAGCGGCGGTGGAGCTGACTCCATTCGACCTGGCCGCGCTGCTGCGCACGGTGGCGCTGGAGCTGCTGCCCCAGGCGCGCGCCAGGCAGATCGACTTTGGCATCCAAACACCCGCCGCTGGCATCGAGGCCGTGGGCGACAGCGGCCTGCTGCGCGAGGCTTTGACCAATCTGGCGGCGAACGCCATCGCCTACACCCCGGCCAAGGGCACCGTCACTGTGTCGGCAGCCAGTGACGGCCTGGGCTGGAGCATCAGCGTGGAGGACAACGGCCCCGGCCTGCCCGCCGAAGAGCGCGACGCCCTGGGCCAGCGCTATCGGCGCGGCTCGCAGGCCACAGCGGGCGGGTCGGGCCTGGGGCTGGCGATTGCGCGGTCGATTGCCGAGCGGCATCGCGGCAGCCTGCGCCTGCAGGCGCGCGCCGAAGGGCCAGGGCTTCTGGCGATACTCTGGTGGCCCCGCGCCTGACACAGCCCGCTCAACCACTGAACCACTGAACGCTCGACACCCCATGCCGCAGCCCTTGCCCGCCACGGACCGCCCGCTGACCGCGCCTTGCAGCCGCCGCCAGCTGCTGCAGACGCTCGCGGCCGCCGCCAGCGCTGGCGCGGGCCTGGCGCCCCTCCCGGCAGCGGCCGACGCATCCCGCGAACCGGCAGAATGCATTGCGCCTTCACGCCCCGGCGGCGGATTTGACCTGACCTGTGGTCTGGCCTCACAGGCGCTGCAGGCCGTACGCCCTGGCCGCACGCCGATGCGCACCCGCTACCTGCCCGGAGGCATTGGTGCGGTCGCGTTTGATCAGGTGGCCACGGGCCGCCTGGGGGGGGCCGGCACCCTGGTGGCGTTCTCCAGCGGCTCACTGCTCAACATGGCGCAGGGCCGTTTCGGCCCGCATTCAGTCGACGCAGTGCGCTGGATCGCGACGCTGGGCAATGACTACGGCGTGGTGGCCGTGCACCGCGACGCCCCGCACCAGCGCTTGCAGGACGTGGTGGCCGCGCTGCAAAAGGACTCGGCCCGCGTTGTGTTTGGCGCCGGTGGCACGCTGGGCAGCCAGGACTGGGTCAAGGCCGCCCTGCTGGTCCGCGCGGCCGGGCAAGACCACAAGCGCATGCGTTTTGTGTCGTTCGAAGGCGGCGGCGAAGCACTCAAGGCGCTGGGTGGCAGACACATCGACATCTTTACCGGCGACGCTGCTGAGGCCACCAAGGCCGCTGCCGAAGGTCTGCCGCTGCGCATCCTGGCGGTGCTGGCCCCCGCTCGGCTGACCGGTGCACTGGCCGCTTTGCCCACGGCACGCGAACAGGGCATCGACCTGCTGTGGACCACCGTGCGCGGCCTCTACATGGCCGCCAGCGTGCCCGATGCCGACGCCCACGCCTGGACGACCGCCCTGCAGGAAGCCCAGGCAGCGCCTGGCTACGCGGCCCTGTGCGCCCGCCATGGGCTGTACCCCTTCGCGCTGAGCGGCGCGGCGCTGGATGACTATGTGCAGCGCAGCCTGGCCGACTACCGCCGCCTGGCGCAGGAGCTGGGGCTGCGGTCCTGGCCGCGTTGAAGCACCATGCCCTACACAGGTTTCAATAGGTCATGAGCAGCCGTCGCAAAGCTGCCACGGCTCCGCTCAAACAGCCTTTCGTAGCTTTTGGTATCGCAAAAATGCACGGCCAAAGCAGCACTACCGCCTTTTGGGGACGGGTTAGGTGCCGTTACCGCTCCATCCACCACTGAATCACCACCTTGGCCAGGAACCCCAGAAACCCCACGCCCAGGCCCAGGAAAATCACGAACGTGCCAAAGCGCCCCGCCTTGGATTCCCATGCCAGCTGCCCGATGATGAACAGCATGTAGGCAATGAACGCCCCCACCCCGTAGGTGAGGAAGAAACCCGAGATCTGCGCCTCGGTAAATCCAAAAATCACGATGTCCCTCCAGGCCGGCGCACAGGGGCAGCTGGCACAGCGGGGGCCACCAGGTCACGCTCGGGCAGGCTGGATGCATCCACCAGGTCGCGGTACGCGTGCCAGCTGGCGTGGCCCAGCATGGGCATCACTGCGATCAAGCCGAGCAGCAGGGAGCCCAGGCCGAGCAAAGTAAAACCCAGGATGATCGCTGCCCAGAACGCCATCGGCAGCGGGTTGGTGATGACTGCCTGCCAGCCCGTGAGCACCGCCTGCAGCAGGTTGGCGCGGCGGTCCAACAGCAGCGGCATGGCTACCACGCTGGACGCAAAAATGGGCGCCGCCATCAAGCTGCCCAGTGCCAGCCAGATTTCAAACAACCAGCCGTCGCGCGCCATGACCACGTGGCGCAAAAAATCGAGCGGTGTCTCGATGGGCACGGGCGCCAGCAACGTGATGAGCGCCGCCGAGGTCATGACCCAGCCCGAGGCGGCCAGCGCCAGCAGGGCACCAAACTGCAGCATGCACCAGTAGTCGTTGCCCCATTTGTTCACATGGCTGTTCTGCCAGTTGAGCCAGGTCTTGAGCACCACACCCAGGTTGGCCGCCTCGCCGCGCTCCAGCGCGCGGCTCAGGGCGTACAGGCTGGTGGCCAGCACCGGCGCCACCACCAGAAAACCCGAAAGCGCCCCCGCAAGCAACCAGAAGCGGTGGTGCGCCACTACAAAGATGGCGGCCCCAAACAGTGTGAGCGCCAGGCCATGCGCAAAGCTGATCCAGCCCGCCCGTGCCATGTCGCGCCAGGCCAGCACCAGCCAGGTCATGGGCTGCATCAGGCCGATGGTGCGTATGGCCGGCAACGGGGGGGGAGTACGGGGCATGGTGGGAGGGGTCGCTGAGCGACGATGAAGTGTGACCTGATCGGGCCGTGGCATCAACCGCCACGCGCCCAAACCTTGACCTGAGGCAAGAAACCGGGCCGGCGCAGCCGATCAGGCGAGCAGTCGGCACAGAGCAGTGAGGCTATCCACCGTGGCATGTGGCTGCACATCGTTGTGGGGCCAGGGGTGGTTGGCGCTGTTGATCCACACGGCCTGCATGCCCGCGTTGAGCGCGCCCTGCGCATCCAGCGTGGCGTCATCGCCGACATGCAGCACCTCGTGAGGCAGCACATCGGCCGCGCTGGCGGCGGCATGGAAGATGCGCACATCGGGCTTGGCCACGCCGAAATCCGACGCGCTGATGCTGTGACGAAAGTAGTGGCCGATACCGATGCGGTGCACGTCGGCATTGCCGTTGGACAGAGCCACCACCGGATAACGGGCCGACAAAAAGGCGAGTGTCTCGTGTGCGTCGTCAAACAGCTCCACACGCTGGCGCTCGGCAAAAAACAGGTCGAAGGCTGGCTCGGCCAGCGCTGGTTCGTCGCCAGCCTGGGTCAGTGCCAGCCGGATGGACTCGCGCCGCAGCGCGCTCAGGTCGCCCTTCAGGTCAGGGCGAAGGGCCACCATCTGGTTGCGGATGGCGCGCAGCGCCTCGGTGTCCGAGAACAGCGCCGCCGTGGCGGGCGCATGGTGGGTCAGCCAGTCCAGCAGCACGCCTTCGGCCCGCGTGATGGTAGGCCAGATGGGCCAGAGCGTGTCGTCCAGGTCGATGGAAATGGCGCGGATGCGGGAGGTGTCCAGAGAGGGATTTGGCACAGGGCGCACCTGAAGGATGAAGGCGAAAAGAGAGGCCCCGGCAATGCGCCAGGGCGAGGGCCGCAAAGCATACCGCAGGCCCTAGGGATGTCCTGCATCCCTTGCGCAGCGCGTTCAGCCTGCGGATGCAGCGCCCGCAGGCCCCAGCGACGATCCGCGCACCACCAGCAGCCCGGGCAGCAGGCTCTCGCGCGCAGGGCCCTGCAGGCCGTTGATACGCTCCAGCAGGCACTGCGCCGCGCGTTGACCGATGGCATCGGTGGGCTGGGCCACCGCGCTCAGGCCGGGCCGGATCAGCGACGCCCATTCGGGGTCGTCAAAGCCCACAAAGCCCAGCTGTTGCCCAAACGTCCACCCCATGCGCGAGACGGACGCCGCCACCCTCAGCGTGACCACCGAATTACCCGCCACCACCGCACAGCGCTCGCCGGGCCGGGCCTGCCGCAGCAGATCGGTGAGCGCTTGGTCTAGCACCTCATCGCCCTGCTCGGCTGCCAGCTCCAGCACAGTGCCGCGCACCGCGGAGCGTTTGGAGGACACCAGCGCACGGAAGGCCTCCGTGCGCTCGATGCGGGAACTCACGCCCAACAAGGGCTGGGTGATGTAGAGCAGTCGCTGCCAGCCTTGCTGCTGCAGGTGGGCGCAGGCTTCGCGCATGGCGCCCTGGTTGTCCAGCGAGACGAAGTCTGCCGCCAGCCCGGCGTGGCGCCGGTCCACCAGCACGGCGGGCTTGCCGTGCAAGGTGTTCACATCCGCCTGCCCCTCGCCCTGCCCCAGCGTGTTGAGGATAAAACCATCCACCTGGTAGCTGGCCAGCGCGTCGATGGCCGCGCGCTCGCGCTCGCGGTCGTTGCCCAGGTTGAACAGCATGACCAGGTAGCCTGCGTCCTGGCAGGCTTTCTCGGCGCCCCGCAACACGGCCACCGAATAGGGGTTGGTGATGTCGGCCACCACCAGGCCAATGAGGCGCGAGCGGCCATGGCTCAGCGCCTGGGCCATGGGGCTGGGCACATAGGCCAGCTTGGCGATGGCCGCCTCGACCCGCGCTGCAATGTCGGGGCTGAGCAGGCGTTCACGGTGGTTGAAGTAGCGCGACACCGTGGCCTTGGACACACCGGCCTCGGCCGCCACATCGGCGATGGTGGGGCGGGCGCGCGGCGTGGTGGAGGGTGCAGGTGTCGGCGGGCTCATGCTTGCAAGGGGTTGTACACGGCGGCGGGCCGTTCGCCGGCCAGTGCCTGCAGAAGGTTGGTGGTGGCCAGCGCGGCCATGGCATGGCGCGTGTCTTGGGTGGCCGAGCCGATGTGCGGCAGCGGGGTGACGCGCGGGTGGGTGCGCAGGGGCGACGCCAGCGGCAGAGGCTCGGTAGCAAATACATCGAGCCCCGCTGCGCGCAGCGGGCCATGGTCCAGCGCGTGCAGCAGGTCTTGTTCCACCACGGTGGCGCCCCGGCCGCCATTGATGAAGATGGCGCCGGGCTTCATGGCTGCAAACAGTTCGGCGTTGACCATGCCCCGTGTGCTGTCCGACAAGGGCAGCATGGCCACCACAAAGTCCGACTGCGCCAGCAGCGCGGGCAGCGGCGTGTGGATGGCCTTACCCTGCAATTCGGGCGCCTGGGCAGCAAGGTTCACGGGGCGGCGGGCGTGGTACATCACGGGCATGCCAAACCCCAGTGCGGCGCGGCGTGCCACGGCCTGGCCAATGCGGCCAAATCCGAGCAGGCCCAGCGTCTTGCCATGCACATCGCTGCCAAACAGGTCTTCTCCAATGTTTTTGGTCCACCGGCCCTCGCGCAGCAGCTGCGACAGCTCCACCAGCCTGCGGCTGGTGGCCATGAGGAGGGCAAACACCGAGTCTGCCACCGTTTCGTCGAGCACCCCCGGGGTGTGGCACAGCACGATGCCGCGAGCCCGCAGCACGTCCAGCGCGTAGTTGTCCACGCCCACCGAGATACTGGACACCACCTGCAGCCGAGGCGCACGCGCCAGCACAGCGGCATCGATGGGAAAGCTGGAGCCAATGAGCCCGTGCGCCTGCGCCAGCGCCGCATCAAACCGCGCGCGCTCGTCGGGCTTGCGCGGGTCGGCCACCGTCACGTCGTGCACGGCGGTCAAACGCGCCAACTGGTCGGGTGGTAGTTCGCGAAACACCAGCACCTGTTTGCGCTCTGGACTTGGGCTGCCGTCTGCAGAAAGTGGCGCCAGGCTCACAGGCCAGCCTCCTGCAGTTGTGTGCGGGTAGGCAACCCCTCGGTGTCCCCCAGCACCTGCACGGCGCGCGCACCAATCCAGGCGCCACGGCGCACGGCGGCAGGCACGGGCAGGCCTTCCAGCAGCGCGCTGATCACGCCCACCGCAAAGCCGTCGCCCGCGCCCACGGTGTCCACCACCAGGGCCACGGGCACGCCGGGCACGCGGCCGGTGCCGGCCACATCGCTGTCGTAGTACGCCCCCTCGGGGCCGAGCTTGACCACCACCAGCTTGGCGCCCCGCTCACGGTAAAAGCGTGCCACGCCCTCGGGGGTGGTTTCGCCAGTCAGGAACACGCCCTCTTCCATGCCCGGCAGCACCCAGTTGGCATAGGTCGCCAGGGTGTTGATCCAGTGGCGCATGGTCTCGGGCGACGACCACAGCGTGGGACGCAGGTTGGGGTCGAACGAGATGGTGCGGCCTGCAGCACGCATCACCTCCAGTGTGCGGATAGCGGCCTGCAGGCTGGTGTCGGAGATGGCGGCAAACACGCCTGTGGCATGCAGGTGGCGTGCGGACTGCAGCCAGGGCTCGTCCACATCGGCAGGCCCCATCTGGCTGGCGGCGGAGCCCTTGCGGTGGTATTCGACCTGCGGATCTCGCCCGTCGGTCACGCGCTCCTTGAACTGGAAGCCCGTGCGCTGCGTGGCATCACACACCACGTGCGAGCAATCGATGCCTTC
>NZ_JADHVT010000037.1 GCF_016783915.1 Acidovorax sp.
CCATGACCCTGACTGCCGACAGCGACGCCCACACCAACCTCGGCCTCGCTTGGGACCACCGCTTTGCCGCGCTGGGCCCCGACTTTTTCACCGAACTGCGCCCCACCCCTCTGCCCACGCCCCATTGGGTTGGCACCAGCCCCGCCGTGGCGCGACTGCTGGGGCTGGATGAAGCCGTCCTACGCAGCGATGAGGCCCTGCAGGCCTTCACCGGCAACCGCCTGCTGGCAGGCTCGCGCCCCCTGGCCAGCGTGTACAGCGGACACCAGTTTGGCGTCTGGGCTGGTCAGCTGGGCGATGGGCGCGCCATCTTGCTCGGGGAGACGGCTACGGGGTGGGAAGTCCAGCTCAAGGGCGCAGGCCGCACGCCCTACTCTCGCATGGGCGATGGCCGTGCGGTATTGCGCTCCAGCATCCGCGAGTTTTTGTGCAGCGAAGCCATGCACGGACTGGGTGTGCCGACATCGCGCGCACTGTGCATCACCGGCTCTCCCGCGCACGTCCGCCGCGAAGAAATCGAGACCGCTGCCGTCGTCACCCGCGTGGCACGCAGCTTTGTGCGTTTTGGTCATTTCGAGCACTTTGCTGCCAACGGCCACGAGGCCGCGCTGCAAACGCTGGCCGACTACGTCATCGACCGCTACTACCCCGAATGCCGGGACAGCACCGACCTGGCAGGCAACCCGTACGCCGCCCTGCTGCAGGCCGTGAGCGAGTGCACCGCGCGCCTCATGGCGCAATGGCAGGCCGTGGGCTTTTGCCATGGGGTGATGAACACCGACAACATGAGCATCCTGGGCCTGACGATTGACTACGGGCCGTTCCAGTTTCTCGACGCGTTTGTGCCCGGCCACGTGTGCAACCACAGCGACTCGCAAGGCCGTTACGCCTACAACCGTCAGCCCAATGTGGCGTACTGGAACCTGTTTTGCCTGGCGCAGGCGCTACTGCCCCTGATCGGCGACCAGGACTTGGCCAAGCAGGCCCTGGAGTCTTACAAGACGGTTTTCCCCGAGGCCTTCATGGCCCGCATGCGCGCCAAGCTGGGGCTGCGGGAGGCCAGCGACGGCGATGGCGCGCTCATCGACGGCATCTTGCTGCTGCTGGCCCAGAACCGGGTGGACTACCCCATCTTCTGGCGCCGCCTGTCGCAGGCCGTGGGCACCCAAGACATGGAGCCCGTGCGCGACCTGTTTGCGGACCGTGCTGGCCTGGACCAATGGTTGCTACTATATTCAGAGCACTCAAGGCATACGGATGTAGCGCATCAAGCCGATTTGATGCTCAAAACCAATCCCAAGTTCGTGCTGCGCAACCACCTGGGCGAACAGGCCATTCGTGCGGCGAAACTTGGCGACTTCGGTGAACTCCAAACCCTGCAGCGGCTGCTGGAGCGCCCGTTTGACGAGCACCCGGGGCATGACGCCTACGCCGCCTTCCCGCCCGACTGGGCGTCTTCCATCGAGATCAGCTGTTCATCATGACCCATCCCATCCAGAAGACTGACGCCGAATGGCAAGCCGTACTGCGCGAAAAAGGCGCAGAACCCGTGGCCTTCCAGGTCACGCGCCATGCCGCCACCGAGCGCCCTTTCACCGGCAAGTACGAAGCCCACTGGGCCGACGGCAGCTACCACTGCGTCTGCTGCGGCGCCAAGCTGTTCGACTCGGTCACCAAGTTTGACGCGGGCTGCGGCTGGCCCAGCTTTTCCGAAGCCATCCCCGGCGCCATCACCGAAATCGTGGACCGCAGCCATGGCATGGTCCGCACCGAAACGGTGTGTGCACAATGCGGGGCGCACCTGGGTCATGTGTTTGAAGATGGCCCAGCGCCCACCGGGCTGCGGTATTGCATGAACTCGGCCTCGCTGGACTTCGAGTCCGGCGACCGCTGAAGCACGGGACTCCTTGCTGACTCCATGAAAATTCTGATCGACTTTTTCCCCATCCTGCTGTTCTTCGGGGCCTACAAGTTCTACGGCATCTACGTGGGCACCGCCGTGCTCATGGCGGCCACGGCCTTGCAGATGGCCATCATCTACGCCATCGACCGGCGCCTGCAGACCATGCACAAGGTCACCCTGGTGCTGATCCTGCTGTTTGGCACGCTCACGCTGGTCCTGCAGGACGACCGGTTCATCAAATGGAAACCCACAGTGCTCTATGGCGCTATGTCGGTGGCCCTGGCGGTGGCGCTCTGGGCGCTCAAAAAGAATTTCCTCAAGATGCTGCTGGGTAGCCAGCTGGACTTGCCTGACGCCGTCTGGCAGAGGCTGAATGTGGCCTGGATCATCTACTGCGCCTTCATGTCTGCCATCAACGCGTACGTGGTGATGAACTTCAGCACCGAAGCCTGGGTGGACTTCAAGCTGTGGGGCTATGCGTTTCCGCTGGTCTTCCTGGTGGCCCAGGGCATCTACATTGCGCCCCATCTCAAGGGCGACGAGCCCACCACCTGAACGAGTGTGAAGCCCATGAACTCCATCGCAGACCAGATGCACCAGACACTGGCCGACCGCCTCACCCCCAGCCACCTGGAGGTGCTGGACGAAAGCGCCGCCCACGCAGGCCATGCGGGTGCCAACGGCACGGGATTCGGTACCCATTTTCGGGTGCGAATTTCGTCACCTTTCTTTACAGGACGCTCCCGCGTGGCCCAACACCGCCTTGTGTATGATGCGCTGCAAGAATTTATTGACCAAGGCGTTCACGCCCTCGCCATTGAAGTTCTCTGAGCCGGCCCCAAGTCAACATCTGCCGGATTTCAGTCGGCAAACAACCCCTCATTTTTTGGATTCCGCATGAAGAAACAGCTCCTGTCTGGCCTCGTCGCCGCTGCCGTGCTGGGCACGTTGGCCCTGCCCGTTTCCGCCCAGAATGTCGCCATTGTTAACGGCAAGGCGGTTCCCAAGGAGCGCGTCGAAGCGCTCAAGCAGCAGGTCGAACGCTCGGGCCGCCCCGTGACGCCCGACATCGAAGGCCAGATCAAGGAAGAAGTCATTGCCCGTGAAATCTTCATGCAGGAAGCTCAAAAGCGCGGCCTGGAAACCTCGGCAGACTACAAGGCCCAGCTGGACCTGGCACGCCAGGCCATCCTGATTCGCGAACTGTTCGCCGACTTCCAGAAGACGAACCCCGTCACCGACGCTGAAATCCAGGCCGAATACGACAAGTTCGTGGCAGCCAACAGCGGCAAGGAATACAAGGCCCGCCACATCCTGGTGGAAAAGGAAGCCGACGCCAAGGCCATCATCGCGTCCATCAAGAAGGGCGCCAAGTTTGAAGACATCGCCAAGAAGCAATCCAAGGACCCAGGCTCCGGCGCCAAGGGCGGCGACCTCGACTGGGCCAACCCATCGAGCTACGTGAGCGAGTTCACCGAAGCGCTGGTCAAGCTCGAAAAGGGCAAGATGACAGAGACGCCCGTGAAGAGCCAGTTTGGCTGGCACATCATCCGCCTGGACGATGTGCGCCAGGCAGAACTGCCCAAGCTCGAAGAAGTCAAGCCCCAAGTGGCGCAGCAACTGCAACAGCAAAAGCTGGCCAAGTTCCAGGAAGACCTGCGCGCCAAGGCCAAGGTGGAATAAGCCAGCTGGCACTCGGTTTCGGCCGTTTTGGCAACAAAAAACGCGACTTCGGTCGCGTTTTTTTATGCCTTCCAGCCTTTCAATGCGAAATTCAGACCCGCCCCAGCACCCACACCACCGCCATCAGCAGGCCGATCATGACCGGCTGGTGGACCATGTAATAGCTCAGGCTCCACCGACCCAGCGTCGCCAGAGGCCTCAGCACATAGGGCAATCGCCATTGCAGCCAGTCCTTACGCGCGCGCAACGCCCATTGGCCGGCTGCGAGCCCCCACCAGAGCACGCCCAACCAGGGCAGCACCGGCACATAGTCTTCCGTGAACGGTTTGCGGGACACCAGCCCCAGCCAATTCAAGACTCGCCCGTTGAACCACGGCGCTGCGTCGGGCCACACCCCGGTCAAAAACTGCTGCGCGCCCCACGGCAAGGCCACAGCCACCAGCCCTGCAAGCCACAGCCAGCGCCCCCACCCCGACGTGCAGCGCGCTATGAGCAACATCACAGCCACGCCATGCAGCACACCAAAATAGATAAAGCTGGCCGGAAACATCACAAACGAGCCTGCAGACACCAGCAGTGCACAACCAGCAATCTGCCCCCAGCGCCGCCTAAAACGACTCCAGCCCTGCCCTTGGTGCAACGCGATGGCCTGCCCCAACCCGGCGCAGAACAGGAAAAGACTCACGATGAGGGTGCGCTGCGTGGTCCAGAAAGGATCCACACGGAAGTTCTGCGGCCACAAGCCAAAGTGGCTCAGATCAAAACAAAAGTGGAACACCGTCATCCAGACCATGGCCACCCCCCTTAGCGCATCAACCATGTCGTAACGCTGCACTGCAAGCGGTTCAGGCGCTTTGGAATGTGGTGATGGTGCGGCAGCAGCTACAGAGACAGAGGGCACAGGGAAGGTCATGAAGATACCGGCAAGCGCCGTGCGCGGTACACGGCAGGATCGGGTGCGAATGGGCGTCCAACAGCAGTGGCCGCTATGGTACGTAGATTCAGCAAGCCTGCTGGCAGTACCGGCCGAACAAAACCTCAATCCGTCTCCAGGAGAACCTGGTTGCCCGGCTGTGAGGACTGCAAGCGGGCAAGAAAAAAGGCCCTGCAGCATGTGCTGCAGGGCCTTCAAACATTGGTCGGAGCGGCGGGATTCGAACTCGCGACCCTCTGCTCCCAAAGCAGATGCGCTACCAGGCTGCGCTACGCTCCGACAGCTCGTATTCTAACCCGTCAATTCCCCTGTTTTTGGCTCATCGCCTGCTTTTTTGACTTTTTTTAGAAAGTGGCAGGGCGAAGAGATCACAGGAGAGAGCGGTCGCGCAAACGCGACGTGGCAAGAGACGAACCAGAAAAACTATAAAACCGTCTCGGTCTGCCACAGACCGAGAGCGGAAAGATCAGCGGCTGGAGGAAGGGCCAGGACCGCGACCGGCGAGGTGGCGGAACGTGATGCGGCCCTTGGTCAGGTCGTAAGGCGACATCTCGAGCGACACCTTGTCACCCGCCAGGATGCGGATGTGGTGCTTGCGCATCTTGCCGCCGGTATAGGCAATCAGTTGGTGACCGTTGTCCAGCGTGACGCGAAAGCGCGAGTCCGGCAAGACTTCCGTGACGGAGCCCTGCATTTCAATGAGTTCTTCTTTGGCCATGTGTTTCTCTATCTCTTCAAAGCAAATGTTCTGTGGTCGGCGCCTGAGCGGTTTTATTGCATTCACCACGGCAGCTGCAGCGTTGTCGAAACTCGACACACGGTGCATGGCGGGCGGTGGGAGTCGCTGCACCCAGGGCGCAGATCAGGCAGAGGGCCGGGAGACGGCTTCAATGAACAGGCGTCAGCGCTGCGCAAAGCCTGTCGATTGTACCGCGACAAGCCATGTTTTGCCTATGGGATGCCCGGCGCGCCCTGCGGCACGGGCGCAGCGCCCACACCACAGGCCTCAGGTGCCGCCTGCTATCGGCCTTGCACCGCCGAGGCCAGGGTACGTACCAGATCAGTCTGCGTGATGATGCCTACGAGGTGATCCACATCATCCACGATGGGAATGTGATGGTGCCCGCCTTGCGAAAAGAGCGGCACGAGGTCCATCGCATGCTGTGCCGAGCGCGCCACCTGAACCGGGTGGGACATGATCTCGCCCACTGCCTGGGGCTGCCCTCCACGCCCCATGACCAGTGTGCGCAACCGCTGCCCCAGCCCTTCGTGGGTGTCGAGGTTGGCCAGTCGCATGAAGTCCGCCACCGTCACGATTCCAATGACATGTCGCTGCGCATCCACCACTGGCAGCGCCTTGATTTGCTGTAACCGCATCAGTGCCCAAGCCTCCCTGAGTGACACTCCGGCCTCCACAGCGTAAGGCGGGCTGGACATGATGTCAGCGCAGCGCAACTCTCCCAGGGTCCGCTGGAATGCCGCGCGGCCCGCCAGGTGCAACAGCCCCTCCAGATCCGCCCGGCTCACGTCGAGCACCTGGTTGTAGTGGGCCAGCGCCGCATCCACATCCGACGCGGTGAAAGCGCCCTGGCTCGTCGCCACCTGCGACGCGACACGTTGAGGATGTGGGTAGCGGCGACCCGTCAGCCCGTTGTAGACCACTGCTGCGGTCAACAGCAGTACCACGTTGAACAACACCGGGAACGCCGCGAGATGCCATCCGTCCCCCGAGGTCAGCACCACGTACAACGCCATGGCCCCACCCGGAGGATGCAGGCAACGCAGTGGCACCATAAGCGCAATGGCCAAGCCCACGGCAATCGCCCCCGCCAAGGCCTTGTCCGGAATCACCGCAGAACAGACCGCGCCCACCAGAGCCGACAGGGTACTGCCACCCAACACGGGCCATGGCTGGGCCAGCGGGCTGGAGGGCATGCCAAACACCAGCACGGCACTGGCCCCCAACGACGCCACCATCCACGGGCCAGTGCCACTGCCCTGGGCCCACCAACGGCTCAGCCATGCCGTGAGCAGCACGCCAATCACCGCGCCCACCACAAAGCGCAGGCGCTCTCGACCATCGATGCCCAGCGGGGCGGGCCAGAAATGCCGCAGCCATTCGGTCAGGCGCACAGCCAGTGACCGGCGAGACGTTGCCGAAGGGGGAAAGTCGGAGTGTGAAGAAGGCATACAGAACGAAACGCGGGAGCGGCTGCAAACTACATCAATACCGGGCTGACTGGAACGTTGCGAGCCCCCCGTGCAGCGCACTTACAAACAGCTTGTTGGGCCAACTTGCAAGGTGCGCCCGCTTGGACGATGGTGTGCCATTGTGCAGGCAGAGCCACGGAGCAAGAGCACGGGAGGTCGTCAGCGTCACGGAAGCGTATCCAAACGCCGGTCAGTACCAGTGGAGCAACTCGATGCTGGAAACTACCTAGAACCCAGGATTGAATCGCTCACCCCAACCCCAAAACACGATCTATACTGCACAAAAATAGCAAACATGCATTTTACTTCATGCGCAAATTTTCCCTTTCACATGCAGCTGCAACGGCAAGTTACCACCATGTCGCGGCTGTTAAGTAGAACGTCAGAGACATGGCTCCAATAGCCGGATTGGGCCATGTTCGCGGAACCCAATGCCAGCTCCGGTACGGGTAACCCATAGGTATTCACCACCGAACGCTTGCAGTAAATTACTTTAAGCCTAAACAAAGGAGACAATCCCCATGACCACCCGCCGCCTCGTCATCAGCCGCAGTGCCGCCCTCGTTGGCGCAGCATCCACGGGCCTGCTGCTGCCCTCCATCGTGCGAGCTCAAAGCGGCAAGGTGCGCGTGGGGTTCATGTTGCCCTACACCGGCACCTTTGCCCAGCTGGGCGTGGCCATCGAGAACGGCGTGCGCCTGGCCATCGACCAGCAAGGCGGCAAGCTCGGCGGCCGCGAGATCGAGTGGTTCAAGGTGGATGATGAATCCGAGCCCAGCAAGGGCGTGGAAAACGCCAGCAAGCTGGTCCAGCGCGACAAGGTGGATGTGCTGATTGGCACTGTGCACTCGGGCGTGCAGATGGGCATCCAGAAGGTGGCGCGCGACACCGGTGTGCTCAACCTCAGTCCCAACGCGGGCGTGCACGCCGCCACCCGCGCGCTGTGCGCGCCCAATGTGTTCCGCACTTCGTTCAGCAACTCCCAACCCACCCTGGCGCTGGGCAAGGCGATGGTCGAAAAGGGCCACAAGAAGGCCGTGTGGATCACCTGGAAGTACGCTGCTGGTGACGAGGCGTTTGAGGGCTTCAAGGAAAGCTACACCAAGGCCGGCGGCACCATCGTCAAGGAGCTGGGACTGCCCTTCCCCAATGTCGAATTCCAGGCACTGCTGACAGAGATTGCCGCGCTCAAGCCCGATGCCGTGGCCTGCTTCTTTGCGGGCGGCGGTGCGGCCAAATTCATCCGCGACTACGCGGCAGCAGGCCTCAAGGACAAGATTCCGCTGTACGGCTCGGGCTTTTTGACAGAAGGCGTGCTCGACGCTGCCGGCCCTGCGGCCGACGGCATCATCACCACCATGCACTACAGCGATTCGCTGGACACGCCGCGCAACAAGCAGTTCCGCCTGGAATACGCCAAGGCCTTCCGCAGCCAGCCCGACGTGTATGCCGTGCAAGGCTACGACACCGGCCTGCTACTGGTGCAGGGCGCCAACGCGGTCAAGGGCGACCTGTCTGCCAAGCCCGCGCTGTACAAGGCGCTGGAGAGCGCAGTCATCGACAGCCCACGCGGCAAGTGGACGATGAGCAAGTCGCACAACCCCGTGCAGGACATCTACCTGCGCCGCGTCGAGAACAAGGAAAACAAGGTGATTGGCGTAGCCGCCAAGGCGCTGGCCGACAGCGGCGCCGGTTGCAGGATGGGATAACACCCCCCTGAGGCGCTGCGCGCCTTCCCCCCGCTCTCGCAGCGCTGCGCGCAGCGGGCAGGGGGACGCAACCCTCGCTGCGGGGTGGCCCTTGTTCGGCTGCCCTCCATGGGGCCGCGCCAGTTACCAAGTCCACGGGTACATCGCCCGCACAAAGCTCCTTTCACCAGTGGCTACCAGCCACATCGGCAGGCCGCCAACATCACCACATTCATGGACTTCGCCACCTTCCTGATCCAGCTGCTCAACAGCGTCCAATACGGCCTGCTGCTGTTCATGCTGGCTGCTGGCCTCACGCTGATCTTCGGGATCATGGGTGTGGTGAACCTGGCTCACGGCAGTTTCTACATGCTGGGGGCCTACCTGGCGTATTCGCTTTCGGGGCATTTCGGCAGCCTCACCCTTGCGATCCTGGGCGGAGCCCTGCTTTCGGTGATGTTCGGGCTGGCGCTGGAATGGCTGCTGTTTCGCCACTTCTATCACCGAGACCACCTGGACCAGGTGTTGCTCACCTTCGGGCTGATCTACATCTTTGAGGAACTGCGCTCCATCCTGTGGGGTGACGATGTGCACGGTGTACCGATCCCCAAGATGCTGGACTGGTCGATCCCGCTGACCGACACCCTCTCCTACCCGGTCTACCGGCTGTTCATATCGGGCGTGTGCATCGCACTGGCCGTGGCCCTGTACCTGCTGATCTCCAAAACCCGCCTGGGCATGAAGATCCGTGCAGGAGCCTTCAACCGCGACATGGCCGAGTCTCTGGGCGTCAACATCAAACTCATCCATGCCATCGTGTTCGCCTTGGGTGTAGGTCTGGCGGCCGTTGCCGGCATGGTGGCTGCACCGGTATCCAGCGTGTACCCCAACATGGGCTCATCGGTGCTCATCATGTGTTTTGTGGTGGTGGTGATTGGTGGCATCGGTTCAGTGCGGGGCGCGCTCATTGCGGCGCTGCTGGTGGGCTTTGTCGATACGTTTGGCAAGGTGCTGCTGCCGCAGGCAGCGGGCATGCTGGTCTATATGCTGATGGCGGCCGTGCTGCTGTGGAAACCCGAAGGCCTGTTTAAACAATGATTACCCCCACGCTCATCACTTCGTGTATCTCGCTGCCCCCCAAGGGGGCCTTCGCTGCCTTGGGGCGGCCCGGCGGCCACTCATGAGCACCCCGCGCGCCAATATCGAAGTGCTGCCGCGCAGCGTGCAGTTCGCCCTGGCATTGGGGCTGGCTGCGTTGCTGCTGTTCCCTGTGGTGGGTAGCGACTTTTACGTACAGATGGTCACCCGCATGATGATCATGGCCATCTTTGCCATGAGCCTGGATCTGCTGCAGGGCGTGACCGGGCTGGTATCGCTGGGCCATGCTGCGTACTTTGGCGTGGCGGGCTACGCCCTCGCCTTTCTCACCCCTGCAGACATGCCGGTCAGCCTGTGGTGGTCGCTGCCGCTCGCGGTGGCTGTGTCCGGCCTGGTGGCAATGGTGATCGGGTTCTTTGTGGTGCGCACCCACGGCATCTACTTCATCATGGTTACCATGGCGTTTGCCCAGATGGTCTTCTACCTGTTCTTCGACAACAAGGTGCTGGGTGGATCGGACGGGCTGTACATCAACTTCCGGCCTGATGCGTCGCTCTTCGGCTGGCTGCCGTTCGATCTGGAGGGACGCAAGACCTTCTACTACTTCACGCTGGCGCTGGTGGTGCTGGTGTACGTGTTGCTGCGCCGCCTGCTGTGGAGCCCGCTGGGCCGCGCGCTCGCGGGCATCCGTATCAACGAGCACCGCATGCGCGCCATGGGCTTTGGCACACGGGGCTACAAACTCACCGCCTTCACCATCGCTGGAGCGCTGGCAGGCCTGGCGGGTTACCTGTGGGGCGCGCAGACCGGCTATGTGAACCCTGAGCTCATGGGATTTCACATGAGCGCGCACGCCATCATGATGGTCATTCTGGGCGGCATGGGCAACTTTGCAGGCGCCATCGTGGGTGCGTTTGCCTTCGAGTACCTGCTGCATGTGTTCAAGGACATCTCCAAGCACTGGCAGCTGCTGATGGGTGGCTTCATCGTGCTGGTGGTAGTGGCCGCGCCGCGTGGCCTGCTGGGCATGTTTGCGCAGCGGGGCGCAGCCAAGGCTTCGGAGGGATCGCACCATGGCTGAAGTCCTGTTGTCTGCACAGAAGGTCACCAAACGCTTTGGTGGCCTGGCCGCCGTCAACGGCGTCTCCGTGGACCTGTGGCGGGGCAAGATCCACGCCGTGATAGGACCGAATGGCGCCGGCAAGTCCACCCTGACCAATCTGCTCTCTGGCGACCTGTCCCCCACCTCGGGCCAGGTGTTGCTGGGCGGCACGAATGTGACCGGCTGGGCGCCCGAACGCATCTCGCGCCAGGGCCTGGGCCGCAGCTACCAGAAGACCAACATCTTCCTGCCGCTCACTGTGCACGAGAACGTGCGCCTGGCGGCCCAGTCACGCGATGCACAGCAGCCCTGGAACCCGTTGCGCTGGTGGCAGGACACCCGCTCGGACACTATCAAAAACAGAGCAACCAGCGCACGTCTTGAAAGCGCTATCGAGCTGTCCGGCCTCAAAGACCGGCGCATGGCCATTGCGGGAGCCATGAGCCATGGCGAGCAGCGCCAGCTGGAAATTGCCATGACCCTGGCCACCGAGCCGCAGGTGCTGCTGCTCGACGAACCTCTGGCCGGCATGGGCGTGGCCGAGGCTGAGCGCATGGTGGAGCTGTTGCAGCGCCTCAAGCCCGCCCACGCCATCATGCTGGTGGAACACGACATGGATGCCGTGTTTGCGCTGGCCGACCGCCTCACGGTCATGGTTAACGGCGAGGTGATTGCGCACGGCACACCGCCCGAGGTGCGCGCCGATGCCACCGTGCAGGCCGCCTACCTAGGGGAGGACCACTGAGATGACCACTCCATGGATTGATGCCAAGGGCATCCACACCTTTTACGGCAGCAGCCACATCCTGCACGGCATTGACTTCACCGTGGGCCAGGGCGAGACCATCGGCCTGATGGGCCGCAACGGCATGGGAAAGAGCACCCTGCTCAAATCTCTGATGGGCCTGGTCAAGCCCCGCTCGGGCAGCGTGGCCGTGGCCGGCCGCGACATGACGGGCAAGCCGCCCTACGAAGTGGCCCGGCTGGGCATTGCCTACGTGCCGGAGGGCCGAGGCATCTTCGGCAACCTGAACGTGGTCGAGAACCTGCAGATGGCCGCGCGTGCCGGCACGCGCGGCCAGCGCGACTGGACCTACGAGCGCGTGCTGGAAACCTTTCCGCGCCTGAAGGAGCGCCTGGGTCACGGCGGTCAGCAACTCAGCGGTGGCGAGCAGCAGATGCTGACCATTGGCCGTGCGCTGATGACCAACCCCGACGTTCTCATCCTCGATGAAGCCACCGAGGGCCTGGCGCCACTCATTGCCCGCGAGATCTGGCGCATCTGCAGCCTGATCAAGGAGAGCGGCATCAGCAGCGTCATCGTGGACAAGAACTGGAAACACGTCACGCAGATCACCGATCGCAACGTCATCCTGGTCAAAGGCCAGGTGGTGTTTGATGGCAGCTCGGATGCGCTGCATGCGCAGCCGCTGCTGCTGGAGCAGTACCTGGGCGTCTGAGCCCCCACCTGCCAACACGCCTGGCGCATCGATGCCCCGGACAAAGGCTACGGCCCAGGACTCGCGCAGCGACCTCTCATGCCTTACCGCAGGTTGATCGTCACCGGCACAGTCAGTTGTGCAGACAAGCCCGCCGAGTCCTTGGCCGTGACCACCAACTGATAGCTGCCAGCCACCGGCTTGGACCAGATGGCTGTGATGGTGCTGCCCGACACGGCAAAGCCCATTCCCAAAGGCACCCCAGCGATGGACACCGACAGCGACGTGGCGCCCGGTGATGTAACGTTGATGCTGCCGGACAGAGGCTGACCCGCCACGCCGACCATGACAGAGGCAGTGATCACAGGCCCCGCTGCGGCGATTTTGACCGTGAACACGCCCTTGCCGGACAAGCCCGTCTTGGTGTCCTTGGCGGTCAAGGTCACCCTGTACACACCCGCCACAGGCTTGGGCCAGCTCACCGTGCCATCGGCAACCACCACCATTCCCGACGGAGCCCCCGCCTGGGAATACGTGACAGCGTTGGCAGACGTCACGTTGGCCTTGAAAGCCAGAGCCACGCCAGGGCGGCCGGCAATGCTGGCGCTTTCGACCATCGGAGCAACCGGAGCGGCCACACTGATGCTGTAGACGCCCTGACCTGTGAGCCCTGTCTTGGTGTCCTTGGCCACGACGGTGACTGCATAGGCCCCTGCCACCGGCGCCGGCCACGAGACCACACCGGCAGCGCTGATCGACATGCCCGTGGGTGCGCCCGACAGGCTCATGGACACGGGATTGGACGCATTGACGGCCGCCGTGAAGGTCAGGGCCGTGCCCACCTTGCCGCTGATGCTGGCAGACGTGACCACTGGCGCGGGGGCAGGCGCCGTGGCGCCGGTCAGCAAACTCACCAGCGCTCCTGCATTGGGTGTGCCCAGGCCTGTCAGCTGGTCGTATCCGGGCGTGGCAGAACAGGTGCTGCAGGTGCCATGACTACCCAGCCGAATGTCAGCAAACCCGCTGGCGTAGCTCGACGCCACCGCACCGATCTGCCCGTACAGCAACGCGTGCCCCCCGGCCATCACAGGCAGTGTGGCTTGCTGCCGGTTTGCGTTGGCAACGGCCACCAGACCTGCCCACATGGGTGCGGCCAGGCTGGTGCCGCCGGCACTGATCCACTGCACCGTGCTGCTGCCGGGCTGCATGACGGCCACGTATTGGCCGGTGGCGGGGTCTGCATTCATGGCAACGTCGGCCACCGTCCGGCGCGCCAGCGAAGCGGTGCCCAGCACAGACGACTTCTGGTATGCCGGCACACCGATGAAGCCACTGGTGCCACCACCGGTGCCCGACCAGCTCACCTCACTGCGTGCGCCGCTGCCGGAATAGGTCAGCGTTGTACCGCCGACCGCAATGACATTGGGAGAGACCGAAGGCCAGTTCACCCCTGCGCCGGAATCGCCCGTGGCCGCCAGGTAGGTCATTCCGGCTGCAGAAAAGGCTGAGTCCACAGATCCCGTCCAGACCCCCTCCTGGGCTCCAAAACTCATGGACACCACACCCGGTCCCATGGCGTTGGCCAGCCGGATAGCGCCCAACAGGCTGTTGAGCGACGGATCGGGCGCTTCGATGAGAACGATGCGCGCAAGCGGCGCGATCGCATGCACCCACTGCACATCCAGCGCCATTTCAGTGGCCCAGCCCGCATCGTAGGCGGGGGCCGTGGACGCAATGGCGCCAGACGCCGTACCGTAAGCCACCCACAGTTCGCACCCCGTTGCAGGAGAGGCGGAAGCCAGAGGCAAACCAGTGGTGGCGGGCAGTACCTTGGCGGGGCAGGCGGGCAACCCGAACTTCTGGTTGAAGGCTGCCAATTCGGCCGCCACATTGGGGTTGTGCTTTGCACCGACGACATACACCGTCTGCCCCGCCCCCAGTTGTACGGCCTGCACGCCCGAAGGTTTGGACCCCACGGCAGGCAAGGCGCCAAAACCATAGGCTGCGCGCACTTGCGCGACCGAATAGGTGGTGACGACGCCGGTGCCAGCAAGGGGCGCTACCGCTGCGTCCTTGGGTGCTGCCCAGGACATGCTCGCAGACTTCTGCTGAACCTCCTCCAGCGTGTAGGGAGTGAGGCGGCGGGTGGATAGCGCCTTGAACACCTCAGGCACCTGCTGGGACTTGGGAGCACTCAGAGCGGACTGATTGGCATCCTGCACATCCATGTCGTCAGGGGCCTCCAGCACCACGGGCGCGATATGGAAGGTAGGCTGCGCCAACAATCCCTCCACCTCTGGCACGAGCGTGTCAGCAGACACCTGGAGCGTAGTGGTTGTGGAGGCCACTTCGTTGGAGCCTTCGGGGTCGGCCGAGCCACCGCAGCCCATCACCACCAACGGAATGACCGACAACAAGGCCCAGCGAGCGTGCGGGTGCTCGGCGGTAAAAAGATGACGGCGGTTCTGAGTTGGCATTCTGTTCTCCATGAGATGCGGAAATTCACACCGCACACACCGAAGACAGCCTGGGCTGCAATCACCTGCAAGGGTTGCCGCCGCGCCTGAACGCGCCCCCAGCGAGACACCCCGGAGGACTGTGGCAACCCCGCTGCCGTGCCCCGTTGAGAGGGGGTTAGACCGGTGGCTTTGCGACCCCGACTTTCGTGCGGGTGTGCCTTGATCGGACAAATGTAATTGTTTGAAACACAAAAATCAATAAATTTGATATTTATTTCACATTTATCATCTGCGCTACTGAGGGAGCCCCGCCGCCCACTCGCTCGTCAACAGGCGCACTACCCCTTGATAACCCGGGTCTGCACCACACACCCCGTCGTTAGAATCGTGCGCTCCACTGACTTAGGAAGAACGTTTTGTCCGACCGCCTTGCCGTACTACCCCAATACGCTCTTCCCAAACGCGCACTGACCACACTGGCTGGCAAATTTGCATCGGCCCGGCTGGGCGGCCTGACCACCGCAGTGATCCGCCGTTTTGTTGCGCGCTACAACGTCAACATGGCCGAGGCGGCGAATCCCGACATTGCCAGCTACGCGTCGTTCAATGACTTCTTCACGCGAGCGCTGAAACCTGGTGCCCGCCCGCTGGCCCAGGCCGATTTGATCTGCCCGGTGGACGGTGCCATCAGCCAGTTCGGCCCCATTGCCAACGATCAGATCTTCCAGGCCAAGGGGCACACCTACTCCACCACAGCACTGGTGGGTGGCGATGCAGCCGCTGCAGCCCGTTTTGACAACGGCCACTTCGCCACGCTGTACCTGAGCCCGCGCGACTACCACCGCATCCACATGCCTTGCGCGGGCGAGCTCACGCGCATGGTGCATGTACCTGGTGATCTGTTTTCGGTGAATCCCACCACGGCACGCGGCGTGCCCGGTCTGTTCGCGCGCAATGAACGCGTGGTGTGCTTTTTTGAATCGGCACAAGGGCCGTTTGTGCTGGTGCTGGTGGGGGCCACCATCGTGGGCAGCATGGCCACCGTGTGGCATGGCCAGGTCAACCCGCCGCGCACGGGCACGCTGCGGCAGTGGGACTACGCCAAGGGGCAGGTGAGCCTGCAACAGGGTGAAGAGATGGGCCGCTTCCTGCTGGGCTCCACCGTGGTGATGCTGTTCCCGCAGGGGCCAATGCAGTTCAACCCGCAATGGGCGCCCATGCACCCCATCCAGCTGGGTGAAGCCATGGCGCAGCGCGCTGGCGGCTAATCTTTAGCCCATCGGACTGGGAGCGGCGCTCACAAACGGTCTGGCGCGCGCGTGAGCTGAAAGGCTGTGGGCGCCAGGTGCAGCGCGTCAGGGTGCACAGGGGACTCATGCCCCACCAGATAGACCATGAGCGCATTGCGCCGCACCACCACATGGCTCACGGTCTCGCGCTGGTGGTTCCATTGCACAAAAACACCGGGCTTGAACAAGGGCATGTAGTAGTAAGCGGTGGGATCCATGGGGTGCGGCTCCTCCCGCTACGACGGGCCGATGCGTGAATGCGGGCCCAAGCGCCGGCCCATGAAGGACCGACCATCCCATACTAGCACTGATACACCCCGTCGCGGGGTGCCACCGTCAAACTGATCGGGCTGCCGCAAAGGCCAGCGTGGCCTGCAGCATGCGGCGCAGGTGTGGCTGCACGCCTGCAGCCACATCGGGCAGATAGTCAAACGGCAAGGCCTCCTGCATGTAGCTGCACTGCGTCATCTCCAGCTGCACCGCGTGGATGTTCTGCGCGGGCTGGCCATAGTGGCGCGTGATGTGCCCCCCCTTGAAGCGACCGTTGAGCACTGCGGTGTAGCCCTTGGCCTCTTTGGCAATGGAAAGCAGTTCCTGGGCCAGCACCGGATCGCAGCTCTCGCCGTTGGCAGTGCCCAGGTTCAGGTCGGGCAGCTTGCCTTCAAAAAAGCGCGGCAGTACCGAGCGAATCGAGTGCGCATCCCACAGCACAGCCACGCCGTGCTGGGTGCGGATGCGGTCCAGCTCGGCACGCAGTTGTGCATGGTACGGCGTCCAGACTGCGTCGCGCCGCGCAGCCATCTCCGCGTCATCGGGCACATCACCATGGGCATAGATGGGCGTGTCGGCAAAGGTATCGACCGGGCACAGGCCGGTGACGCTCTGGCCGGGGTACAGGCTGGCTCCGTCGGGCGGGCGGTTCAGATCGACCACATAACGCGAGTGCGTAGCAACCAGAATGGAGGCGCCCATGTCTTTGGCAAACGCATACAGCCGTTCCATGTGCCAGTCGGTATCAGGCACCTGGCGGGCCTCATCCGTAAACCGTGCCGCGAGCGCCGCAGGCACATAAGTGCCCGCATGGGGCATGGACACCAGCAGCGGCGCGGTGCCAGGGTAGAAGACAAAAGGTGGTGGAGAGGTATCGGTCATCACTAGTTCGAGGGTAGGGGTTCAATCTGGCGCAATGGTGGCCGAACGTGCGGCCACAAAAGCATGGGCTGCTGCATCATGCAACGCATGCTGGCCACCTGCGATGCGCCGCTGGCCCGCCACCCACACGCTGTCGATGGCGGAAGTGCGATGGCTGCCGAACACATGGGCCGACAGCATGCTCTGCGCAGGCAGATCACGCAGCGCCACATGCTGCGCATCCAGCGCCACCAGGTCGGCCTGCTGGCCCACGGCCAGCCCCGCAATGGCCCTGCCTGCGGCCTGCGCCCCGCCCTGCAAGGCCTGCAGCGTCATGGCGGTGGCTACCTCGGGCTGGCCCGGGCTGGCCAGCACATTGCGCTGGCGCAGCGACAGGCGTTGGCCGTATTCGAGCATCAGCAATTCCTCTGCCGCATTCACGCAGGCATGGCTGTCCGAGCCCACGCCCCAACGCCCGCCGTGCTGCAGCCACAGCGGCATGTCAAAAATGCCGTCGCCCAGATTGGCCTCCGTTGTGGGGCAAATGCCCGCCACGGCGCCAGTGCGGGCAGCATCGGCGTATTCCTGCGGCGTCATGTGTGTGGCGTGCACCAGGCACCAGCGCTCGTCCACCGGCAGGTGCTCCAACAGCCACTGCACGGGGCGCTGGCCGCTCCAGGCAATACAGTCATCCACCTCCTGCGTCTGCTCTGCAATGTGGATGTGGATAGGGGCCCGGGGATTGAGTGCCGAGAGGCCCTGCACGGCGGCAACCAGGCTGTCGGGCGGCACAGCACGCAGCGAATGCGGCGCCAGGCCCAGACCTGCCCCTTGCGCTTGTGCCATGGGCGCGAGGCGCTCTAATAAGGAGAGCATGTTGTCCGTTCTGCGGATGAACCGGGCCTGGTCCGCACGCGGTGGCTTGGCGCCAAAGCCGCTGGTCTGATACAGCACCGGCAGCAGCGTGATACCCATGCCCGCATTGCGCGCAGCGCGCAGCAGTGCCAGCGACAGCGTGGCATCGTCAGCATAGGGCGTGCCGTCCTGGTCGTGGTGCACATAATGGAACTCGCACACCGACGTGTAGCCTGCTTCCAGCATCTCCACATACAGCCAGGTGGCGATGGCCTCCAATGACTCGGGCGTGATGCGGGCGGCAAACCGATACATCAGGTTGCGCCAGCTCCAGAAGCTGTCTTCGGCCTGGCCCCGGAATTCAGTCAAACCCGCGAACGCACGCTGGAAGGCATGAGAGTGCAGGTTGGGCATACCGGGCAGCAGCGGGCCTGGCGCCTGCGCCACGCCCGCAGGGGCGCTGCTGCCAGGGGTGGCCTGGGTGATGCGCCCTGCCTCATCCCACTCAATCAACACATTGCGCGCCCAGCCGGTGGGCAGCAGTGCGTCGGCGGCAAACAGTTGCTGCGTCATGGCAAGACTCCGTGAATGCGCCCTTGCCGCACGATGGTGCAGGCAGGCTTGTGCCCCAGCCAATAAGCCAGCTCGGGCGCCTCGCCCACGGGCCACAGGACAAAATTGGCGGGCCTGCCAGATGCGATGAGACCGTGGGAATCTTGCAAGCCCAGCGCGCGCGCGGCATGGGTGGTGATACCGGCCAGCGCCTCGGGCACCGTCAGGCGGAACAGGGTGCAGGCCATGTTGGCCATCAGCAGCAGGCTGAGCGCGGGCGAGGTGCCGGGGTTGTGGTCGGTGGAAACGGCCATAGGCACGCCCGCCTCGCGCAGCTGCGAAATCGGCGGCAGGTGCGTGTCGCGCAGCGTGTAGTAGGCGCCGGGCAGCAGCACGGCCACGGTGCCTGCGGCCTTCATGGCGGCGATGCCATCGGCGGACAGGTGTTCGATGTGATCGCACGACAGCGCGCCATAGCGCGCGGCCAGCGCCGCACCGCCCATGTCCGAGAGCTGCTCGGCATGGAGCTTGACGGGGATGCCCAGCTTTTGGGCGGCCTGAAAGACCTGCTCGGTCTCGGCCAGCGTGAAGGCGATGCGTTCGCAGAACACATCTACGGCATCCACCAGGCCTTCGGCGGCCAGTGCGGGCAGCATCTCGCTGCAGACCAGGTCGGTGTAGTCCTGGCTGCGGCCTGCGTACTCCGGCGGCAGCGCGTGGGCGCCCAGAAAGGTGGTGCGCACCGTCACGCCCAACGCCTCGCCCAAGCGGCGGGCCACGCGCAGCTGCTTGCGTTCATGCGCAAGTGCCAGGCCGTAGCCAGACTTGATCTCGATGGCGCACACGCCCTCTTCCAGCAGCGCTTGCAGGCGCGGCGCGGCCAGGGCAAAGAGCTCGTCTTCGCTGGCCTCGCGCGTGGCGCGAACCGACGACACGATGCCCCCACCCGCCTTCGCCACCTCTTCATACGTGGCGCCCGCGAGCCGCATCGCGAACTCGTTGGCGCGCTGCCCGCCGTACACCAGGTGAGTATGGCAATCGACCAGGCCGGGGGTGGTGACGGCGCCCCTGCCGTCAATGCGAGGCAAGGCGGCATAGGCCGCAGGCACCTGGGCCTGGGGCCCTGCCCACTGCACCACGCCGCCCTGCACCACCACACACGCCAGCGCGCCATCGGGCACGGGTACATCCGTAGCCCACAACGCGGCCACGGGCCGCAGGTTGGTCCACACGCCATCGGCACTGGGTGCGGAAGATGCTGGCGGGACAACGCCCTGCTTGTTGCTAACTGCTGCTGTGTTCATGGATTGATTTGCTATTTTTTATATAGCTACTGGCGCATATTCCACTAGCGCTTGCAGCTCATTTGATTCAAATTATGGTGCAGAGCCCCTGCGCAAGGCCACCCAGGCCAGCACGGGTGCATCGTCGGCAGACCCACCGCTTTCGGCGCGGCGCACGGGGGTGATCGACGGCGCTGTTTCTCCCCCTTCGTTCACCCACCACAGGCCCTGCCCCGCTGCCAACATCCGCACTTGGTGGGTATCGCAGTCCTCGCATCGCCAGGCGCCCCGCAGCACCATGCACAGGCCCGCTGCAGCCCCCTCAGCGGGCGGCTGCACATCGCGCAGCACCTTCAGGTTCCCGGTCCACTCACCCCGGCGCAGCATCAGGTTGAAGTCGGTGGAAACTCCGCCCAGCATGCGGCAGTCCACCGGCTCTTCGCCGGAGAACGCAAACGGCTCCCAGCGGTTCGTCAGCGCATGCTGCCAATGCCCTTCTGCGCCTTGCAGATGTACGCCATCGCCATCCAGCAACATGATTTGCCGATCCACCCCCACAAAGGCCGAGAACGGCCCGGGGCTTGCAATGGTGGCAACGCTCACGCGCCATGCAAAGCTGTCCATGCCCGCGCCGGGCGGCCAGCACGCCAGCTCGCGTGTGCTGCCGCCGCCGTTCTTCCAGGGCACCGGGGGCGTGGAGGCCAAGTCCAGAAACTGCTTCACGCGCCTTCACCCTGCGGCACACCGTTCCCGTCCACCAGCAGCGGGAACAGCGGGTGGTCCATGGCTGCCCCAGCGGGCAGCTGGTCCGCCAGCCCCGGGAACTCGGGCGAGGTCTTCCACGGCCTTGGCGCGTGGCGCGTGTCGTCGCCCAAGAAGCGCACCGAGAACACGCGGCGCCGATTGGGCCCCTCCACCCCGCCGGACGCATGCAGCGTGAGCATGTGAAAACACACCACGTCGCCCGGCTCGATCTCCCAGGCCACGATGGGAAAGGCATCGCGATTGGCCTCGACGTTGGGCAGGTCCCGCAGGCTGCCTTCAGGGAACCACTTGGCCTGGTTGTCCATGAAGGTGCGCGGCATGAGCCAGGGGCCCTTGTGCGATCCCGCCACAAACTCCAGCGTGGCCGCACGCGAGACCGGGTCCACCGGTATCCACATGCTCACGTTCTGCCTGCCTTCGATGTTGTAGTAAGGCTGGTCCTGGTGCCAGGGCGTCTTCTGGCGCGTGCCAGGCTCCTTCACCAGCACATGGTCGTGGTACAGCCGCACGGTGCGTGACTGCATCAGGCGCTGCGCGGCCAGGGCCAGGGGCGTGTCGCGCACAAAGCGGCCAAACTGCGGGATGTCCTGCCAGTTGCAGAAGTCCTCGAAGAAGCGGCCCGGGTCATCCGGCCTGCTGGCCACTTTGGCGCGCGGGCTGGGCGCGGCCAGATTGGCGTCGATGCCGTCGCGCAGCAGCGCTACCTCTTCGGGCGTGAGCAGCTGCTTGATGCAGATGGCGCCGTCGCGGTCAAACCGCGCGATGTCGTCGGCGGTCAGGCGCTCCTGCAAGCGCTGTTGAAAGTGCTGTTGTTGGCTCAGGTCACTGGCAGGTGAAACCGGGTGCATACGAGCTGTCTCCTTGTAGGCTATTGACCGTTGTCGTCCATCACGCACACCCAGCCTCAGGCGCGCGTGAGCACCGCCTGCAGAAAGGAGCGCGTGCGCTCCTGCGTGGGGTTGGTGAAGATGGTGGCAGGCTGGCCGGACTCAATGATCCCGCCGCCGTCCATCACCACTACCACGTCGCCCACCTCGCGCGCAAAGTCCATTTCGTGCGTCACGACCATCATGGTCATGCCTTCGCTGGCCAGCAGCTTCATGACCTGCAACACCTCGCCCACGAGCTCCGGGTCCAGCGCCGACGTGGGCTCGTCGAACAGCATCACGCGCGGCTCCATGGCCAGTGCGCGGGCAATGGCCACGCGCTGCTTTTGCCCGCCCGACAGGCTGGCAGGCATGGCCAAAGCCTTGTGCGCCAGGCCTACCTTGGTCAGCAGGGCCTGTGCGCGCTCCTCGGCCTCCTTGCGCGAGAGGCCGCGCAGCTTGCGCGGACCCAGCGTGACGTTGTCGAGCACCGACAGGTGCGGAAACAGGTTGAACGACTGGAACACCATGCCCACCTCTTCGCGCAGGGCGTTCAGGTCATGGTCAGGCAGCATGCGGCCGTCCTGCACCAGTGTGCGGCCACAGATCTCGACCGTGCCGCATTCGGGCTGCTCCAGTCCGTTGCAGCAACGCAAAAAGGTGCTCTTGCCGGAGCCGCTGGGCCCGATGACCACCACCACCTGCGAGGGCAGCACATCAAAGTCGATGCCGTTCAGCACCACGTGGCTACCAAACGCCTTGCGCAGTCCGCGAATGCGTACGATGGGCTCGGCGGATTGGCTGGCTCCAGTCATCACAGAATTTTTCTTCATTGCACCATCCCCCCGGCGCGCAGGCGCAGCTCCATGCGGCGCAGCACCAGCGTGGTGATGCCCGTAAGGATGAAATACACCACCGCAATCGCCAGGTACACCTCCAGCGAACGGTACGACACGCTGATGATCTTCTGGCCTTCGTGCATCAGATCGTGGATGGTGAGCAGCGACACCAGCGCCGAGTTCTTGATCAGCGCGATGAACTCATTGCCCAGTGGCGGAATCATGCGCACCACTGCCTGCGGCAGCACCACGGTGCGCATGGCCAGGCCCGAGGACATGCCAATGGAACGCGCCGCCTCCATCTGCCCCTTGTCAATGGACTGGATGGCGCCGCGTACCACCTCGGACACATAGGCGCCCGAGTAGATGCCCAGGCCGATCACGCCGCACACAAAAGCGGGCAGCAGGATGCCGAACTGCGGCAGGCCAAAGAACAGGATGAACAGCTGCACCAGCAGCGGCGTGCCGCGGATCGCGGCCACGTAGGCAGTGCAAAGGGCGTAGACCACGCGGCGCTTGGGGTTCAGGCGGCCAATGCCCACCAGCAGGCCCATGACGCAGCCCAGCAGCAGCGAGGCAGCCGTGATTTCCACAGTGACCAGCGCACCCGCCAGCAACTGGGGCAACCCGGCCCAGACAGGAGAAAAATCGAGTTCCATGGCTCAGTTCGGCAACGTGTGGCTGCGGTTTACTTGGCAGCGCTGTTGCTGAACCACTTCTTGACGATGGCCGCATAGGTGCCATCTGCCTTGAGCTTGGTGATGGCACCGTTGACGGCCTTCGTCAGCTCAGGCGTGTCCTTGCGAAGGGCCATGCCGTACTCTTCGGTGGTGAGCTGCTCGTCGAGCACGCGCAGGCCCGGGCGGGTGCGCACATACTGGAACGCGGCGGGCTTGCCGGTCACGGCAGCGTCGGCGCGGCCGATGTCCACCAGGTTGAACATCTCCTGGTTCTTTTCGACCTCAACGCGCTGCACCTTGGGGAATTTCTCGGTCAGGTACGCCACCGACTTGGTGCCCACCTGCACGCTGACCTTCTTGCCGTCCAGGTCGGCCAGCTTGTTGATGGCCTTGTTGTCGGCCTTCACCATCACCACCAGGCCACCGGCGTAGTAGGAATCGGTGAAGTCCACCACCTTCTTGCGCTCGTCGGTGATGTAGATGGCCGAGACCGCCATGTCGAAGCGCTTTGAGATCAGGCCGGGAATCAGGCCCTTGAAGTCGATGTCCACCCACTCGACCTGCTTGCCCATGGTCTTGGCGATGGCCTCCACCAGCTCGATGTCGAAGCCCGTGCGTTTGCCGTTCTCGACAAACTCCATGGGCGGGAACGTGGCATCGGTGCCCACACGCAGGACGTTGTCCTGGGCCTGTGCACCCGTGGTGCAGAAGGCTGCGGCGGCCAGGCTGGCCAGAAGAAGGTTGCGGCGAAGGTTCATGGGAAAAACTCCTGAGGAGGGGTGAGGGAAATCAGGGAGAAGTGAGCTGGCGGGAGATGCGCGCTGCGGCGACGACGGCCATGCCGGTGAGTGCGGTCTCCTGCCCCTGAGCCCGCAAGATCGGGGCCATCAGGGTGATGGCCCCGGCGGCCTGCCGGGGAGAACCGAACACGGGCACGCTGACGCCCCAGACACCGGCATCCACTTCGCCGGAGCTGACGGCGTAACCCGCCTTGGCAATGCCTTCCAGCTCTGTCAGCGCCGCCTGGCGCTCAGCAGTGTCTGCGCCGTAGTGCAGGTCCAGAATGGCATTGCGCGTGGCCGGGGCCACATGGGCAAGCAGGCACTTGGCAGACGCGCCTGCGCGCAGCGGCACGCTGCGCCCTTTTTCAAATGAGCAGCGCAGCGCCTGCGTGCTGTCCACCATGTCCAGGCACACCACACTGTCATTCACGGCCACCACCAGCCCCACGCTCTCGTGGGACTGCCGGGCCAGGGCCTGCATGTCCGGCCGCGCGTGGTGCACCAGGTGCGACGCCATGTCAAAGCCCAGCGCCAGTTGCAGGCTCAGCGGCCCGGGCGCGTAGTGCCCGCTGCTCTCGAGCACAAAGCCCCACAGCTTGAGCCGCGCCAGCTGCCGGTACAGCGTGCTGCGCGCCAGGCCCGTAGCCTCCATCAACTCGGCCGCCGACATGGGCTGCCCATGTTGCGCCAGCACCGCCAGCACGTGCAGAACACGGTCGGCGGCTGCAACGGAGGTTGGTCCACGGGTGGGCATGGACTCAGTATCAAAGGATTGCAGCGGCATTCAAACCCAACATTCCCAACGAATGGGAATGCAGTTCCCTTTTTTCACATTCCTGTCATTCCCTCCCTCACCCCTTCACTTCACCATGGGCAGCTTCAAGCCCTGCTTCTTGGCCGTCTCCACCGCCAGTTCGTAGCCGGCATCGGCATGGCGCATCACGCCGCTGCCGCAGTCGTTGACCAGCACATTGGCAAGGCGCTGGGCCGCTGCTTCAGTGCCGTCGGCCACGATGACCATGCCCGAGTGTTGCGAGTAGCCCATTCCCACGCCGCCGCCGTGGTGCAGGCTGACCCAGGTGGCGCCGCCTGCGGTGTTGAGCAGCGCGTTGAGCAGCGGCCAGTCGCTCACGGCGTCGGTGCCGTCCTTCATGCCTTCGGTCTCGCGGTTGGGGCTGGCCACGCTGCCGGTGTCCAGGTGGTCGCGGCCGATGACGATGGGGGCCTTGAGTTCGCCGTTCCTCACCATCTCGTTGAAGGCCAGGCCAGCAATGTGGCGCTCCCCCAGGCCCAGCCAGCAGATGCGTGCGGGCAGACCCTGGAAGGCAATGCGCTCGCCCGCCATGTCGAGCCAGCGGTGCACATGTTTGTTCTCGGGGAACAGTTCCTTGATCTTGGCGTCGGTCTTGCGGATGTCTTCCGGGTCACCCGACAAGGCGACCCACCGGAACGGGCCCTTGCCTTCGCAGAACAGCGGGCGGATGTAGGCGGGCACAAAGCCGGGGAAGTCGAACGCGTCCTTCACGCCCTCGTCAAACGCCACCTGGCGAATGTTGTTGCCGTAGTCCACCACCGGGATGCCCATGTGCTGGAAGTCGAGCATGGCCTGCACGTGCACGGCGCACGACTTGGCGGCGGCCTTCTTCAGCACCTCGTGCTGCGTCACGTCCTGCTGCGCGGCGCGCCACTGGGCCACCGTCCAGCCTGCAGGCAAGTAGCCGTTGACGAGGTCGTGGGCCGAGGTCTGGTCGGTCACCAGGTCGGGTTGGAGGCCACCGGCCTTGGCGCGGCGCACCAGCTCGGGCAGGATTTCTGCGGCGTTACCCAGCAGGGCAATCGACACGGCCTCTTTGGCAGCCGTGTGCTGCTGGATGAGCTCGAACGCATGGTCGATGTCGCGCGCCTGCTTGTCCACATAGCGCGTGCGCAGTCGGAAGTCGATGCTGCTTTGCTGGCATTCGATGTTGAGCGACACCGCGCCCGCAAACGTGGCTGCCAGCGGCTGCGCGCCGCCCATGCCGCCCAGGCCTGCAGTCAAGATCCAGCGCCCTTCGAGGGAGCCACCAAAGTGCTTGCGGCCCGCCTCGGCAAAGGTCTCGTAGGTGCCCTGCACGATGCCCTGGGTGCCGATGTAGATCCAGCTGCCCGCCGTCATCTGGCCGTACATGAACAGGCCCTTCTGGTCCAGTTCGCTGAAGTGCTCCCAGTTGGCCCACTTGGGCACGAGGTTGGAGTTGGCCAGCAGCACACGCGGCGCATTGGCGTGGGTCTTGAACACGCCCACGGGCTTGCCGGACTGAATGAGCAGGGTCTCGTCGTCGTTCAAATCCTTGAGCGAGGCGAGGATCTGGTCAAAGCACTCCCAGTTGCGCGCGGCACGGCCAATGCCGCCGTACACCACCAGGTCCTGCGGGCGCTCGGCCACCTCGGGGTCGAGGTTGTTCTGGATCATGCGGTAGGCGGCCTCGGTGAGCCAGCTCTTACAAGTGAGCTGGCTGCCGCGCGGCGCGCGGATCACGCGGCTGGCGTCGTGGCGGGGGTCGGTGTTGGAGGCTGCGGCGATGATGGCGTCGTTGGCGTTCATGGTGGGCTCCTGTGAATCAATGGGGTATGCGTAGAGAAAGTCAGGCGAAGCTGGGCAGGCACTGGGTGAGCGCTGCAGGCCAGGTGGACTGCTGGGCCCATGCGCGCATGGCTTCGATGTCAAGGGCGAGGTACCGGTCCTGCTCCAGGTAGGCAACGCGCTCGCGGATGGCGGCGAATTGCGCTTCGACGAGGGGTGAACTCTTGAGCGAGCGGTCGAACTCCATGCCCTGCGCGGCAGCCATGGCTTCGATGCCGACCATCACGGCCGCGTTGCGCACCATGTCGCCCAGTCGGCGTGCGCCGTAGGTGGCCATGGAGACATGGTCTTCCTGGTTGGCTGAGGTGGGCAGGCTGGTCACGCTGCTGGGGTTGGCCAGGCATTGGTTCTCGGCCGCCAGCGCGGCGGCGGTGACCTGGGCGATCATGAAGCCGGAGTTCACGCCGCTGTCGCGGATCAGGAAAGCGGGCAGGCCCGAGAGGCCCGGGTCCAGCAGCAGCGACAGACGGCGCTCGGAGATGGCGCCGATCTCGGCCACTGCCAGCGCGATGATGTCGGCCACAAAGGCCACGGGCTCGGCATGGAAGTTGCCGCCGGAGATCACGTCGCCGTTGTCAAAGACCAAGGGGTTGTCCGACGCTGCATTCGCCTCGATGGTCAGCACGCGTGCGGCATGGTGCAGGTTATCAAGGCACGCGCCCATCACCTGTGGCACGCAGCGGATGGAGTACGGGTCCTGCACGCGGCCGCAGTTCGGGTGCGACGGGTCGATAGCGCTGCCATCGAGCAGTGCACGCACGGCGGCGGCCACAGCGATCTGCCCGGTCTGGCCGCGCGCCTCGTGGATGCGCGCGTCAAACGGCTTGACCGAGCCCTTGATGGCTTCGAGCGACAGGCAGCCTGCCACCAGCGCGGCGGAGAAAACGTTCTCGGCACCAAACAGCCCGGCCAGCGCGAGCGATGTGGACACCTGCGTGCCGTTGAGCAGCGCCAACCCTTCCTTGGGGCCCAGCACAAACGGCGCAAGGCCGATGGAGCGCATGGCCTCTGCCCCCGGCACCACCTTGCCGTCTACCTTGGCCTGCCCTTCGCCGATCAGCACACAGGCCAAGTGCGCCAGCGGCGCCAGGTCGCCCGACGCGCCCACCGAGCCCTTGGCCGGAATCACCGGCAGCACGTTGGCGTTGGCCAGGGCCAGCAACGCATCCACCAGTTCGGGGCGCACACCCGAGTGGCCGCGCGCCAGGCTCACGGCCTTGGTGGCCAGGATGAGGCGCACCACGTCGTCGGGCAGCGCATCGCCCGTGCCCACGCTGTGCGACAGCACCAGATTGCGCTGCAGCTCGGCCAGGCGCTCGTGCGCAATCTTGGTGCTGGCGAGCTTGCCAAAGCCGGTGTTGATGCCATAGACGACCTGGTCTTCATCGACGATGCGCTGCACCGTGGCCAGGGACTTCTGCAAACCCGCGCGGGCCGACACATCGAGCACCAGTTGCACAGGGCCCGCGTGGATGCGGCGCAGCTCGGCCAGCGTGACGCGGCCGGGGTGCAGGGTGAGGGATGAAGCGTTGTGTGTCATGGCGTTAATCCTGTATATACAAGTAGGTACAAACGAAAAAAGTCCGGACTTTTGGCAAAAAACTTTCAACCAGCGACGGGGTTGCCGTCCGCTCGGAAGCGGCTGCCCAGGCGGTAGCGGGTGGCGGGGTGCAAACAACGCACCACGGTGATGGGCACCCCGCGCGACCAGGTGCGGCGGGTGAGCAACAGGCAAGGCTCCTGCGGAGACATCTCCAGCAGCGCGGCCTGCTCGGCGGTGGGCATGACAGCGTCGACCACATGTTCGATCTGGTCGAACGGCACATTGCGCACCAGGTATTCGGAGGGTTGCAGTTGCGTGAAGTCCTGCGCGGCGAACTGTGGCACCTGGCGCGGGTTCACGTGACGGTCTTCCAGCTGCACGGGCAAGCCATCCTCGCGGTGGATGCACAGCGAGTGGAACACTGACTCGCCCGTGCGCAGGTCCAGCGCAGCGGCCACCTCCAGCGTGGCGGAGATACGCTCCACGGCCAGTACGTCGCAGCGGTAGTCATGCCCGCGCTGGCGGATCTCGCTGGCCAGGTTGGCGATCTGCAGCAGCGTGGACTGTGGCTTGTCCTCGGCCACAAAGCTGCCCACGCCCGCCACGCGCACGATGCGGCCCTGCTCCACTAGCTCGCGCAGCGCGCGGTTCACGGTCATGCGCGAGATACCAAACTGGGTGACCAGCTCGTTCTCGGACGGCAGGCGGTCGCCCGCGCGCCAGATGCCTTCCTGGATCTTGCGCGAGATGTGGTCCTTGATCTGCTCGTACAGCGCCATCGCTTGCACAGGCGCAGCCACGGCTGCCAGGGCCTTGGCGGGCGGGGCACTGCGGAGTGCAGTGGCTGCTGTGCGGCGGGAAGGACGGGCACTCATGATGCGATAGGGCTCGTAGGGCTCAGTGCAGATCCGCCGCCATGGATTCGGCGCGAATCTCTTCTGTCAGGCGCGCCTTGAGGTCCATGAACTCGGGGCTGGTCTTGATCGTGTAATGGCGCGGGTGTGGCAGGTCCACCGCCAGCTCGGTCTTGATGCGGCCGGGCCGGGCGCTGAACACGGCCACGCGGTTGGCCATGAAGATGGCTTCGTCGATGTCGTGAGTGACGAAGAGCACGGTCTTGCGCTCGGCCTCCCAGATGCCCAGCAGCAGCTCTTGCATGAGCACACGGGTCTGGTTGTCGAGTGCGCCGAAGGGCTCGTCCATCAGCAAAATCTTGGGGTCGTTGGCCAGCGCGCGCGCAATGGCGGTGCGCTGCTGCATGCCGCCCGACAGCTGCTTGGGAAAGTGCTGCTCGAAGCCGCGCAGGCCCACCTTGGCGATGAAATATGCGGCGCGCTCTTTTTGCTGTGCCTCGGGCATGCCGCGCTCGCGCAGGCCAAAGCGAATGTTCTGCTCAATGGTGAGCCAGGGGAACAGCGTGTAACTCTGGAACACCATGCCGCGGTCGGCGCCGGGGCCTTCGACCGGCATGCCATCGAGCAGCACGCGACCGCTGGTGGCGTGGTCCAGCCCCGCCACGATGCGCAGCAACGTGGATTTGCCGCAGCCCGAGGGGCCGAGGATGGTCACGAAGTCGTTGTCACGCACTTCAAAGTCCACCGGCTGCAACGCCTGTGTGCGCTGGCCTTTGGCACTCTCGAAGACACGCGACACAGCTTGAATGGATACGCTGCTCATCGCACAAAACTCCAGGCAAACAGACGGTGGTTGAGCGCCTTGAAGGCGAAGTCGGACACCAGCCCGATGAGACCGATGATGATGATGCCGAAGATGATCTGGCCGGTGTTGAGCAGCGACTGGCTGTCAGTGATCATGTGGCCGATGCCGCTGGACGACCCGATCAGCTCGGCCACGATCACATACGTCCAGGCCCAGCCCAGCACGAGGCGCAGGGTTTCGGCAATGTCAGGGGCGGCACCGGGGATCAGCACCCGCGTGACGATGCCCTTGTGGCCCGCACCCAGGGTGTAGGCGGCTTCCACCAAGTCGCGCCTTGCGCTGCCCACGGTGACGGCCACCATCAGCGTGATCTGGAAGACCGAACCGATGAAGATGACAAGAATCTTCTGCGCCTCACCGATACCGGCCCAAAGGATCAGCAGCGGGATGAAAGCCGACGCAGGCAGATAGCGGCAAAACGAAATGAAGGGCTCAAAGAACGCCTCAATGCCCTTGTAGGCGCCCATGGCAATGCCCAGGGGCACGGCAATCACCGCGGCCAGCACAAAGCCACCGACCACGCGCCAGATGGTCATGCCGATGTCTTTGATAAAGCCGTATTCGGTGAACAGCAGCCAGCCTTCTTTGGCCATGGTGATGGGGCTGGCCAGGAAGGTGGGCGACACAAAGCCGCCCAGCGTGAAGAACGCCCACACCGCCACGAACACGACGAAGAAGGCCAGCCCGAGCATCCAGCGGGCGCTGCTGCTCACGGGCTCCAGCGGGGCCAGCGAGCGTGGGCGCGCAGAGGCCTTTGGCTCGGAAACGGACAAGGGTTGCACGGCAGACATGGAGCGCTCTTCTTCCGTCTATTTACTTGATGAAGCTCGCGTCGAAAGTGACGGTCAGATCCTCAGGCGCCTTGCGGATGATGCCGGCCTCCAGCAGGATGGCCGTGGCGTCCTTCATGAAGGACTGCAGCTCGTCAGCAAAGAACTTCTGGTTGGCGGCCTTGTCCTGCCAGCGCAGGAAGGACGAGGACTTGGCAAACTGCTCGCCCGTCTGCTTGACGGCGGCGCCCATGATTTCGTTGGACTTGGTCGGGTCGGCCTTGATCATGTCCAGCGCCTGGAAGTACGAGTTGGCCAATGCCTGCCCGGCCTTGCCGTTGGCCTTGAGCCAGGTGGGGTCGCAGCCCACGGTGTCCATCACCATGGGGTAATCGAGCGTGGTGGCCAAAATCTTGCCAGCCGCAGGGTTGTCGCGCACGGTGGACAGGTAGGGCTCGTAGGTCATGGCGGCGTCGTTTTGCCCGGCCACGAAAGCCTGCGCGGCCGCCTGGGGCGACAGCGTGGTGGTCTTCACGTCCTTGAGGCTCATGCCGTTCTTGCTCAGCATCCAGGCCAGGCCGAAGTACGGTGCGGTGCCGGGCGCATCCACGCCAATGGTCTTGCCCTTGAGGTCGGCAAAGCCCTTGATGTCGCCGCGTACCGCAATGCCGTCGGCGCCGTAGGACTTGTCCATCTGGAAGATCTGCACGATGGGCACGCCGTTGGCGTTCCAGGCGACATGCGTCTCGACCGTGGTGGCAGCGCACTGGATGGACTTGGAGGCGAGGGCCAAATGGCGGTCCTTCTGCGGAATCATCTTGATCTCTACATCCAGGCCGTTCTTCTTGAAGATGCCTGCCTTGTCGGCCAAGGTGAGCGGCGCAAAGCCCGTCCAGCCGGACATGCCCAGCACGATTTTGGTGTCTTGCGCCTGGGCCGGTGCGGCCAGCGCCATCATGCATGCCGTTGCCGCTGCCAGCGACGTCCAATTCACAACCGATCGAGTCATCATCTGCTCCTGTTTGAAGAAAGTACCTTGGCCCAGCCCACCGGAACGCACCTGCGTACCGGGTCTCATGATGACAGCGTCAGCATACCTGTATATACAGGGTAAACACTGAAGAATCCTACTCATGCGAGGGGGTGCCGATATTCAGCAAGAACGGGGCCAGGGAGGATGGCGACTTCTCCAGTGGCCCCAGATGACACAAATCACTCCTGATTTAATAGCTTCCAGGGCAATAAATACCGGCGCTACCGAGCAAAAAGACCATGAATTTTTCGTGGGAGACTGGACATGCCCCCCCCGACATGGCCACTTCCCCGTTGCACCAGGCCTGTGCGCTGGACTGACCGCACAGGTGCGACACAGCCTGCCAGCACGGAAGGCAGCCTGTCTATGCCGCCGCCTGGCGACCTATTCCACCACCGGCAACCGCACGGTGACCGACAGGCCAGGCTCTGCATTGCGCATGTGCAACTGCCCGTCGTGCGCCTGTGCCACCAGGCGGCACAGGTACAAGCCCAATCCCACACCACCGGTAGCGCGCTGGCGTGCAGTGTCAGGGCGGTAAAAGGCCTGGGCCAGGTGGGGCAGGTGTTCGGGGGGCACGCCCCGCCCATGGTCACGCACCTCCAGCTCAAGCACCCTCCCCTCATCCTCCAGCCGCAGATGCAGCTCAGGCGGGAAGACGCCTGACTCACTGTGGCGCAGGCTGTTGTCCAGCAGGTTGCGCAGCAGCAGCCGCAGGCGGGACCGGTCGAGCCGCACTGCAGGCAAATCTGGCGCCACATGCAGGGCAATGTCTGCAGCCCCGGCATGGCGCGAACACAGATCAGCCACCACCTCGCGCGCCAGCTCAGGCACGTCGGTGGGCTCGCGGTGCAGCGCTGCATGGCGGCCCGCCAGCCGCTCGCTCTCAAGCAGGTCGGTGATGAGGCCCGCCATTTCACCCAGGTCGCGCATCAGCGCCAAGCGCTGCGGTTGCACATCGGCCGTCTCGGGCAGCAGCTCGGTATTCAGGCGGGCCCGTGTGAGCGGGCTGCGCAACTCGTGGCTCATGGCCAGCAACAAAGCACGCTTGGCCTCCAGCATCTGGTGGATGTCATCCCCCATGGTGTTGATGGTGCCAGCCAGCTGGCCCAGCTCGTCCGGCCGGTGGGCATGCCGCACCGGTATAGGCTGGGCAAAGTTGCCGTTGCCAAAACGCTGTGCTCCTTGACGAATATCGTCCAGCGGCCGCAACAGATGCCGCACATACACATAGGCCAGCGCCGTGAGCAGCAGCAGCACAGTGAGCGTGCCCCACGCAATGCGCGGGCGCTTGTCCCACGACAACGCATTCAGGCCGAACTCTATGTGGTGGCCATCTGCCGTCGTGCGGCGTAGCAGGCTGTGTCCGTTGTCGTCCCCGGCCCAGCGGTCTTCCTGCCGGAACTTGTCGCTCATCCAGTCGGGGCCTTGCTGGTCGGGGTGCGATGTCCACCGGATCTGCGGGCCGTCAATGCGCAATGTCAGCGGCAGGCGGTTGGCAATGGCCTGGGCACGCTCAATGCTGGGCGGGCTGCCAATCTCGGCCGCCAGGCGGTCCACATAGTCCATCAGCAGCGGCCGTGCAGCCTCGCGCCAGCCCACGGACACAGCCTTTTGCACCCCCCCCATGAAGGTCACAGCAACCGCCACCGCCAGCGCCATGAACACCAGCACCAGCCGAATGCGCAGCGAATGCCCAACCGCGTGTCGCGCCCGGCGATGCCAGGGACACTTCGGATCGGGGGGAGGGGAACAAATTCCCTTCATGGGGCGGCGCGGCGCAAAGCCAAGGAGTAGCCCACGTTGCGCAGTGTCTTGATGCAGTCAAGCGGCTCCAGCTTCTTGCGTAGTCGGCTCACCACAATGTCCACCGCACGGGTGTACAGCTCGGCCTCATGGCCGCGCAGCTGGTTCAGGATGTCGTCACGGCTGAAGACCTTGCCAGGCTCGCGAGCCAGCAGGTGCAACAGGTCGAACTCCGTACCGGTCAGCTCCACCAGCACACCCTGGCGCTGCACACTGCGGCGGGCCGCGTCGATGGACAGGCCCTCGAACTCCAGCGCGCCCACGGCAACGCCCTGCCCCGGCGCCCTGCGCCGGCGCAACACCGTCTGCAGGCGCGCCACCAGTTCACGTGGCTCGAAGGGCTTGGGCAGATAGTCGTCAGCCCCCAGCTCCAGCCCCACCACCCGGTCCATCACCTCGCCGCGCGCAGTCAGCATCACGATCGGCAGGTCACCCTGCTTGCGGATGGTGCGGCACAGCTCAAACCCATCCATTTCGGGCAGCATCACATCGAGGATGGCGGCGTCGAAGCCGCCCCCTGCCAGTTGGGCCAAGCCGTCGCTTGGCCGAAGGGCATGAACCAATTCCAGTTCAAAACGCTGGAAATACGTGGCCAAGGGGACGCCCAATTGCGCGTCGTCGTCAATCAGCAATATGCGGTGCATGAGCCATTCTCACACCGTCAGGCGCGCTCCCCATGCGCCGCCTCGCTCGGAGAGCCCACCCCGCACAATGCGCGGTGTCGCACGATGAGTCGGCGCAAACGGCCCTGCGCGCCCGCATGGAGCGCATCAAAATGGTCGGCCGCCGCCAGCAAGGCGGGCAAGGTGTGGGCTGCCAAAGCGGGCTGGCGGGCCACCAGCCCCATCGCGTGCTCGCGGTCAAAGCGCGGCCCCCACACGAGCGACATCAGCTCATCATGGGGCTCCGGGATCCCCGACAGCAGCGCAGGTCCGTGCACACGCACGCCCTGGGCCAGGCGGTGGATAGGTTCCAGCGTGGGTGACATGCGATGCTCCTCTCCCATCACCCGCGGGCCATCCAGCCCTTGCGTCGCTGCATGAGCTCACGCACTTTTTGCTGCTGGTCCGGGTTCAGGCTGTCATAAAAGTCGGCCATCGCGTTGACCACTGCGGGGCTATGGGCCTGCACTGCACGGGTCTTGTCTTCGAGCAGCGACTGCGCCCGTTCGCGATCAAACTTTTCGCCCGCCACCATGGCCTGCACCTCGGCACGGGGGTCTGCGGTCTTGCCAATGAACGCCGCACGCTGGGCTTCCAGTTGATCGGCCAGCGCATTGAGCTTGGTCTTTTGCGCCTGGTTCAAATCCAGCTTGCTGCTCACCCGCTCCACCACTTTGCCGCGCACTTCCGCCATCTTTTCCGCAGTCATCGGGCCGCGCTGATGGTGCCCGCTGGAGCAGGCCGTCAGCCCACCCACCGCAATGGACGCACCAAAAATGCCCATCAGCGTTTTCTTGATCCAGGGTTTCATGATGCAGTCCTTTCGAAGACGGTATGGAACATGACCCAGATAGTGCCCGCTGGCGCTTGAGACGTCGTCTCGACCCAGTTTCGGTTTATTTCATTTTGTTTCTTGCCAGGCCTGGCGCGAGGCACTGGCTGGCAATGGAATACGCCGATGGCAGTGCGTTGACCGATCTCGCCGGGGATTGAGGCGTGAGGCCATGGATAGGTGCCATTGCACCTTTCCGGTCCGCAAATAAAGCATGTGTCGCCCGCCTCTTATAGAAAACGCGCAGACGGGGCATCTGGCGATAAAGCAAAAAGTGGCCGACCGGAATCCGGTAGGCGCTGGCCTCAA
>NZ_JADHVT010000164.1 GCF_016783915.1 Acidovorax sp.
ATCGCGGCCGACATGGATGTGAGCCCTTCCGATTTGTCGCGCAAGCTGGCCAACAACCCCGACGACCCCCGTCGATTCACTCTGCTGGATCTAGAGAGCTACGTCGCCAGCACGGGTGACATCCAGCCCGTTTTCTACCTGGTGCAGAAGTTCTGCACCGATCCGCAAGCGAAGCAACGCGAGGCGCTCGCAGCTCTGGCCAAGCTGGCTCCGCAGATCCAGGCGCTGCTCAAACAGGCGGGAGTGGCCGAGTAGTCCAAGTTTTGAGCCACGGATAGGGGCGGGGTAGCTCCCCAAACCGAAAAGCAGTTCCACCACCTGCCTGCCGTTGGTTTCTATGTGGTGCCGATCATGTTTTGAGGTGGCAAATGCCCGATATCGCCCAACAAACCGACAGTTCCATTTACGCCGACGAGGAGGCCCCGCCCAGCTGGCAGGACCTGCGCGATGACGGCGCCGTGCTCATCGACACCGAAGACCAGAAGCTCGCCATCTACCCCGGCGGAATGGGGGCTGTAGTCATGGCATCGCAGGAGCGCGACGACCCTGTGCCCCGCTTCATCGTGCTGGAGCAAGACTCCATCCCGCAGCTGATAGCCGCGCTCACGAAGGCGCAAGCCGAGGCCGAGGTGGTGTCTGCTGATCTAGATGCCCAGTATGCGGTGTATGCAGACCAAGAGGCTCGCGAGGCGCTGGTGCAGAAAGGCGGGGCCTGACCAGATGCCGAATGATGCGCGCCTCTCCACGGGGCTCCCAAACCACCCCAAGACGAAAAAGCTGCTGCGCCGGCTTGGCCAGGCCGCAGGGTGGAATCTCGTTTGCCTGATCCTGTGGGCGGCTGCGAACCGCAGCGATGGCGATCTCAAAGGTATGTCGAATGAGGACATCGAGCTGGCAGCCGAGTGGGACGGGGAAGCAGGGCTGTTCGTCCGCACGCTGGCCGATGTTCGCTTCCTTGATGGGGGAGATGGCGAGTACAGGAGAGCGCAGCGGCTGACACCGAGCTGCGCGGCAAGCTGGCCCGGGATACGGAAGAGTCCGATTTGAAGTGGCTCAACGACTACTTCATGACGGCCCAGCGCGAGGCCGGCAAGAAGTTCACCGACGCCGAGGTGGCGCAGCACGTTGATGGGCTCTTCGCCCGCAATGCCACGTTCCGAGGGTTCTTCTCCAACTCCTCGGGACCAATGCTGACGATGAAAGTCGGGGACATCCCCAGCCAGGAGCGAACCGCCATTGAGGCGGCCTACAAGCGCCAGGGGGTGGAGAAACCCACAGACGCCCAGGTAATGGACATCTACTGGAAACGCCAGATCGCACGCAAATGAACGAATACGACGACCTCATCACCCAGTCTCTGCAGCCCGAGCCCGCCCAGGCCGCCCGCATCGGGTTTGCAGCAGCGGTTGACACAAACCCCGAGGCCTACGCCGAAGCGCGGCGCGTGGCCAAGCGCACAGGTGTCCCAGTGGATACGGCCTTCAATCTTCCCCAGGAGATGAAACGCCAGGACCGCATGGGCTCCATGGATTTCGACCGGCTGGCCGCGATGTCTCCGGCCACGGCGGCCATCCTTGCCGACGTGGACCAAGCGAAGATTGCGCACGACAACGTGGACAGCTTCAGCGGGATTGAGGGCGTGCTCACCGCTTTGGGAGGGGCCGCGAAATATGCGGTCAGCGCCCACGGGGCGGCGCGTGGTGGGTTCGCCAGCGACGTGGGCCGCGCTGGGAGCGCTGGCCTGTCCGGGCTGCAACGCGCCAGCGCCGGGGTGGTGGGCCTAGCCCAGGCTCCTTTTGACATGGCCGCACCGCTGGCCGATCCGCTGGTGGGGCGTGTCCTGCCTGGTAACCCACTGCGCGCCACGGCGGAAGGGCTGGCACGCTACCGCCAGAGCATCGAAGCGCAGGCAAAGGCGTCCATGCCCCGGGCGGAGGGGCTGGTGGAGTCGGGTGTTTTCTCCGGCTTTGCATCACTTGCCAGCAACATGGCGGCCTTGCCACTGGCGTTCCTCCCCGGTGGCCAACCTGCAGCGATGGCCGCCATGACAGCACCAGTGGGCGGGCAGGCCTACGGCGAGGCGCGCGACAAAGGGGTGGGGGTTGTGCCTTCGCTCACTTTCGGCGCATCGCAGGCCGCCATCGAGTACGCCACCGAGAAAATTCCTGTATCGCGCCTGCTGGGTGACGTACGCGCAGGGTCGTCTTTTCTCAAGACGCTGGGCCACCAGGCGCTGCGAGAAGTTCCGGGTGAGCAAGCCGCCACCGTGTTGCAGGATCTGAACGAGTGGGCGGTGCTCAATCCTGAAAAGCCCTTCAGCTCTTACATCGAGGCGCGCCCAGGTGCTGCCGTGCAAACGCTGATCGCCACCTTGGTCGGGGTGGGGGGCAATGTGGCGGTGATGCGCGGCATCGACAGCGTGATCACGGGCGACGAAGAGAAGGCCCGCCGCGCCCAGGCGGCCGAGCAGCAGACCCAGCTACTCCAGCAACTCAACGACCTGGCCCAGGCCGACAAGGTGCTGGCCCGCGATCCTGAAACCTTCGAGCAATTCGTTGCCAGCGCGGCAGAGGGCGGCCCGGCCACACAGGTTTTCATCGACGCTCAGACGCTCATGCAATCTGGCATGGCCGAGCAACTTGCGGCTGTGTCCCCGGCGGTGGCCGCACAGCTGCCCCAAGCGCTGCAGGTTGGTGGGCAGATTGCAATCCCGGTGCAGGAATATGCCAGCCGCATTGCGGGCAGCGAGTACGCCCAGAGCTTGGTCGATCACATCAAGACCGATCCCGAGGGGTTCAGCCGGGCTGAGGCCCAGCAGTTCATGGACACCCGGGCCGACGAATTGAAAGCCCAGGTAGAGCAGGCATTGCAGCAGCAGGAGGGCGACAGCGCTTTCAAGCAGTCAGCCGACGCCGTGCGCGCCAACGTGAAAACCCAGCTGGACACGGCGGGCCGCTTCACGCCCCAGGCGAACGACGCCTATGCGGCGATGGTGGGCAGTTTCTACGCAGTGCAGTCTGCCAAGCTGGGCATGACTCCCGAGGCGCTTTTCGAGCGCTACCCGCTTCGGGTGGTGGCCGAATCCGTGGTGGATGGTCAGCAATTCGACCAGGCCCTGGCCACCCAGCCGCCAAAGGGCTGGGCACACTCCACCACTGGGCAGGACGCTGCAAAGCTGTGGGGCGCGCCGAAGGGTGACATCAACGCCGTGTTCTGGACGGACCTGCAGGGCAAGCTGGCGCAGGACGCGCCTGATCTGGCGGGCTACTCGCACTCGGTGGACCGAAGCCGGGTCGATCACATTCGCAAAAACCACGGCAACGAAGCTACCGAAGCGCCACGCGGGCAGGTTGCCGTAACGGGCGCAGACGTGGCTCGCATCCCTGAGATCGTCACGGGCTATGACGCCATCGACACGAACGTTTTAGTTCCGGCTGAAGTAGGTCCGGAGAAGGTGCGAGGCGTCGTGTTCGCCAAGCAGTATGAGGATGGGACGGTGGTTTACACCGGGCTGGTTTCCAGCAAGCGCCAGAACGTGCGTGGAGCCACGCTGTGGAAGTATCCCCCATCGGTTGATGCCCAGACCGCCGTGAAGCGGGCTGTCGCCAAGCTAACGTCCGAAACGTATGGGGGCATGGATGGGATTGTAGGGCCAGCGGGCGAAACGCTCAACCAGGCAGCGCGTGGCAGCTTCAACCCCGGCACCAACACCATTGCGCTGCTCAAGGCTGCGGACCTGTCCACGTTCCTGCACGAGACGGGGCACTTCTTCCTGGAGGTGCAGATGGACATGGCTTCGCGCCTGCAGCATGAGGCCGACGCCTTTGGGGGCGAGACCAACGGGCCAGACGAGTCGCAGATTCTTGCCGACGCGCGCAACGTGCTGGACTGGTTCGGCATCCAGAGCCTGGCTGAGTGGCACAACCTCGATTTCGAGGAGCGCCGCGCGCACCATGAAAAATTCGCACGAGGCTTCGAGGCGTACCTGTTCGAGGGCAAAGCGCCCAGCATCGAACTGCAGGGCCTGTTCCAGCGCTTTCGCGCGTGGCTGGTGGCTGTGTACAAGAATTTCAAGGCGCTCAACGTGGAGTTGACGCCCGAGGTGCGCAGCGTGTTCGACCGCATGCTGGCCACCAGCGAAGAGATCGCGCTGGCCGAGCAGGGGCGCAGCATGATGCCGTTGTTCGCCACTCCCGATCAGGCCGGTATGACGCCCGAGGCGTTCGCCGCCTATCAGGCGCTGGGTGTAGACGCCACCAACACCGCCACCGAGGAGCTGCAGGCGCGCGGGCTGCGCGATATGCAGTGGCTGCACAACGCGCGCGGGCGGATGCTCAAGCGCCTGCAGCGGGAGGCCAAGGACTTGCGCGCCGAGGCTCAGATCGACGCCCGCCGCGAGGTCATGCGCCAGCCGGTGTATCAGGCGTGGCAACTACTGTCCGGGCGGATCTCGCGCGACGACATGCTGCCTGCCGACGCTGCGCGCGCGACCTACCGCGAGGCCCTGGCTGAATGGAATGCCGAGCGGAAGACTGCCGAAAACGGCGCCATCGAGCAGGCCCAGGCCATGGTCTGGCAGAAGTCGGATGAAGGCCAGATCAAGTACAGGAAGGCGGATAGCGCCGCCAAGGCGCAGGCCAAGGTTCTCAAGCGCGAGACTGCAGCTATCGATGCGGCGACCCGTGCGGCGCTGCAAAAATGGGAGCAACAGAACCCCGCGCCACTTGACCCTGATTACCGCCCAAAGTCGGACCCCAACCGGATCGACCCCTCCATGGACTCGCTGCTGGTGGCCATTGCCAAGCTGGGTGGTTTGTCGCGAGAGTCTGCAGCCAATCACTTGGGCGTGCACCCGGATGACTTCAAGGCGCAGTCGGGCGTGTTCGGTAAGCCGGTTTTCCGCAAGACCGGCGGGATGACCGCCGACAGCATGGCCGAGGCGCTAACGGAGTATGGCTACCTGCCTCGCGACGAGCATGGAAAGCACGACCTGCACGACCTGGAAGACAAGATCGCCTCAGAGATCGGTGGTAGCCCGCAGTATTCCGCCGCCTTCGACTACAGCGCGCAGTTTGAGCCCGAGGCACCCGGCTTCGCAAACCCCGCCGCCCTATCGGCTGCGCGGCTGGACCTGGCCGCCCTGAGCGGCCTGGGTGTGCCCGCCGAGGTCGTCGCCCTGCTGAAGGAGCGAAAGATGACCGCACCGGATGGCCTGCACCCTGATGTGGCCGCCGAGCTGATCCTGACCGCTGAAGGTCAGGCTGCGTTCACCTCGGGCGATGAAATGGTGCGCGCACTGGCCGAGGCCGTCCCGCCCAGCGAAGCCATCGAGAACCTGACCGACTTGCTGATGCTGGAGCGCCACGGCGACCTTGCCACGCCCGAGGCCATCGAGCGGGCGGCCGACCAGGCCATCCACAACGACGTGCGCGCACGGTTGCTGGCGACCGAGGCGAACGCGCTGGCCAAGGCCACGGGCGAGAGCCGCGTGCTTTCGGATGCGGCCAAGACCTTCGCCGCCGACATGATCGCCCGCCTGCAAGTCCGCGCTGTGCGCACTGGGCAATACGCTGGCGCCGAGGTGCGCGCCGCCAAGGCGGCAGAGCGGGCGGCCAAGGCGGGCGACCTGGCCCAGGCGGCGGCCGAGAAACGAAACCAGCTGATCCAGCACCATGCCACGCGGGCCGCGCACAACGCGCTGGACGAGATCGACCGGGGCCTTCGCTACCTGAAGAAGTTCGACGGCGACATCAAGTCGCTCGATGCCGACTATGCCGAGCAGATCGCCAACCTGCTGGAGCGCTTCGACCTGCGCAAGGGCCAAAGCCTGAAGGCCGTGGACAAGCGCACGGCGCTGGCCCAATGGCTGGCCACCCAGCGCGAGGCCGGCCTGGAGCCCGACATTCCCGCGCAGCTGGAGAATGAGGCCTACCGCACGTCCTACAAGAACCTCACTGTCGAGGAGTTCCGTGGGCTGGTGGACACCATCCGGCAGATTGAGCACCTGGGCCGCCTCAAGAACAAACTGCTCACGGCGGCCGACCAGCGCAGCTACCAGGCGGCGCGCGACGAGATTGCGGCAGGCATTGCCGAGCATGCCCAGGGGCGGCAGGCTGACACGCGCACGCCCACCACCAACGCGGGGCGGGCGGTGCAAGGGCTCAAGCGCTTCTGGGCTGCCCACATCAAGGTGGCGACCTGGGCGCGGGTGATGGACGGGGGCAAGGACGGCGGCCCGGTATGGGAATACTTCCTGCGCAGCGCGAACGAGCGGGGCGACATGGAGACCACCATGCGTGCAGAGGCCACGGCCCGCCTGGCGGAAATCATGGCCCCGGTGTTTGCCCTGGGGAAAATGGGCGGCAAGGGGCAGTATTTCCCATCCATCCGGCGCAGCCTGAACCGCGAGTCTCGGATCGCAATCGCCCTGAACATGGGCAACGAGGGGAACATCCAGCGCCTGCTGGGGGGCGAGGGCTGGACCCGCGCGCAGATCGGCCCGGTGCTGCAGTCGCTCACGGCGCAGGAATGGCAAACCGTGCAGGCGGTCTGGGACCATTTCGAGAGCTACCGCCCGCAAATCGCCGCCAAGGAGTTGCGCGTGTATGGCAAGGAGCCCGCATGGGTGGAGCCCTCGCCGCTGGCCATCACCACGCAGGACGGGCAGACGCTGACGTTGCGCGGCGGGTACTACCCCATCAAGTACGACCCGGCCGCCAGCCAGCGCGCGGAGCAGCATGCTGACGCCGAGGGCGCCAAGCGCCAGATGCAAGGCGCCTACACAACGGCCACTACGCGGCGCAGCTTCACCAAGTCCCGGGTGGAGGAGGTGTCCGGGCGACCGCTGCTCTACACGCTGTCGGGGATGTACGGCGGGGTCAACGACGTGATCCACGATTTGGCCTGGCATGAGTGGCTGATCGACGCGAACCGGCTGCTGCGTTCCAACACCATCGACACCGTGATCCGTGAGCACTATGGCCCCGAGGTCAAGCAGCAGTTCAAGAGCTGGGTGCAGGACGTGGCCGAGGGTGAGAAGGGCAGCGACGCGGCAGTGGACCAGGCGCTGTCCCGGCTGCGCCAGGGCGTCAGCGCGGCCGGCCTGGGCTTCAACGTGGTCAGCGCGCTGATCCAGCCCCTGGGCCTGACCCAGTCCATCACCCGGGTGGGTGTGGGTTGGATCGGCCGTGGGGTGGCGCGGTACATCGCCCACCCCAGGGACTTGGCGCGCGACATCAACGGGCGATCCGCCTTCATGGAGAACCGGGCCCGCACCCGCTTCCGCGAGCTGAACGAGCTGCGCAACCAAGTGCAGGACCAGAGCGCTTTCAACGAGTACGTGGGGCGCTATGCCTACTTCCTGATGATGCGCTGCCAGCAGGTGGTGGACCTGCCGACCTGGTGGGGTGCCTACGAGAAGGCCACGGCCGAGGGCAACGATGAAAACCGCGCGGTGGCGCTGGCCGATCAGGCGGTGATCGATGCCCAGGGGGGCGGGCAGACCAAGGATCTGTCGGCCATGGAGCGCGGCGGTCCCGCGCAGCGCCTGTTCACGGTCTACTACTCCTTCATGAACACGGCCCTGAACCTCGGGGTGGCGCAAACCATGACGGCCGACACCGCAGCCAAGAAGGGCAAGCTGGCGGTGGACTACGCCATGCTGTACGTGGTGCCCGCCGTGCTGGGGTACTTCCTGAAGAACGCGATCACCCCCGGGGACTCAGGGGATGACGACTGGGAGAAGATCGCCAAAAAGCTGCTGGCCAACCAGATCGACTACCTGATGGGCCTCATGGTGGTGGTTCGCGAGTTCGGAGAGGCGGCCAAGACGGTGAGCGGCGCCAATGACATGGGCCGGGACTACACCGGCCCCGCCGGCCTGCGGCTGGTTTCAGACACCGGCACGCTGGCCAAGCAGGTGCACCAGGGCGAATTCGACACCGCGTTTCGCAAGGCAGCGATCAACGTCGTTGGCGATCTCTTCGGCCTCCCAAGCGCCCAGGTCAACCGGTCGATTTCAGGTGCCGAAGCACTGGCCGAGGGGAAGACCGAAAACCCTGCGGCCGTGGTCTTCGGGTTCCAGGAGAAACGGTAGGCTGCAAGCAGCTATTTCCACTTGGCAGGTGCATAGGCGCTGCAAGACGTGATGCCGCTCAAGCCGTTGCGTCCCATCGATAGGCGGATGGTCTGCTCATCGATGGGTTCAATCTTTCGCCCCTGCTTTTCTGCTTGCTCGTGCGCAATTGAGGTCAGAGCCTGTTTGCACGCTATCGCAACGGCGTTGCTTTCAGGGATGAACTGGTAGCGTGCGTAGTAGATAGAAATTGCAAAGCCATCAGCTCTCGCCTCTATGCCGTAGTCGGTGTTCTGGTCGTATGGCGTGAGATTCACGCCGGAATGTTTCACCGCGTTGGCGCACCCGGCCAAAGCTAACGCAGCGAGGATGGCAAAAATTTTGCGCATAGGTTCCCTTGAATAATTAATCGGCTGGCTACTTCTCAAAAAAGCTCTCCGACTTTGCGTAGCACTGACCATTCTTGCTTGGTCCCAGGTTCGTTATTGAAACGCTGGTGGGCGCTTGGCCCTCCTTCGGGTATCCGGAGGCGCACACCGCAAAGCGGTATTGGTAGACGCTGACCGACCAGAAAGTGCCGGCAAAAATGACGCTATACGCCATGGGGTCCGAGGTGAGAACGGCTGCCGCATCCGTTGGACGTGCAGGGGATCGAAGAAGCGAAGTCATGATTGATGCATCCGCCTTCGACATTGACGCCTGCCAGTTATCGACTATGCGCTCCGGGAATGGCTTGGCCGTGTAGGCAAAGGATGCGTTGGGATACTGCGGCTCGTTGACGTAGAAGATTCGCATCTCAGCATCGCCGGTGCTCGTCTCGGCAAGAAACACAGTGTTGGAGTCCACGGACTCCAACGCACTGACCACGCTGCACGCCGTCACAGGAGTGGCCCGGGAAGCGATCCCCGACGCACTCACATTGGCAAAGATTCCTACGCGGTTGTCGCGCGGCTGGCAGGTAGTTGTCTGAGCCTGCGCAGAGGCGCAAAGGCACATAGCCAAGGCAAGAGTGGCTGTTTTCATGTCTCTCTCTTTCAAGGGTGCACGTATCGGCAGCCCCCACGAATAGCCTTGCGGCAATTTCTGGGTGCCTCCGCATGACAATTTCCTCCGAGGACCGCAAGGCTGGGCCCTATGACGGGAACGGCGTAGCGACACTCTTCCCCTTCGCGTTCAAAGTCATCGCCGCCACTTACGTGGAGGTGTACTTCACATCGCCCGAAGGGGTGGAACAAATTCTCACATTCGGGGATGACTATAGCGTCACCCTGAATCCTGACCAAGAAGTGTCTCCCGGGGGCGAGGTGCAAACCTTCATCCCCCTGGCGCTGAATGCCAAGCTGACGATCACCAGCAACGTCCCCAACCTGCAGCCGCTGGCGCTCACCAATCAGGGCGGGTTCTTCCCGGGCGTCATCAACGCTGCTTTTGACCGGGTCGTCATCCTCATCCAGCAGCTGGCATCACGCATCGGCCGCACGCTTCGCGCACCGATCACCGATCCTGAAGGCCTGTCCATGGTGCTGCCAGGCGCTGCCGACCGCGCCAATGCCATCCTGGCCTTTGACGCCACGGGCAAGCCTGTGGCCTATCCGCTCAGCGGTGTGCCTGGCGGCGGTGGGGGTGGTGGCACAGCCACGATCATCGTGGAGCTGAAAACGGCCACTGCAGGGCAGAC
>NZ_JADHVT010000165.1 GCF_016783915.1 Acidovorax sp.
CACCAAATGGCTGCGCGAGCGGGAGTTTCAGTAAAAACCCCGGTATGCGCTAGTCGAACATGCGCCAACAGCTATAAAAATAGTAGCAACAGCACAGCCCCCCCTTGGAACCCACACACCCGAAAGACCAGGCCATGAACACGCCAGAACAATCGCAACTCGGCAAGGCATCGGCCTATATCGACCAGTACGACGCCTCGCTGCTGTTCCCCATCCCGCGCGCGGGCAAGCGTGCGGAGATCGGCATCACCGGCGCGGCGCCCTTCTTCGGGGCTGATCTGTGGACGGCGTTCGAGCTGTCATGGCTCAACCAGCGGGGCAAGCCGCAGGTGGCGCTGGCGCACATCACCGTGCCCTGCGAGACGCCCAACATCGTCGAGAGCAAGTCGTTCAAGCTGTACCTCAACAGCTTCAACAACACCCGCTTTGCCGACGCTGCCGAAGTGCAGGCACGCATCCGCGCCGACATCAGCGAAGCCGTGTGGCGTGGCGCCGAACACCCCGCCACCGTGGGCGTGAAGCTCATCGCACCAGAGCTGTTCGACCAGGAGCCCGTGCACGAGCTGGACGGCCTGAGCCTGGACCGGCTGGACGTGGAATGCACGCGCTACCAGCCTGCGCCCGACCTGCTGACGGCCACATTCAACGAAGCGCCCGTGAGCGAGACCCTCACCAGCAACCTGCTCAAAAGCAACTGTCTGGTGACCGGACAGCCCGACTGGGGCAGCGTGCAGATCAGCTACAGCGGCCCGCAGATCAACCAGGAAGGGCTGCTGCAATACCTGGTGAGCTTTCGCAACCACAACGAGTTTCATGAGCAGTGTGTGGAACGCATCTTCATGGACGTGTGGACCCGCTGCAAACCCATCAAGCTCACGGTGTACGCGCGCTACACGCGCCGCGGCGGGCTGGACATCAACCCCCTGCGCACCAGCCACCCGCAAGCCCTGCCGCGCAATGTGCGCACGGCCCGGCAGTAGGCCTGCCCCCCGTCAACCGACAGCATCCGTCAGTTCCGCGCATCAATCCAGTCGCACCGCAGGGTGTGGCGCAAGTGCGCGCGGGTGCGCCAGGCGACATACAGGCTGGGGACAAAAATGCCGATCAGGCAGACCGGCGCGGCGCAGGGCTCGCCAAAAGCGCAGATGGGAAACCAGCCCACCCAGCCCAGCATCCAGACCGTCAGCACCAGGTCCCACAGGTGGTATTCGAGCGGGTGGTCGGCCTTGTGCGCCACATGCCACTGCTTGATGCGCTGCAGCTCGTCGAGGGTCATGGTGATCTCCCGGACAACGGGAAAATCACTGTAAGTTACGAGTAAGAATTCGTCAAGGTGCGAGTGTCACTTGGCGGCTCATTGCAGCGCCGTTCACCCCAGCCGGAACACATCCACCGAGCGGCCCAGCGACACCGCGCTCTCCTTGAGCCCCTGGGCTGCAGCGGCCGACTCCTCCACCAGCGCGGCGTTCTGCTGCGTCACGGTATCGAGCTGGGTCACTGCCTCGTTCACCTGGGCAATGCCCTGCGACTGCTCCTTGGTGGCGCTGCTGATCTGCTGGACCAGCGTGCTCACGCGCTCCACGGCGTGCACGACGCCCTCGATGGTGGTGCCCGCATGGTCCATCTGCTGCGCGCCGCTGGCGATCTGGTTCACCGTGACGCCGATCAGGCCGCTGATCTCCTTGGCCGAGCTGGCACTGCGTTGCGCCAGTGCCCGCACCTCGCCAGCCACCACCGCAAAGCCCCTGCCCTGCTCGCCCGCACGGGCCGCCTCCACGGCGGCGTTGAGCGCCAGCAGGTTGGTCTGAAAGGCAATGCCCTCGATCACGCCCACGATCTCGCTGATCTTGGTGGACGACAGCTTCATCTGCTGCATGGCGGCGCCCACCTCCTGCACCGCCTGGCCACCGCGCGTAGCAATGTCGCTGCTCTGTGCGCTCTCGTGCGACACCTTGGCTGCTGTCTCCGACGTCTGCAGCACCGTGCTGGCCAGTTGCTCCATCGCAGCGGCGGTTTCTTCCAGGCTGCTCGCCTGCGACTCGGTACGGGCGGACAGGTCCATCCCGCCGCGCGCGATTTCATCGGCCGATTCGATGAAGTTGCGCACCTCGGTGCGCACGTCGCCCACCACGGCGCGCAGGTTGACCTGGGTCTGCTGCAGGCGCTGCATCAGCGCACCCAGGGGCTGGGGGTAGTCGGTGCCCACCGACGTGGCGAGGTTGCAGGCCGAGATGTCGGACGCGAAGCGGGTGGCATCGTGCACGCCCTGCAGCACGGTGGCCTGAAAGCGCCACAGCGTCCACCCCGCCCCCAGCAACAGCAGCGCCAGGCGGGCCACCCAGGCGGTGGTGCCTTGCAGACCCATCACATCGGGCAACAAGGCCAGCAGCACCGTCACCAGCAGCAGGATCGCCATGCGGGGCAGCAACGCCATCTGCGCCAGGCGCTGCTGCCAGCCACGCACTCCGCGGTAGCGCACGTTGCCCGAGTCCAGGTAGAGGCTGCTTGCGCCCGAGGCCGCCTCGCTGCGCATCTGGGCATACAGGGCTTCTGCAGCAGAAATTTCTGCCGCGCTGGGCTTGGTGCGCACCGACATGTAGGCACGTGGCTTGCCGCCTTCCATGATGGGGGTGACATTGGCGCGCACCCAATAGTGGTCGCCGTTCTTGCGGCGGTTCTTGACCAGGCCCGTCCAGGGCTCCCCCCGGCCAATGGTGCGCCACATGTCCTTGTAGGCCTCGGCGGGCATGTCGGGGTGGCGGATGATGTTGTGGGGCTGGCCGATGAGCTCGTCGTAACTGAAGCCGCTGACGCGCACAAACGCCGGATTGCAGTGGGTGATCTCGCCCTTGGTGTTGGTGCTGGACACCAGCAGCTCATCACCGGGGTAGTCAAAATTCTGCTGGGTTACGGGAAGGTTGATGCGCACTCGAAGCTCCTGAAGGGCCTGCGGCAGGGGCAGGCAGCGCGGCTTTTGGTGGGGTGTTGTTGTAACCGCTTGATACGAATCAAGTCTAACTGCTCATTCCCCCGCTTGGCCCCAAAAGGTGCCTCCCCACGCCCCTCAATGCGCAAACACTTTGAACCTGTTCAGAGCCTTTTTGGAATCCGCTGCGTTAAAAAAGCTGCCCGGTTTCCATGGCCACTTCCGCCTGCGGCCCGCGCCGACGCCCATCGGCAGCCACAGTGGCACGCGGCTCCAGCGCTGGCTCCTCTCCCCGCCGCGCCAGCGTGCTGGCCCGCACGCCCAGCAGCCGCAGGCGCTTGTCCAACGGCACGCGCTTGAGGCATTGCCCGGCCAGCTGCCGGATGGTGGCTCCGTCGGCCGTGTAGCTGTTGGCGGTGTGGTCACGCGTCGCGATCTTGAAGTCGTCGTAGCGCAGCTTGATGCCGATGGTGCGCGCCACATAGCCCTTGCGCTGCAGGTCATCGGCCAGGCGCAAACACAGGTCAGTGAAGATCGCGCCCAGTTCGGCCCGGTCGCGCACCGCATGCAGGTCGCGGTCGAAGGTGGTCTCACGGCTCATGCTCACCGGCTCGCTCTCAGTCACCACCGGGCTGTCGTCGCGGCCCCAGGCCACACGGTGCATCCACGCCCCGGTGGACTTGCCAAAGTGGCCCATCAGCCATTGCTCATCCTGCGCAGCAAGCTGCCCGATGCTCTCAATGCCCAGCCGCGCCAGCTTCTCGCCCGCCTTGGGACCGATGCCATTGATCTTGCGCACGTTCAGGGGCCAGATCTTGCTCTGCAGGTCTTCCTCGTAAACGATGGAGATGCCGTTGGGCTTGTTGAACTCGCTGGCCATCTTGGCCAGCAGCCGGTTGGGCGCCACGCCAATGGAACAGGTCAGCCCGGTCCTGTCAAAGATGCTTTTCTGGATGAGCCTCGCCAGCACCCGCCCGCCTTCGCGCTGGCCGCCGGGCACGTCGGTGAAGTCGATGTAGACCTCGTCCACCCCCCGGTCCTGCATCACCGGTGCGATCTCGGTGATGGTACTTTTGAACAGGCGCGAGAACCGCCGCACCTCCTCAAAATCCACCGGCAACACAATGGCCTGCGGGCACAGCTTGGCCGCCTTCATCATGCCCATGGCCGAGCCCACGCCGAACTGCCGTGCGGGGTAGGTGGCAGTAGTAATGACCCCCCGGCCCACGTAGTCCTTGAGCAGCGGAAAATCTTCCACCGGGATGAAGCGCCGCTCGCGCTCCTCTGTGCCGTCTGGCCCGCGCAGCAGCAGCTCGTCCACCTTGCGCCGCCCCCCGCCGATCACCACAGGCAAGCCCTTGAGCTGCGGATAGCGAAGCAGCTCGACGGACGCGAAGAACGCGTCCATGTCCAGGTGCGCGATACGGCGCAGCTTGCCGGTAGGGGCAGCCTGCGCAGGAGGTGGGGTTTCAGAAGAATCGGGCTCGGTGGCGGTCACACCCGGTATTGTGCGGGGCGGCGCCCTCCTACCGCAGGCGGATGATTAGCGATTGCGCCGCGCGCCGCGCTCCCCGGCTCCGATGGCCCCCAGCATCAGCACCACACCCCCCAGCTGCCAACCGCCCAAGGTGTGCTGAAAGTACACCCAGTCCACCACGATAGCGACCGTCGGATAGGCGAACTGCAGCACCGCCACCCGGGCCGTCGCCAGGCGGGCCATGCCCGCGTACATCAAGGTATACGCCAAGCCGGTGTGGATCAGCCCCAGCCCAGCCAGCCATGCCCAGGAGACACCCCAGGCAGGCCAACCGTGTCCCACGGGGGCCACCCACAGCACGGACGCACCCAGCGCACATTGCCACCACGCCAGGGTCCCCAGCGGCAGCACCCCCAAGCGCTTGGCGACCACGGTGACGGTGGCGGTGCACAGCGCACCTATCAGGCACAGGCCCACGCCCACCCAGTAGCCTGGCGTGTGGCTACCGCCCGATGGAGCCAACCCCTCGGCCACGCCCGTGGCCAGCACCAGCCCCACCATGGCGACCAGCACCGACACCACGCGCTGCCGGGGCACGGACTCTTTCAACCACCAAGCCCCCAGCAGCAACACCCACAGCGGTTGCACATGGAACAGCACCACCGCCACCCCGGTGGGCACCTGCTGGATTGCGGTGAAAAACAGCCACCAGCTCGCCAACATGAGCCCGCTGAGCAGCAACACCCACGGCAAAGCAGCCCAGCCCACCCAGAGCCCCCGCCACAGTCCCACCCAAGACTGGTTGCGCCAGGCCATCCACAACGTGAGCCCCATGAGGGCAAACGCGCACCGGAACCAGGTCACTGTCAACGGCGCCGCCTGCGCCTCGTTCACAAACACACCGATGGTGCCCAGCAGCGCGTTGCCCAGCACGAATGCGACCCAGCCATCCAGCCGGCGGGCATCCGGCAGCATGTGGGCAACGGCCACAGGTGAAGCGGACGCTGGAACCACGGGTTCGGATGTACCTGAAACGGTAGGGGAAGACTGCTGCATACCCGCAGTGTGGCTGCCAGTCCATGCCATCCAAAGCGCATAATTTGAGCACTAATAATTCGATTATCGAATACATCATCACTAGGGCAATCCATGAGCTACCGCGATTTGCAATTCGACTGGCTTCAGTGCCTGGTGGCTGTGGTGGATGCAGGCTCGCTCTCCGGCGCGGCGGCCGAGGTGCACCGATCCCAGTCGGCGGTCAGCATGCAACTCAAAAAGCTCGAAGACGCCGTCGGCCACCGCCTGCTGGAGCGCGATGCCCGCAAGCAGCACCTCACGCCCGAGGGTGAAACCCTGCTGGGCTATGCGCGCCGCATTCTGGAACTGCATGCGGAAGCACATGACGCACTGAACGGCGACGCCCTCACAGGCCGGGTGCGGCTGGGGGTGCCGGATGACTACGCAGCGCGCTACCTCACGCCCGTACTCAAGCGCTTTGCACCCCGTCACAGTGCGGTGGAGATTGAGCTGGACTGCGAGCAGTCCACCGCACTCATCCCGCGCGTGGCCAATGGTGGCCTGGACCTGGCCCTGATCTCGCGCGACCACGCACGCCGGGGCACGCTGCTGTTCCATGAGCCCATGGTGTGGGTGGGGTCGGCGCAGTTCGAGTTGTGGAGGCGTGACCCGCTGCCGATTGCGGTGTACGAATCGGCCAGCCTGGCGCGGCGCGGCGCCATCCACGCGCTGGCGCAGCAGGGGCGCCGCTACAAGGTGGTCTATCACAGCTCCAGCCTGGCCGGGCAAATTGCAGCGGTAGAAAGCGGTCTGGCCGTGGCCGCCCTCACCCACTGCAGCGTGCCACCGCAGCTGCAGGTGCTCGGCACGGAACAGGGACTGGGGCCTCTGGCGCCCATGGAGGTAGCGGTGTACCGCAGCCGCGCATCGCGCGGCTCCAAGGCGGTGGACAGCCTGCAGAACCTGCTGGTGCAGACCCTGAGGCAATCAGGCGGCGCCCGCGTGACCGGCTGAACGCCTAGCGCCTACTTACGAAACGGGAGCCTACTTCTTGGAGAGTGCAGCGCTGCGGATGCCCTGCAGCGTGCCCGTGGGCGTGATCGCCTCGGGGTCGATCAGGCAGTGCAGCACGCTGGGCAGGCCGCTGGCACGGGCGCGCGCCAAAGCGGGGGCAAAGTCTTCCGTCCGCTCCACCCGCTCGCCGTGGCCCCCAAAGGCCTGGGCGTAGGCCTTGAAGTCGGGGTTCTTGAGCTGCGTGGCGCTGATGCGGCCGGGGTATTCGCGCTCCTGGTGCATGCGAATGGTGCCGTACATGGCGTTGTCCAGCAGCACCACGATGATGGGGAGGCCATATTGCACGGCCGTCGCAAACTCCTGGCCGTGCATCAAAAAGTCGCCATCGCCCGCAAAGATCACCACTTCGCGCTGCGGCCACAGGCGCTTGCCACCCACACCCGCAGGCAGACCGTAGCCCATCGACCCGCTGGTGGGCGCCAGCTGGCTGGCGTAGGTGGTGAAGGGCCAGAAACGATGGATCCAGGTGGCAAAGTTGCCAGCGCCGTTGCAGAAGATGGTGTCGGCAGGCAGCACGTCTTTGAGGTGCTGCATCACCTGGCCCATTTGCAGGCTGCCAGGGATGCGGATGGGCGCCGGATCGCTCCAGGCCAAGTACTCGGCATGGGCAGCTTCAGCGTGCGCCTTCCAGGGCACGGCCGCCGTGGGTCGCACAGAATTCAACGCAGAAGCGAAAGCCTGGGGCGTGGCGTGGATGGCCTGGGTGGGGCGATACAGCTTGCCCAGTTCATCCGCATCGGCATGCACATGCACCAGGGGCTGCACGGGGGTGGGAATGTCGAACAGCTCGTAGCCCTGCGAGGGCACTTCTGACAGCCGCCCACCCACCACCAGCACCAGGTCCGACGCCTTGATGCGCGCCAGCAGCTTGGGGTTGACGCCCAGACCCAGGTCACCGCCGTAGCAGGCATGTGTGGCCGGGAACAGCATCTGGCGGCGGAACGAGCAGTACACCGGGATGGACCACGCTTCGGCAAACGCGGTGAACTCGCGCACCGCCTGCTCAAACCAGCGGCTGCCGCCCAGGATGGCCACGGGATTTTTGGCGGCTTGCAGGCGCTGGGCCAGCTCGGCCATCTGCGCAGTGCCAGGGTGGGTCTCCGTCACCTGGTAGGGCAACGCGTCGGCCACCGTGGCGGCTTCGGTCAGCATGTCTTCGGGCAGCGCCACCACCACGGGGCCGGGGCGGCCGGATGTGGCAATGTGGAAGGCGCGCGAGATCAGCTCGGGCACACGCGCCGGGTCGTCGATCTGCACCACCCACTTGGCCATGGTGCCGAACACCGCGCTGTAGTCCAACTCCTGGAACGCCTCGCGCCCCATGGCCCCGCGCGCCACCTGGCCCACGAACAGGATCATCGGCGTCGAGTCCTGGTGGGCAATGTGCACACCGGCCGAGGCATTGGTGGCGCCGGGCCCGCGCGTCACAAAACAAATGCCGGGCTGGCCGGTGAGCTTGCCCTGCGCCTCGGCCATCATGGCCGCCCCGCCCTCCTGGCGGCACACGGTCACGCCGATGTCGGCATCGTGCAGCGCATCGAGCACAGCCAGGTAGCTTTCGCCGGGCACACAAAAGAGCTGCTTCACACCATGGGTGATGAGCTGCTGCACCAGGATCTGGCCGCCGGTGCGGGGGGTAAGGGAGGTCGTGTTCATATCAACGGTATCGGATCAGAAATTCAGAACAGGGCTTGGCAGGCGCGTTGGATGCGTGCGCAGGCCTCTTGCAAATCGGCGGTAGATGCTGCGTACGAGATGTGAAAGTATGGCGCCAGCCCCAGCACCCCGCCAGGCACCACGGCCACATGGTGCTCGCGCAGCAGGTAGGCGCAGAAGTCGGCATCGGTGCGCAGCAGCATGCCGCCCGGCGTGGTGCGGCCCAGCACACCTTCGCAGCTGGCAAAGGTGTAGAACGCGCCCTCAGGCACGCGGCAGCGCAGGCCGGGGGAGGCGTTGAGCGCGGCCACGACCAGGTCACGCCGGTCCTGGAACGCTTGGCAGCGCTCGCGTACCACGTCTTGCGGCCCAGTCAGCGCCGCCACGGCCGCCGCCTGGCTGATGGACGAGGGGCAGGACGTGGCCTGGCTCTGCACTACCGCCATGGCTGCAATCAGTGCCTTGGGGCCTGCGCCGTAGCCCAGGCGCCAGCCCGTCATGGCATAGGCCTTGGAGACACCGTTCACCGTCAGCGTGCGACCGCGCAGCGAGGGCAGCACAGCGGCGGGCGTGGCAAAAGCCCGGCCGTCGTACAGGATGTGTTCGTAGATATCGTCCGCCAGCAGCCACACCTGCGGGTGGCGCTCCACCACTTCCAGCACGGGCAGCAGCTGCTCGGCACTGTAGGCGGCCCCGCTGGGGTTGGAGGGCGAGTTGATGAACACCCAGCGCGTGCGCGGCGTGATAGCGGCCTCCAACTGCTCGGGCGTGATGCGAAAGCCATTGGCCTCGGCGCAGGGCACCACCACCGGCACACCACCCGCAATCAACACCATGTCGGCATACGACGTCCAGTACGGCGCGGGCAGAATGACCTCGTCGCCAGGGTTCACCGAGGCCATCAGCGCGTTGTAGAGGATCTGCTTGGCACCCGCGCCTGCGGTGATTTCATTGAGCTGAAAGTCCAGCCCGTTGTCGTGCTTGAACTTGTGCTGAATGGCGGCCTTTAGTTCGGCCGTGCCATCCAGCACCGTGTAGTGCGTCTCCCCCCGCGCCATGGCCTGCTGCGCGGCCTCCAGGATGTGCGCGGGCGTGTCGAAGTCGGGCTCGCCCAGGCCCAGCACGATCACGGGCTGGCCCTGGCGCTTGAGCTGGTTGGCCTCTTGCGTCAGGCGCACGATTTCCGAGACACCAATGGCCGCTAGGCGGTCGGCCGCGCGGAAGGCCGTGGCGGGGATGGGAGCGTTCATTGCTGGTAGGTCTCCAGGGGCTTGTCGTTGGGGGTGGCAAACAGCTGGCGCAGCGTGGTGCCCAGCGGCAGGTTCAGGCTCATGTTCTTGGGCGGAATGGGGTTCACAAACCACTTGGTGTAGATCTTTTCCATCTCGCCGCTTTGCATCAGCTTGGTCAGCACACCGTCCACCGCCGCCTTGAACGTGGGGTCGTCCTTGCGGAACAGCAG
>NZ_JADHVT010000166.1 GCF_016783915.1 Acidovorax sp.
CGCAATCCACTTCAACCGCGTGGTCTACACGCCGATCCCCGACGCCACCGTGCGCCTGGCCAACCTGCGCTCTGGCCAGCTCGATTTCATCGAGCGTGTGGCTACCAGCGACGTCGCCAAGCTGGCTACCGAGCCGCGTTTCAAGATCAGCAAGATCACCGAAGTTGGCTACCAAGGCATCACCATCAACCTGGGCAAGAGCGACAAAGCGCAAGCCAACCCGCTGGGCAAAGACAACCGCGTGCGCGAGGCCTTCGAGCTGTCGCTGGACCGCCAGGGCATCGTGCAGGTGGCGATGGACGGCGAAGCGGTGGCGGGCAACCAGTGGGTGCCGCCGAGCAGCAGCTTCTACACCAAGAGCAACCCGGTGCCCAAACGCGACGTGGCCAAGGCCAAGGCGTTGTTGCAACAGGCCGGCATCCCCAACCCCAGCTTCACGCTGATGACGCCCACGACGTCGGACGCGCAGAAGATTGCCCAGGTGGTGCAGGCCATGGCCAAGGAAGCTGGCTTTGACGTCAAGATCCAGTCGACCGAGTTCGCGACCTCGCTGAATCTGGCCGACAAGGGCGACTTTGACGCCTACGTGCTGGCCTGGAGCGGCCGCGCCGACCCGGACGGCAACGTCTACAGCTTTCTGGCGTGCAAGCAGCCGCTGAACTACTCGGGCTATTGCAAGCCCGAGGTGGACGCCCTGCTGAACGAAGCCCGCAGTAAGCAGAACGTGGCCGACCGCCTCAAGGCCTACGAGCAGGTCAACAAGTTCGCCCAGACCGACAACCCCATCCTCTACCTCTACCACCGCAACTGGCTGTGGGCGTACAACGCCAAGCTGACCGGTGTGCGTGAGGTGCCGGACGGCCTGCCGCGTCTGACCGGTCTGAAGATGAACTGACACTGCCCCAGCGCTACCTACACAGGCCCGAACGATGTTTGCATTTTTCCTTCGCCGGCTGGTCACCCTGGTGCCCACCCTGGTGTTCGTCTCCATGCTCATCTTCGGGCTGCAGCAGCTGTTGCCGGGTGATCCGGCGCAGATTCTGGCCGGTGAGGACCAGAACCCCGAGCTGATCGCGCAGCTGCGCGAAAAGATGAACCTGGACAAGCCCATCCCGGTGCAGTATGGCTACTGGATGGCCGGGGTGCTTCAGGGCGATCTCGGTGAGTCCGCCCGCACCGGGCAGCCGGTGCTGGAGCTGATTATGGAGAAGCTGCCAGTGACAGTTCAACTGGCTTTCATGAGTATGTTGGTGGCCCTGATCATCAGCCTGCCCTCGGGCATCATTTCTGCGGTCAAGCGCGACACCCTGATCGATCACGGTGCGCGTGTCTTTGCGCTGTCTGGAATTTCCATGCCGAACTTCTGGCTAGGCATCATGTTGATCCTGCTGTTCTCGGTCGAGTTGGGCTGGTTGCCCGCCTCGGGGTATATCAGCCCGTTCGAAGATCTGGGAGCCAATTTGGCCGCAATGGTCATGCCGGCCTTCGTGCTGGGCAATGGCATTGCGGCCGTGTTGATGCGCCACACCCGCAGTTCGATGTTGCAGGTGCTGGCCACAGATTACGTGCGCACTGCCCGTGCTAAGGGCCTGCGCGAGCGGGTAGTGGTGGTCAAGCACGCATTACGCAACGCGCTCACGCCTGTCATCACGCTAGGCGCGCTGGAGCTGGGCACACTGCTTTCGGGCGCGGTGCTGACCGAGCAGGTGTTCACCATTCCGGGTTTTGGCAAGCTCATCATCGACGCCGTTTTCAACCGTGACTATGCGGTGGTGCAAGGTGTCGTGTTGATCACGGCCACCACCTACATCATGCTCAACCTGCTGGCCGACATGGCCTACTTTGTCTTCAACCCACGCCTGCGGCACTGACCTGTGAGCATCCCTATGAGCACCACACTGACTGCCCCACGCGCGCCGGCCTCTGAGGCCGGACCCTGGATGCGAGCCTGGCGCAAGCTGCGCCGGAACCGGGTCGGTATGTTTGGCCTGATGGTCGTCCTAGGTTTTGTGCTGATGGCCATGCTGGCACCCTGGATCGCCACGCACGACCCCATCGCAGCGAGCTGGAGCGCCATCCGCAAAGCGCCCACGGCCGAGTTCTGGTTTGGCACCGACGAGCTGGGGCGCGACGTTTTCTCACGTGTGGTTTGGGGCACACGCGCCTCGTTGCTCGCCGGAGTGGTGTCGGTGGCTATTGCGCTCATCATTGGTGTGGCCATCGGCATGGCCGCCGGCTTTTTCGGTGGCTGGGTCGACATGTTGATTTCGCGTATCACCGACGCTTTTCTGGCCTGTCCGTTTCTGATCATGGCCATCGCGTTGGCAGCGTTTTTGGGTCCCAGCCTCACCAACGCGATGATTGCGATCGGGGTCTCGGCCGCGCCCATTTTTGTGCGCCTGACCCGAGCGCAGGTGATCAACATCAAGGTCGAAGATTACATCGAGGCCGCTCGTGCCGTCGGTTGTTCGCCGCTGCGCATCGCCACCTTTCACATCCTGCCCAACATCACCGCTCCGGTCATCGTGCAGTCCACGCTGACGATCGCCAGCGCCATCATTGCCGAGGCCAGCCTTTCCTTTCTGGGCCTAGGTCAGCAGCCGCCCGACCCGAGCTGGGGCAGCATGCTCAACACCGCGAAAAACTTCATGGACAACGCACCCTGGATGGCCATCTGGCCGGGTCTGGCCATCTTCATTCTGGTGCTGGCGTTCAACCTGCTCGGGGATGGCTTGCGCGACGCGCTGGACCCGCGCCAACGTTGACAACCAGACGCTTGCTGGCAGCCATGAACAGTCAGATGCTACTCCTGACATAAATACCAAGGGATTGGTAGCTCGATCGAAACTCCAACTCCCTTGTGCCTCGGCCCAGTGTTGCCAGCACCCGGAACGCAGATGCTTCCACCGTGGTGTTAGCGGTCTCAGTTCCTTGCACTTGCCCCATGGCTGCAGGGACACAGCCTCCGGCACATTGGATTTTGGTGGATCTCCTAACTCAGTAGCGCCACCGCCCCTGAAAAGCTCAGGAACGCAAGTGCCGTCGACACCAGGATGATTCGTGCGATCCGCCCGTTGTTGGCGCCAAACTTCTCGGCCAGAAGCGAGACGTTACTGGCGCTGGGCAGTGCAGCCAGCAACACCAGCACGGTGAGCGCAAACGGCGTGAGCGGCACGCCCATCGCGATGGCCGCCAAGCCCACGGCCCATACCAGCAGCGGGTGCACAAGCAGCTTGATCAGCGCCACCGGGACATACTCGCGCGTGGGCACTTGTTCGTGCTGGTTCATCTGTGAGCGGGCCAGCACGGCGCCGATGGTGAAAAGCGCCACGGGCGATGCGGCGTCGGCCAGCATGGCCACGGTTTTGTCGACCGGTCCGGGCAACTGAAACTGCAGGGCCGAGGCCAGCGCACCCAGCGCAATCGACCAGGGCATGGGGTTTGTGGCCATGCCCTTGAAGGCGTTGCGAAGCGCCACGCCCACCCCATGCGTGCCCGCGCCGTCTAGGCGCGAGAGCGCAATGCACAGCGAGCTCGTGATGACCATGTCCACCACGATGGTCACGATGGCCGGGCCTGCGCTTTGCGCGCCCAGCAGTGCCACCAGCAGCGGCACACCCATGAAACCCGTGTTGGGGAAGGCAGCCACCAGCGCGCCAAAGGCGGCATCATTCCAGCCGATGCGCGCATTGCGCGTGAGCGCCACCGCGCCGCCCACCATGATCAGCGCACACACGACATAAACGCCCGCGACGGCCGGGTCCAGCAGTTGCCCGATGGGCGTGCTGGCGCCAAAGCGGTACAGCATGCACGGCAGCGCAAAGTACAGAACGAACGCGTTGAGCCCCGGAATGGCGGGCTGGGGCAGCACACCGCGCCGCGCGGCCACGTAACCGCAGAGTACCAGTGCGAAGAAGGGGAAGGTGATGAGCAGGACGGAGAGCACGGGCGCTATTGTCTGTGCAGCGCCCGTCAGAGACGTGCGCGGTCCGCGGGCATGGTCAGCGCAAAGTCAGGCGGGGGCCATCGCACAGGGCGATTGCACGGTAAGGCGCTTCAACGACGTTAGCCGGTTGGAGGCCATCCTTCGTCACTGCTTGCGCTGAATGATTAGATTGCGCTTGGCGTCTTCGGGGTAAGCAAACGTGATGGCACCGTTCTTGACTGCACCAATGACAAGCATGTTGCGGGTAATGGCGTCCTTGTCTTCCACACTGAACGGCTTTTCGTAAGTGGACACCACGCCGTAGTAGGTCTTCATCTTGCCCTCCAGGGACTCTTTGATGGCTTTGCCGTTCAGGTTGCCGTCTCGGATGCCCAGCAGGGAATACATCAGCAGGTAGGTGGCGTCGTAGGCGTTGGCAGCGGCCATGGGCACTGCCACCCGGCCCTGGTACTTGCGGGTGTAGCTCGACAGGAAAGCGGCGCGACGCTCATTGCTGGGCTCGGCAATGAAGGTTTGCACCATCAGCGCGCCCTCGGCCGCGTCCTTGGCGCCGTCGATGAAGTTGGGGAACGACAGGGGCCACGCGCCCACCTGGGGCACCTTCCAGCCCAGGGCTTTTTTGCCGTTGGCGATGACCGCGTTTTCGGGGCCGACGGTGTAGCTGAAGACCACATTGGCGCCTGCATTGCGCGCAGCCGTGAGTTCGGCCGACAGGTCTTTGACACCCAGCGCAAAGCGCGACGCATACACGGGCTTGAGGTTCTTGGCGGCCAGCGCGGCCACCACGTCGTTGTAGCCGCCCTCGCCATAGCCGGTGGTGTCGGCAAAGATGGCGACCTTGTCCCAGCCGCGTTTCAAGATGTCGTCCACCATGAAGGGCGCCTGCAGCGCATCGCGGGCCTGCACGCGAAAGATGTAGCTGTCAGCGGGCGGGTACTTGGCCGTGACCGCAGTGCCGGATGAGCACGGCACGATGAGCGGGGTCCTTGCGTCCTGGAACAGGTCGATGGCCTTCATTGCCACACCGGTGTTGCAAAACCCGATGGCCGCGACCACTTTTTCTTTGAGCAGGTCCTGGCTGACCTTGCGGCCCTCGTCGGGGTTGGCGGTGTCATCCTTGATGACCAGCTCCAGTGGCCGCCCGAGGTAGCCGCCCACAGCATTGATCTCATCGACCGCCAGCTTGATGCCGTTGAGCATGGGCACCCCAAAGTCTGCCGACGGCCCGGTGAACGGGCCCACCACGCCGATGCGCACCGGGTTGGCGCTGCCGGTCTGGGCGTTCAGCTGCGCAGGCAGGACCACTGCGCCAACCACGAGCGCACAGCCTGCCCACCGAAACACAGACAAAGCAGAAGCAAACGAAACAAACGAAATCATGGTGGTGCGTCTCCAGGTGCCGCCCTCGGGATGGGCAATCAGTAGTCCGCAGTATCAAAGTGTGACAACCGTCGCCACCAGCGGGGTTTCCCGCAGCCACTCGGCTGCGGCTGGAGTTTGCTGCGATTGGGGGGCTTCCACGTCAGGGCAATGTCAGGCGCAAGCCGGTCGCCAGGACCAGGCCGGTATCATTGCGCGCTTCGCAGGCCCGCCCGACGTCACCTCTTGTCGCTTCTCGGGGCTCCCGGTACGCCTGCCCACGCCCCCACCTTCTCGCCTCCTTACCGCCTCTCGCGCCCCCCTCTGCATGTCTGCCGGTCTCAATCTCGCCCAGCTTCAGGCTGTTCACTACACCGATGGGGCCTGCCTCGTGTTGGCAGGGGCGGGCTCGGGCAAGACGCGGGTGATCACCATGAAGATCGCCCACATGATCGAAAAGGGCATGGACCCCAAGCGCATTGCGGCCATCACCTTTACCAACAAGGCCGCCTCTGAAATGCGCGAGCGTGCCAAGGGCCTGATTGGCCGACGTGCCAAGGACGTGCTGGTGTGTACGTTTCACGCCCTGGGGGTGCGCATGGTGCGCGAGGATGGCGCGGTGCTGGGCTTGAAGCCCCAGTTCTCCATCATGGACGCCGACGACGTGACCGGCATCCTGAAAGAAGCCGCGGGCGGCACCACCGACATGGCCACCGCACGGCAGTGGCAGTGGGTCATCAGCAAGTGGAAAAACATGGGCCTGACCTCTGAGCAGGCGCTGGCCCAGGCGGCAGACGACAGCGAGCGCAGCATTGCGGTGCTGATGGCGCGCTACGAAGAGCGCCTGTCCGCCTACCAGAGCGTGGATTTTGACGACCTCATCGGCATGCCGCTGCGCCTGCTGCGCGACTTCCCGGAGGTGCGCGCCAAGTGGCAGGCGCTGCTGGGCCATGTGCTGGTGGATGAATACCAGGACACCAATGCCACGCAGTACGAGCTTTTGAAACTGCTGGTGGGCGAGCGCGGGCACTTCACGGCGGTGGGCGACGACGACCAGTCCATCTATGGCTGGCGCGGCGCCACGCTGGACAACCTCAAAAAACTGCCCATCGACTTTCCGGCGCTCAAGGTCATCAAGCTGGAGCAAAACTACCGTTCCACCAGCGCCATCCTGCGCGCGGCCAACAACGTGATTGGCCCCAACCCCAAGCTGTTTCCCAAGACGCTGTTCAGCGAACTGGGCGAAGGCGAGCCGGTGCGTGTGGTGGACGCCGATAGCGAAGAGCACGAGGCCGACCGCGCCGTGGCCCGCATCCAGAGCCTGCGCGCCGCTAGCAACCCACCGCCGGACTGGAAGGGCTTTGCCATCCTGTACCGCGCCAACCACCAGGCCAAGCCGTTTGAAAAAGCGCTGCGCAAGGCCAACATTCCGTACAAGGTGTCGGGCGGCACCAGCTTTTTTGACCGCGCTGAAATCAAGGACCTGTGCGCCTGGTTTCGCCTGTGGATCAACAACGACGACGACCCGGCGTTTTTGCGCGCCATCACCACGCCCAAGCGCGGCATCGGCCACACCACACTGGCATCGCTGGGCGCGTTTGCTACGCAGCACAAGCAGAGCATGTTCGGCGCGCTGTTCAACGGCATGCTGCCCGCAGCGGTGCCCAAGCGCGCCATGGACGGGCTGCACGAGTTTGGCCGCTATATCAATTACCTGGAATACAGCGCCCGTCGCACGCACGGCGCCGAAGACGCCCGCAGGTTTCTGAACGACTGGCTCAAGGAGATCGGCTACGAGCAGCACCTGTACGACGGGGAAGACAGCGAGAAGGTAGCCGCCGCCCGCTGGAGCAACGTGATGGAGTTCTGCGACTGGATGGCCCAGCGCGCGGGCGGCCAGATCGACGACACCTCGGGCGCCGTGGTGGCCAAGGAGACAAAAAGCCTGCTGGAGGTGTCGCAGACGATTGCGCTGCTGTCTACCATCAGCGAGCGTGAAAAGGACCAGGACATGGTCACGCTGTCCACCCTGCACGCCAGCAAGGGGCTGGAGTGGCCGCATGTGATTTTGGTGGGTGTGACCGAGGGCATGCTGCCTTTCAAACTGGATGACGACGAAGGCCGTCAGCAGAAGGTGAGCGACGACACGCTGCAGCGTCTGCAGGAAGAGCGCCGCCTGATGTACGTGGGCATCACCCGCGCCCAGCGCACGCTGGCCGTGAGCTGGACCAAGCGCCGCAAAAAGGGCCGCGAAATGGTGGCCGCGCAGCCCAGCCGCTTCATCGCCGAAATGGGCCTGGACAAAACCACCGCCCGCGAAGATCCGCGCGAAAAGCTCAAGGCCCTGCGCGCCGAATTTGCCGCCAAGGCGCAGGCCACCACTGCGGCCAACGCGGCTGCAGCCGCCAACCCCACGCCTGCGGTCTGAGAAGGTCACGCACCATGGCCACACATCCCGCCACCGTTCGTTCCACGCCGTGCCCCACGGAGCCCCATGTCAGCAGCGCCTGGGGAATTGCTGTGCTTTTGATAGCTATCAGCGCTTATCCTACAAGCGCCATCAGCCAAAAAGGCCCACAATCCACGGCGGCTTGCCCGGCAGCGGCAGACATGGACCACCAGCACCTGCAGGGCCAGTGGCGCGCCGAGCTGCAGGCCCCTGCGCCGGGAGCCGGGCCCGCTACGGCCACGCTGCAACTGGGCCCGCACCCGGAGCTGGTACAGAGCGTGCGAGGCACCGTGGTGCGCAGTGGCACCACAGCCCAAGTCAGTGGTGACGTCGATGGCGGCAACCTGACCCTGGAAGAATCGATCAACGGCACCAACATCAGCGCCACCTGGACAGGCCAGGTGGTCGATGGAAGTTGCGGCAAGGAAATACGCGGAACATGGAACAACGCCCACCCCACCCCCACCACGCCGTCAGCACCGTTTGTGCTGCGCAAACAGGCGGCCTGGCAATGAGCCCGGTGGCGCGTGCCGCGCCAACGCCCCGCCGGCACTACACGCTGGCGCTGCTGCTGGCAGCGCTGGCCCCGGCCGGTGCGGCCCTGGCGCAATCAGCACCTGCCGCGGCCCCCGGCGCAGCTGCCGGGGCCGACGCCGCCCTGCGCCGCTGCACGACGCTGTCCAGCGACAACCAGGCGCGCCTGGCCTGCTTTGATGCCTGGGCAGCCGAACAGACCAAAACCACCGCAGCTGGCGCGCAACCGTGGCAAGCCCCAGCCGCTTCGGCATCGGCCAACGCTGGCGGCACAAGCTCCTCGTCGGCGGTGCCGCCGCCCGTGGATGCCACGCTGCCGGCCACCCGCATCATCGACGTGGCGCACACCGAAGGCTGTCGCGACCCGCAGTACAGCGATCTCTCGCGCTTCTGGGAGCTGGAGACGGGCACGGACTGCGGCACATTCAGCTTCCGGGGCTACCGCCCCATCACGGTGTCGGTGGTGGCCTCGAGCAACGTGAACCGCCAGCCCACGTCGGATGCCGACGGCAACTCGGCCACCGACTCGACGCCTTACCGCCGCACCGAAAACCGCATCCAGCTGTCCGTGCGCACCAAGGTCGCCCAGGGCCTGCTCACCCAGGGCCACCCCACACTCAAGGATTCGCTGTGGTTTGGCTACACACAGCAGTCTTACTGGCAACTGTTCACGCCCGAGATCTCGCGCCCCTTCCGCGCCACCGATCACGAGCCCGAGTTGATGTACGTGTACCCCACCACGGCGCAACTGCCATTTGGCTGGAAGTGGCGCTACAGCGGCATCGGTCTGGTGCACCAGTCCAACGGCCAGAGCAAGCCCCTGTCGCGCAGCTGGAACCGCGCCTACCTGATGACCGGCATGGAACTGGACAACCGCTTCAGCGTGACCGCCCGCATCTGGAAGCGCATCCCCGAGAGCGCGGGCAGCGATGACAACCCCGGCATCAGCGACTACGTCGGCCGGGGCGAGCTGTCGCTGCTGTGGAACGTGAACAAGGACAACACCCTGGGCGCCACCGTGCGCCACTCGCTCGCCAGCAGCGACCGGGGTTCGGTGCGCGTGGAATGGCTGCAAGCCCTGGGCACCGGCCTCTTTGGCAGCAAGAGCAACCTGCGCCTGCACACCTCGTTGTTCAGCGGCTATGGCGACAGCATGATCGACTACAACCGCAAGCGCACGGTGTTCAGCGTGGGGTTGAGCCTGGTGGACTTCTAGAGGTCATCCCCCTGAGCGGCTGCGCCGCTTCCCCCTTCTCTCTCCTCGCTGCGCGAGTCGGGAAGGGGGACGCCACCAGCGCGGCGGGGCGGCCCTTGCGCGGT
>NZ_JADHVT010000167.1 GCF_016783915.1 Acidovorax sp.
GCGCCTGATCCTGGCCGCGCTGCGGCTTTATTGCGCCCGATTCGGGCTGTCGATGCAGGCGGTCATCACAGCACTGCTCACCGCACCCAGTGACCGCTGTCCGGTCTGCTGCTAAAAACGGAATTGTTCAGGACGGACTTGATAGAGGCATCCAAGGCTGTTTCCAGATCGCCAGACTCCTTGCTGAAATGCTCATCGAGCACCTGCCAAATGTCGTGCGGCAGATCCTGTCGGCAGAAGGCACATGTATCGCGCTTCTCGCGGTGATGCCCCATACCCTGCTTGACCCAGAGTTGCAAGGCGCTGTCTTTGAGCAGTTCCTCAATGGCCTTGGTTGGCGTGATCGTCTTAGACAGTAACGGTTCGGCTGTGGCCGACAAGGACTCCAGCTTGAGGGTAACAGCCAAGGTGCCAGTGATGTCAGGCAGGGCTTCCTGCTTGAGCAGACTCAGTTTGACGGCCTGCTGCTCAGTCGTAAGGGCGACAAAGCCAGCCTTCTTGGTGGATGCAATGTCGCTTCTGATAGATCCAATGTTGTAGACAGCACTGCCGTACTGACGGTTCTTCTTGATCTTTTCATTGGCATGGACGCGTAGTTTCTCTTCTAGGTCACTGGACGCATTTGTGTGGGCAGACTTGGTGCGATCGCGCTCTTTCTTCTTGGCTTCCAGATCAAACCGAAGCCCTGCCTTGCCTTCCACGCTGCCAAGCTTGGCTTCAATCGCGGCGATGGCGTCGTCAATCTCTTTGTTCTGCTCACCGACTATTGCAAAGGTCTTGATTACGCCACCAGCTTCCTGATTGACCAGAAAGCTAAGGTTGTCGGTGACGAAGTCGCGGTTGTAGACCCGCACGTCGTAGTTGTGGGCTAGCAAGCCGGTATGGGAGACAACACCTTTGTCACCTGTCAGGGTGAAGGCCGAGTCAACATAGTTCTGAGGAAGTTTGCGAGTCTCCAGCGAACGAAAGACGCGCGAAAGGGTTGTCTTGCCAGAATAGTTACGCCCGTACAGCACGTTGAGACGCTTGAAGTACTGAACATTTCTGCCACTGTCTTTGACCGATTTTTTCCAGTCCAAACCTTGGAAGCTGCCAAAGCTGGCTATGTCTATCTGATTGATCATCGACTCAGTCTCCCTATAGTGGTTTTCAGGCTATTTGCAATATTCAGGACAGGCATCTGTTAAATCGTCACCACGGCGCCGAGCCTCGACTACGCCCTCTACAACCGATCCCGTAGCCACGCCACCACATCCCCCGTCACCTCCTCCCGATTCGTCTCATTCAAAATTTCATGCCGCGCCGCCGGGTACACCTTGACCGTCACATCGGCCACACCGGCATCCCGATACCGCTGCCCCAGTTGCTGAATCAACACCCCACCTGCGGCCAGCGGGTCTGCGTCGCCGGATGCGATCAGGACGGGCAAGTCGCTGCGGATGCGCGCGAGCAGCGCGGGGTCGGCCAGCCGGGGCGCAGGTGCGAAAAGCGAAGGGATCACGTCGTCCGGCATGTCCCAGCCGCACCACGGGTCGGCCACGTAGGCGTCTACCTCTGCGGCGTCGCGCGACAGCCATTCGTAGCCGGTGCGGTGCTCAAAGCCTGCGTTGAATGCCGCGAGCCCAGCGGGCGCATCGGCGGGGGCGTTGGCCATGGCGGCGGCGAACAGGTCGAGGGCGGTGGAGCCTGACAGGATGACGCCGGACCAGGTGGAGGAGTGGTCCAGGATGGCCGCCTGCGCTGCGAACGAGCCCATGGAGTGGCCGAACAAAAAGAGCGGCAGCTGCTGCGGCCCATGCTGCGCACGCAGCAGCGCGCCGAACTGGGCCACGTCAGTAATGAGGCCGCTGAAACCAGCGCTGCCAAAGTCGCCCAGCTTGCCACCTGCCGTGCGCCCGTGGCCGCGATGGTCCACGGCGTGGACGATGAAGCCTGCGGCGTTCAGGGCCCGCGCAAAGCGGTCGTAGCGCTCGCCATGCTCGGCAAGGCCGTGAGAGATTTGCACGACGCCCACTGGTTGACCCGGGGTTTGGGCCCAGGTGTAGGTGGTGACCTGGGTGCCGTCTGCGTTGGACTGGAAGGAGGAGGTGGTGGTGCTCATCGTTTCATTCTGGCACGGGGTTTGGTTGCCACGCCACGATGAAATTGCCACAGGCGTGGCCGCCACCGCTTTCAGCGTGGCGCGTGGGCCGCCTGCAGTACGGCGCGAATTGCGCTGACCACGGCTTCGGGCTTCTCCAGCGGAATGCCGTGCCCGCTGTCCACCCACACCTGGGTGGAGCCGGGGTAGAGGTGGGCAAAGTCGGCGCGTTTTTGGCGCACCTCTTCGGCCAGCGCAGATGAGGCCCCGGGGGTTTGCAGTGCGCTGAGCACAAACACGGGCACAGCGGGGTCAACCGGCAGGCTGACAACGCGCTGCCCGGTGGCATCCAGCGCTGCCAGCTCTTGTTTGACCACGTCAGAGGTGCCCAGGCGGAAGGCCACTTTCAGCCATGTCGGCCACAGGTCGGGGTTGCCAGCCCCGCGCATCTGCTCAGGGTGGGTGGAATCCACCAGCACCAGCGCAGCCACCTCGGCGGGGTATTGGCGCGCGTACAGCTGCATGTACAGGCCGCCCAGCGAGTGGCCGACCAGCACATAGGGCGGCGGTAGCTGGCGGGCCCTGAGCAAGGCGCGCAGCTCTTGCACCACCTGCGTGCCTTCGCGCGGCTGGGGGGACGCGTCGCTGCGGCCGTAGCCCGCGCGGTTGTAGGCCAGCGCGCGGGTTTCTGCCACCGTGTCGGGCCAGACCTTGGACCACCAGTCCAGCCGGGCGCCCAGGCCGTTCTCGAACACCACCACCGGGGTGCCCTGCCCCGCCTGCACGTATTCGACCGTGCGCCCGTCCACCGTGTCGGTGGTGGCGCCGGGCAAGCTTGCGCAACCGCTCAAGCAGACTGCCAGCAGCAAGCTGACCCAGTGCCATCGGTTCATGGTCTCAAATCCTTTGCATACAGGTTCATGGCCCGCAGGCCAAAGCAGCGCGGTGCCATTGAGAGCGGCTAACAAAGCTCAGCGAAGCGGTTCTGGCCAGGCGCTGTGTCGCAGGCAGTACGAGCAGTACGACAAGACACAGCAACGACGCCAGAAGATTTTTGTGAGCCGCTCTTAGCAGCGGCCCGCCGTGCGCAGCAGCGCATTGCATTCCTTGGCCGCAGCGCGGCCCTGTGGCTGAGCGGCCGCTGCCGGAGCCTGGGCGCCACCATTGCCCGCGCCGCCCACCATGGCGGTGCAGACGGCGTCGGAATGGGGTGTCTGGCCGAAGCTCATGGCTTTCTGAAAGCCCGTTGCACCGTACAGGTAGCACCGGTAGCTGGCGCCGTCGCGGGTGTTGACGGTGTAGTTGATGCGGCCGCCGGTTTCCTCCTGCCGGTCGGTGATGGTGAACTGGCCGGCCGTGCGGCCAATGGCTTGCGCAGTGCGCTGCTCCAGGCCCGCCTGGTCGAGGGTGGACGCGCAGCCGGTGAGGAATGCCACGGCTGCGACGAGGCCAGCGGCGGAGGTGAGAGACAGGGGGTGGTTGCGATGGTTCATGGTGTAAGTGGCGGTGATGGGAGGTGGTGGGTGACCGGGCGAAGCCGTGTGGGCAAAGAGGTGTGTGATGACGGCAGGGCCGCAGCAAAGCGAATGTGAGGGCACCCTTCTGCAGTCCATGGGATGAACACAGAGGACCGGTAGCGCATGCGTGGGCAAAGCTCCGCCCGGCGGCCTTGTAAAGCCGCCAGCCTGTGTGAAGTGGGTGGGTAAAACTCAGCCCGGTTTGCGGGCCACGATGAAGGCGCGGATGTCCTTGCCGCGCGTGCCATGCCGCTCGCTGCAGACGATTTGCAGGCCCTGCTGCACCATGGCTGAGCGGAGCCGCTGTTCGTCAAAGGACAACACCGGAGGGGCCTTGCCAATGGCACGCATCAGAGGCACGGCCAGGTAGGGGATCAGCGGGTTCATCTCTGCGATGCAGGCGGTCTTGGAGATCAGCAGCCCACCCGGGCGCAGCACCTTCACCAGCTGCCTGAGCGCATCGTCCAGGTCGGTCATCAGGTGCAGCACGTTGAAGGCCAGCACCGCGTCGTACACCTCTGGCCCTGGGGCCATGGCCTCTGCGTCGGCCACGGCGAAGCGTAGGGCTGCAGACGGTTGCGCGGCCAGCCGTTGGTGGGCGATGGCGATCATCTGCGACGACACATCGGTGGCCAGCAGGCTGCGGGTGAATGGCGCCAGGCGCAGCGCAGTGCTGCCCGTGCCGCAGCCAATCTCCAGCACGTCATGCTGGGGCGACAGCAGGCCCTGCACGCGCTGCAAGGTAGCCTCGTACCCTGCCAGGTCGGCAATGGGGTCGGCGGCGTACTTGGGTGCAATGCGGTCCCAGAAGCGCGCTTTGGCTGACGCAGCCGGCGGGGTGGCGGCGGAGGGCAATGCGCGGGAGACGGGAGCAATGGCAGAAGACGACATGGTGTGCAAACCGGGTGAAGTGCTGAAGCAGCGAGGTATAGAGCCCAGATGCTATCCATGCATTGAAGCTCAGGAAACTGCGGTAAATTGCAGTGAACATATACGTTTACGCATGGATAACCTCGACTGGAACCAACTCAAGGCTTTTTTGCAAACGGCGCAGACCGGCTCGCTGTCTGCCGCCGCGCGCAAGCTGGGCCTGACCCAGCCCACGCTGAGCCGGCAGGTGGCCGCCATTGAGCAGCAGATGGGCGTGACCCTGTTTGAGCGCGTGGGCAAATCCATGGTGCTCACGCCCACGGGGCTGGACCTGCTGGAACATGCCCGCGCCATGGGCACTGCTGCAGAGGCCCTGGGACTGGCCGCCAGCGGGCGGTCGCAGGCAGTGGGGGGCGTGGTGTCGGTGTCAGCCACCGATATAGTGGCGACGCACTTGCTGCCCCCGCTCTTGCAACGCCTGCGGGCACAGGAGCCAGGCATTGCCGTGGAAGTCATCGCCTCCAACGCGCTGAGCGACCTGCTGCGCCGCGAGGCCGACATAGCCATCCGCCACGTTCAGCCCGAGCAGCCCGAGCTGATCGCCCGCCTGGTGCGCGAGGCCAGGGCGTGCTTTTACGCATCGGAGAGCTGGGTGCAGGCCCACGGCCACCCGCGCAGCGCGGAGGACGCTGTGAATGCGGAGTTTGTGGGTTCAGACCGCAACGGCCAGTACCTTGCGTATCTGCGTCAGTACGGTTTGAGCCTGAACGAAGACAACTTCACCTGCTACGCCGACCACACCGCGGCCCACTGGGCGCTGGTGCGCCAGGGCATGGGCATCGGCGCCATGATGGACGAGATCGCCCGCGAAACGCCGGGCATCGTCCGCGTGCTGGACGATGTGGCGCCGGTGCGTTTTCCCGTCTGGCTGGTGTCGCACCGAGAGCTGCGCACATCGCGGCGGATTCGGGTGGTGTTTGAGGCGCTGGCCGAGGGGCTGTCGTTAGATCGCTGAACGCACACAAAAGGGTCAGGGAGGACTTGCATGGCAAGGGTGAAAGGGCCACTGCCGCGCAAGGTGAAAGCAGGCGCACTACCCTCGCGTCACCACCTGAACACTCTGACCATGACCACACCGCGCGCCGCCGACCTGCCGAGCACCCACCCGAGCGCGCCGCTGGACGCTGCCACCGTGGGCGAGATCATCCAGATGGCGCTGAGCGACCACGTGAGCTTTGCGCAAATCCGCGCCGTCCATGGTCTGCACCACGATCAAGTCAAGGTGCTGATGCGCACGCACCTGGCGCCGGGCAGCTACAGGGCGTGGCGCAAGCGGGTGAGGGAGTTTGGGGAACGCAGGGAGAACTACAAGTAGGCGGTGGGCAAGCGCCGCCCAGCACCTGTTCAGCACCCGTTCAGCCTGGTACCGGCAACATGGCGGCAAGGGTCAAGGCGGCATCTGACCCCGACCCTTCTCCACCTCTAGCCGCAGCAGGAACCACCATGAACACTGACCTCAAGAACTTTGTGCTCCCCATCGCCCGGGCCGTGTCCGCCACGCTGTTTTTTGTGTTCAGCGTGGCCTTTCTCTCGGTCCCGTACAGCCTGGAGCAAGACCCCAGCGATGCGCAGCAACTGACGCATCCAGTGGCTCCACGCCACATGACCTGAGCCTGGGTGCCTGCGCAACGCATCAGGGCTCAGTGCAGGCCCATCAGGCGGGCAAATCCAGCCGGGCCCACGCGGCCATCACATCCGGCTGCTTCTTGATCCAGTCGGCAGACATCATGTTGGCGCCCCAGTGGTGGATGCGCGCCACGCCCTCCCCCATGTTCCACAGGTGCCGCAACTGCACGAAGAGCGGCAAGGCGGCGAGGTCAGCATCGGTGACATGGCCGCCGCCTGCGCGGTAGCCAGACAGGTACTGCTGCCAGCGCTTCAGCAGGGCTTCGTCGGGCTCCATGGGGGCTTTGCGCGGCAGGTTCGACCACAGCCATACGCACAGGTCATAAGCCAGGAACCCTGGCCCGGCGTCATCAAAGTCGAAGAATGCGGCGCGGCGCACACCCTTGGCATCGGTGTACACATGGTTGTTGAAGCCATGCGTGTCGCCGTGGCACATCACGCGGGTCAAGGTGCCTTCAACATCCGCCAACTCACCCAGAAGGCGATGGATCAGTTCGCGGTAGGCATCCAGCACGGTGGGGGCCAGCTCAGGATGGGCGGCAAGGTATTCCAGCGTGCGGCCCGCCAGATGGTGGCCGTCCAGCACGTAGAAGCTTGCGGGGCCGGTGTAGCTTTGCGCGGCGCTGTGAATCTGTGCCAGCGTGGAGCCGGTCAGGTACAGGTCTTCGGGCGTATCGGGCACGGCGCCGCCGCAGTGGCGGAAGAGGACCAGCACCCGTGGGCCCTCGGGGAACGGCAGGGTCACGCTGGTCGTGCCGTTCGCAGCCAACACCGGAGAGGCAACGCCCACGCCCTGCGCCTCCAGGTGAGCCAACAACGCCAGCTCAAAATCCACATTGAACGGACCGCGCGGTCGGATGGCGCAGAGCCTTGCCACGTATCGGCTGCCATCCGCTGCTCGCACCGCGTAGTTGTCATTGAGGTTGCGGCGGATCAGGTAGCACTGCTGCACGGGCAGGTCGTAGTGGCGCTCTACCCACTGCGCCACGGACGCGGCTGCGGCCGTGGTGTGGGAGGCAACCAGTGTTGTGTCGGGCGATGGGGTTGAATGCATGCGGCATTCTGCATGCAAGCAATACGGCGGTCGCGCACGGACAGTGGCACATGGCGTGCCTTTGAGCAAAAGGCCTGCCAGCGCTTACTGCTGGTACCAAAGCAGTACCAAAACCATAGCACCGCGCGCCACGCTTACCAGGGGAGTGGCGCGCCACTGTAGGCGTAGAAGCTGCCCGTCTCCTCGGGTGTGAGCCCATCCAGCACCCGCAGCATGTCGCCCGCCGCATCAGCCGCCGGGCGGCCAATCTCCGCACCATTGAACGGGGCCGACAAGGCTGAATTGACCGTGCCCGGGTGCAATGCCACCAGCACGGCCTGCGGGTGGGTGCGGGCCACTTCGATGGACGCCGTTTTGACCAGCATGTTGAGCGCGGCCTTGCTGGCGCGGTAGCTGTACCAGCCGCCCAGGCGGTTGTCGCCAATGCTGCCCACCTTGGCCGACAGCACCGCCAGCAAGCCGCGCCCCTGCTTGGGCAGCAGCGGTGCAAAGTGGGCCAGCACCAGCGCGGGGCCAAAGGTGTTGGTGCGGAAGGTGGCTTCCATCTGCGCGTAGTTCAACTGGCCCAGGCGCTTTTCAGGCATGCCGTGGGGACCGTGCAGCAGGCCTGCGGCGTGGATGATGCAGTGCCACGGCCCCTGGGCCTTGAGCTGCTGGGCGGCGGCGGCAATGGTGGCCTCGTCGTCCAAATCGACGGCCGGCTGGGTGTGGCGGCCCAGGCCCACGGCCAAGGCGCAGCGCGGATCGGCCTGCAGGTGGGCGAGGAAGGCGCTGCCGATGGCGCCGGTGGAGCCGATGACCAGGGCGCGGTAGCCATCCGGCAGCGACTGCAAAGTGAACGGCATTGCGGCAGGCGGTACTTGAGGCATGGCGTGGCTCTGCGGTGAAGTGTCGTGGGTGATTCGGCTGGCGGGCTACAGTGCATCGAGACGCGTGCGCAGGCTCGCCGCATGCTCGCGCAGCGCATCGAGCTGAGGGCCCTGCATCTTCTGCAACTGGCGGAACACCATGCCAAGGCGGAAGTTGTTGCCCAGCGTGCCTTCGTTGCGCGCAAAAAAATCCCAGTAGAGCGCGTTGTACGGGCAGGCACGCTCACCCACTTTTTGCTTCTTGTCGTAGTGGCAGCCGCTGCAGTAGTCGCTCATGCGGTCGATGTAAGCGGCGCTGCTCACATAGGGTTTGGTGGCCAACAGGCCGCCGTCGGCAAACTGGCTCATGCCCACGGTGTTGGGCACTTCCACCCATTCAAAGGCATCGATATACACGCCCAGGTACCAGCGGTGCACGGCAGCGGGGTCGAGCCCCGCTAGCAGCGCAAAGTTGCCGATGACCATGAGGCGCTGGATGTGGTGGGCGTACGCATGCTCCAGCGACTGGCCCACGGCGTGCTGCATGCAGCGCATGCGGGTGTTGCCCGTCCAGAACCACTCTGGCAGCGGCGTGCTGTGGCCCAGGGCGTTGCGCTCGTCGTAGCCGGGCATGTGGGCCCAGTAGATGCCGCGCACGTATTCGCGCCAGCCGAGGATCTGCCGGATGAAGCCCTCCACGGCGGGTAGGGGCGCGGTGCCTGCGCGGTAGGCGGCTTGGGCGCGTTGCACCACCTCGTGCGGGCGCAGCATTTTGGTGTTGAGCGCGAAGGACAGCAGCGAGTGAAAGAGCCGCGCGCTCTTGGTGCTCATGGCGTCTTCGTACGCGCCAAAGTGCGGCAGCGTGGTGGTGATGAAGTGCTCCAGCCACGCCAGTGCCTCGGCCCTGTTGAGGGGCCAGCGCAGTGCATGGGCCTGCGGGTTGCCAGAGCTTTGCACGCCTGCGGCCTGGAGGGTGGCCCACAGTGCGCTGTGGTCGTGCGTGGGGCGGGCATCGGGCGGCAGCGCGGGTGTGCCGGGCCAGGGCTTGCGGTTGTCGTGGTCGTAGTTCCACTGCCCACCTTCGGGCTCACCCGCTGCGTCGATCAGCACGCTGTGGCGCTGGCGCATGCGGCGGTAGAAATGCTCCATCAGCCACTGCTTGCGGCCTAGGAACACCTCGGCCATTTCGGTGCGGGTGGTATAGAAGTGTTCGCTGCTGACGGCCTGCACGGCAAAGGCTTGCTCGGCACCCCAGGTGCGCAGTTGCTCGTCCAGCCGCCATTCGTCGGGGTGCTGGTATTGCAGCGTCTGCGCTCCGTAGTGGGCCATGAGGGCGGCCAGGTTGTCGGGCATCGACTGGCGGTTGCTGGCGTCGTCAATCGCCACGTAGCGCACGCGGTGCCCCGCCTCGCGCAGGTGGCGGGCCAGGTCGCGCATGGCGGCAAAGATGGCGAGGATCTTTTGCGCGTGGTGCAGCACATAGTCGGTCTCTTGCCGCACTT
>NZ_JADHVT010000038.1 GCF_016783915.1 Acidovorax sp.
TAGCCCACAACGATGGTGATGGGCTTGCTGGGGTAGGCGTCTTGCGCGATGGCGGGGGCTGCGAGAACGGCCAGGCCGCACAGCAGTGCAGCACGGCGCAGGGGATGGACGGTGGTCATGGCGGAACTCCTTGGCAAAAGCGGGGGTGGGGCAGGTGGGGGTATGGATTTGATTGTGAAAAAGCCGCCGTTGGCCGTTGGTGCCAAAACGGCACCAGGCCGTGCTGATTCAGGATACATGGCACGGGGAAACCCGCAGGCCACTCACGTTCAGCGAGAGTGCATCAGCGCTGGGCCAGGGCCTTCCACAGCGCCTCAGCCAGCGGCCCCAGACGGCGCTTGGGGCGGTACAGGCGCACGTCAAAACGCACCTCCATGCGGGCGTCACCCGCCAGCGCGAGCCGCTGGGCCTTGCAGTCGGCAAACACCATGGACCAGGGCAGCCAGGCAACGCCCAGGCCTTTTTGCACGTATTCGTAGTGGGCGTCGGCCGAGTCGCACTCCACCACGCGCTGCAGCCTTGGGGCATGGGGGTTGTGCGCCAGGTGGTCTTCCACCAGCCGCCCCAGGGCCAGCTGGGGCGCGTAGGCCAGATAGGGCACCAGCGTGGCGTCGGGCCCGAACCGGTGCAAAGCCTGCCCTTGTGCCGTGGCGCGCGACACCGGCACCAGCCGGTCGGAGGCCACCGTCAGGTGCATGAACTGCCGCGCATCGAGCCGGATGGCCAGGGCCGGGTGGTGGTACACAAGCGAAAAATCAGCCTCGTTGCGCTCCAGCATGCCCACGGTGTCGGCCAGCGCCCGGGTGCGAATGCACAGCTCGCCGCCTTGCAAAATGGGCTGCAGGCGCACCAGCCAGTCGGCCACCACGGTGCGCGCCAGCGTGCGGCCCGTGGCCAGGGTCACGGTGCGGGCCTGGCGCCCGGCCAGGCTTTGCAACTCTTCGTGCGACTGGGTGAGGCTGCGTGCCAGGTGGCCAGCGGTCTCCAGAAAACTTTGCCCGGCAGGCGTCAGGGTGACCGGGCCGCCATTGCCGCGCTCCACCAGCGGCGTGCCTGCCCAGGCCTCCAGCGCGCGGATGCGGCGGCCAAACGCGGGGTGCGTGACGTGCCGAAGCTCGGCCGCACGCGTGAAGCTGCGCTCCTGCGCCAGGACGATGAAGTCTTCCAGCCATTTCAACTGCATCGTCGGCTCCTGAAGGGGCGGCTGTCCGGTCGGTGGGCTGGTGCCTGGGCTGTGCCAGCCCCGTTAGAGGACCAGACACCGCGGTCGGAGTGAGAGGGCTCAGCCCCGGGCAGCTTCCAGAACGCCTCGGGTGCGTGTGGCTTCGGCACGCGCCACCGCAGCAAAGTCCTCGCCTTTGGACGCGTAAAGAATGGCCCGCGACGAGTTCACGATGATCGGCCCGTCACTGCGCAGCCCGGCGCGCACGGTGGCGGCGGCATCACCACCCTGGGCCCCCACGCCCGGAATCAGCAGCGGCAGCGTGGGCGCGATGGCACGCACGCGCTCGATCTCCTGCGGGTAGGTGGCGCCCACCACCAGGCCGAGCTGGCCGTTCTTATTCCAGGGGCCTTGCGCCAGACGCGCCACATGCTCGTACATGAGCGGCTGGCCCTCGACGCTGGCCAGGCGCTGGGTCTGCAGGTCGTCGCCGCCGGGGTTGGACGTGCGGCAGAGCAAAAACGCGCCCTTGCCGTGGTAGGCCAGATAGGGCTCGATGGAGTCGAAGCCCATGAAGGGCGACAGCGTGACGGCATCGGCACCGTAGCGCTCGAAGGCCTCCTTGGCGTACTGCTCGGCCGTGGAGCCGATGTCGCCGCGCTTGGCGTCCAGGATCACCGGCACCTGCGGTGCGTTGGCCCGCATGTGCTGCATCAGGCGTTCGAGCTGGTCCTCGGCACCATGCGCGGCAAAGTAGGCGATCTGCGGCTTGAAGGCACACACCAGGTCGGCGGTGGCGTCCACGATGGCCGCGCAAAAGTCATAGATCTTGCGGGGGTCGCCCTGCATCGCGGCGGGAAACCGCGTGGGTTCAGGGTCCAGGCCCACGCACAGCAGGGAGTTGTTCTGTGCCGTGGCGTCGCGCAGCATGTCGGTGAAGTTCATGGGGCGTGATTTTAGGTGGGTGGGCACGGGATGCCCCCGCCGGGGACCGTGATCGTCAAGGAGAGGCGCTGTGCAGTGGAGATGTCAGGCACCGCGGGGTGTGCCACCGGGCAACAAAAAAGGCCGTCGAGACGGCCTTTTTGCGGGAACACAGGGAGCAACAAGTCCCTGGTGAAAACGAAAGATCAGCGGGGCACAGCCAGCAGGCGTTGCACGTCGCGGTCGTTGGGCAGCGCGTAGTCGTAGCCACGCACGATGCGGCTGTCTTCGGTGCGCACGAGCTTCAGGCTCACGTAGGTGTAGTTGGCGGCCGCCGAGTAGGTGCCCACCAGCACCAGCGAGGCGTTGTGGTTGCGGGCAATGTCCTTGATCTCACGCGACAGCAGCAGCTCGCCCTGGCCTTCGCGCACGAACACGTCACCGCGCAGCTTGATTTCCTTCACGTTGAAGCCGCTGGCCGCCATGCTGGTGGCGTACTGCTCGGACAACGTGCGGCCCAGCGGGGCAGCGCGGCTGAGGTCGTTGACGTTGACCACGGTGGCCACGAGCACGGGCCCGCCGCCCAGTGAGTTCATATCGAAACCGGTGGTCAGCTTGGTCACCGCGTCGCGGCTGCTCTGGATGAACTGGCTGCTGGCGGCTTCCTGGTACGTGGGCTCGACGCGCACCGGCGCAGCGTTGTTGGCGCAACCGGCCAGCACCACGCCGGCCAGCACCGTCAGAAGAAGTGCGGGGGTTTTCATTGCGAGACAACCTTCATGTTGACGTTCTTGTACGAGGGGCGCGTGAACAACGGGGTGTCAGCGTTTTCCAGGTAGTACACGTCGGTCTTGCGGGCCAGGTACTGACCACCGCGCGTGACGGTGGTGGTCAGGATCAGCTCGGTGTTGGTCGGGCCACCGGAGTTGATGCTGTTGGCGTAGTCGGCGGCGAGGGTCAGACCGAGTCCCGCTGCGAGTTGGGCGTCAATATGCTCATGGCGCAGGCCGTAGGCGGCAAACAGGCCTGCAGCCAGCATGGTGAACTGACCAGGGATGAAGTGCGGGCGGTCGCTGTTGTGGCGCACGACCTGGATACCGTAGGAGACTTCCAGGGCCTGGCCCAGGTTCTGCTGTACCACGGCACCGTTCTGGACCAGCTTGGTGATCAGGAACTCGCGAAAGGCGGTTTCAAACTGCGTGGCGTTGGCGGGCAAGGACACATGCAGTGGGGTGTTGGGGGCCACGCCGGCCTTGTCCAGGGTGCTCAGCGTCTGGTTGACCACATCGCGCGAGACCAGGTCCCAATGTCCGGCGGAGCGGACCTTGGGCTGCGAGGTGTACTCGAAATTTTCCGCGACGGGAATAGGCGCCCTCTGTGCGCACCCCACCAAAGTTGCCACAGCGCCAGCCAGCACGGCCAAGCTGATTGCCTTTGAAAACGACATGATTCCCTCCTACGGACTGAATTTGCGAGGATCCGAACAGATGCGACCCGCACGATTGAAAAATAATTCTGGGCGGTATCCTCAACAAAAACAAGAAAAAATTACGCTAACTACGCTCCGGCGTACACAGTTCGTTGTTTTTGGTCACAGTTGTGTGCCGATGCAAGGCGTGCAACCAGGCAGAGCCACTCCTGAAGGGCCCGCCTTGCATTTGCTTACACGGCAGCGGCTGCGCGCTGCTCCAGGATGTCAAAAGCGGGCAGCTTTTTGCCTTCCAGCACTTCCAGGAAGGCCCCGCCACCGGTGGAGATGTAACCCACCTGTTTTTCAATGCCGTACTTGGCAATGGCCGCCAATGTGTCACCACCGCCTGCGATGCTGAAGGCGGGCGACTCGGCAATGGCGGCAGCGATGGTGCGGGTTCCGTTTTCGAAAGCCGCGAATTCAAACACGCCCACAGGGCCATTCCAGACGATGGTGCCTGCGGACTTGAGCTGCGCGGCCAGGCGGGCGGCGGTCTCGGGGCCAATGTCCAGAATCATGTCGTCGGGCGCAACGTCCGTGGCGGCCTTCACGGTGGCGGGAGCGTCTGCTGCAAAGGTCTTGGCCACCACCACATCGGTGGGGATCGGCACCTCCGCGCCACGGGCCTTCATGGCGGCCATCACGGACTTGGCGGCATCCAGCAGATCGGGCTCGGCCAGGCTCTTGCCAATGGGCAGGCCCGCAGCCAGCATGAAGGTGTTGGCAATGCCGCCGCCGACGATCAACTGGTCCACCTTGTCGGCCAGGCTTTGCAAAATGGTGAGCTTGGTGGACACCTTGGAGCCCGCCACGATGGCAGCCAGCGGGCGCTGGGGATGCGCCAGGGCCTTGGTCAGGGCGTCAATCTCGGCCGACAGCAGCGGGCCAGCGCAGGCAATGGGGGCGTACTGGGCAATGCCGTAGGTCGTGCCTTCAGCGCGGTGGGCGGTGCCAAACGCGTCGTTCACAAAGATGTCGCACAGCGCGGCCATCTTGCGGGCCAGCTCTTCCTTGTTTTTCTTCTCGCCCACGTTCAGGCGGCAGTTTTCCAGCAGCACGATCTGGCCGGGGGCCACTTGCACGCCGTCCACCCAGTTGGCGACCAGGGGCACATCGCGGCCCAGCAGGTCGGCCATGCGCTTGGCAACGGGGGCCAGGGAGTCTTCGGGCTTGAACTCGCCTTCGGTCGGACGGCCCAGGTGGCTGGTCACCATGACTGCGGCACCGGCGTCCAGCGCCATGCGGATGGCGGGAATGGAGGCGCGGATGCGGGTGTCTTCGGTAATGTTGCCGGCGTCGTCTTGCGGCACGTTCAGGTCGGCGCGGATGAAGACGCGCTGGTTGCGGGCCTTGCCCTGGGCGCACAGATCGGAAAAGCGAAGGATGTTCATGGGGTGGAGGGTTCCTGGAGGGGCCGGTGGATCAGGGGCGCCATTTTAGGCGGCCCTGCTGACGCGGCCGGCTGCCGCCAGCACCTACCAGCCCCAGCCGATGTGCAGTGGCAGATACACCGCCATGCCCACCAGAATGGTGCCCAGGATGCCCCGGCGCCAGAAGTAATACACGCTGGCGAACAGCACGGCCGGCAGGCGTGCGTCCATGAAGGTGTCGATCAGCTCGCCCTGCACCATGAGGATCTCGGGTGCAATGACGGCAGTGAGCGCGGCCAGCGGGGCATATTTGAGGCCACGCTTGAGCCAGTCGGGCAGGGGCAGCTCACGCTCCGGGATCATGAAGAACGAGCGCGATACCACCGTGATCACAGCCAGGCCCACCGTGGCCAGCAAGGGATAGATCCAGGACCAGCTCATGGGTGGCGTTCCTCGCGCAGCGGCACCACATCGCCCGCCTCGACATGCTCGCGCTCTTCCGGCGGCATGACGCTGTCGGCGGGCACCAGCAGCAACTCGGGTTGGCGACGGCGGCGGTCCACGGCCTCCATCAGCAGCCCCGCCGCCACGGCGGCCGCCAGCGCCACCAGGATGTTGAGCTTGAGCGGCAAGGCAAACGCAGCAATCGCCGCAGTCGCTGCAACGCCCGTGGCGAGACAGGTGGCCCGATCAAACAGCAGGGACAGCAGCACGCCCAGCAAGGCCAGCACCCCCGCAAAACCCAGCCCCCAGGACAGAGGCACCGCGTTGGCGAGCAGGATGCCGGCGATGGACGGCACCTGCCAAGCCAGCCAGTTGGTGGAGGCCGCGCCCCAGAAATACGGCACCTGTTCTGGGGCCGGCCGGGGTTCCGGAAAGCGCTTCATGAACGCCACGTAGATCACGTCCCCGCTGAAATACCCCACGGCCAGGCGCTGGCGCAGCGGCAGGTGCGCAAAGTAGCTGCGCCACATGCTGCTGAAGATCACAAACCGCAGGTTGACGCAGGCGGCCGTGAGCCACACCACCCACAGCGGCGCGCCCACGGACAGCAGCGGAATGACGGCGAGCTGGGCGCTGCCGGCATACACCAGCAGCGACATGAACACGGCCATGCCGATCGACATGCCACTTTTGACCATGGCCACCCCGGTGACCAACCCCCAGGCCGCAATGCCCAACGAGGTGCCCGCCATGTCGGTGACTGCCATCCGGAACGATGGATGGCGCAGCGTAGGGCCCAGCGCTGCCGACACACTCATGCAGGGGTCGCGCCCAGCACCATGCCAGGCTGCAGGTCAAATCCACGCAAAAAGTCGGCCGCCGCCAGCCGCTTGCCACCGGCGCGCTGCAAGGTGGTCAGGCGCAGGGCCGTGCCACCACCACACGCCACAGTCACCCCCGAGCCATCTACGGCCAAAATTTGCCCAGGGCGCTTGTCCGATATACCTTGGTTGCTATCAATAGCATAGCTCCAGATCTTGACCGTCTCGCCATTGCAATCGGTGCTGGCCCCAGGAAAAGGATCGAACGCCCGGATGCGCTGGCCAATGACCGCCGCGGACAGCGTCCAGTCGATGGTGCTCTCGGCCTTTTCGATCTTGTGGGCGTAGGTGACGCCGTCGGCTGGTTGCGGTACAGCGGTGAGGCCGCCACAGGCCGCCAGCTCCAGGGCCTCAACGATCATGCGTCCGCCCAGCGCGGCCAGGCGGTCGTGCAGGGTGGCCGTGGTGTCGCCTGGGGCGATGGCCATGCGCTCGGTCAGCAGCATGTCGCCCGTGTCCAGCCCTGCATCCATCTGCATGATGGTGATGCCGGTGTCAAAGTCACCCGCCTCGATGGCACGGTGGATGGGCGCCGCGCCGCGCCAGCGCGGCAGCAGGCTGGCATGGATGTTCAGGCACCCGAGGCGCGGCAGCTCCAGGGTCCACTGCGGCAGGATCAGCCCATAGGCAGCCACCACCATCACATCGGCCTGCGCGGCCAGCAGGGCCTCGCGCGCTGCGGCCGCATCCTCGGGGTACTTTCCATCCAGGCGCAGGCTGCGGGGCTGCTCCACAGCGATCCCGTGCTCCAACGCACACTGCTTCACAGGCGACGCCTGCAGCTTCATGCCGCGACCCGCGGGGCGGTCAGGTTGCGTCAGGACCAGCGGTACCGTGAAGCCTGCGGACAACAGCCGCTCCAGCGCCACACGGGCAAATTCGGGCGTACCGGCAAAAATGACTCTCATGAAAACGGATATCGGCTCAGGTGGGGCGCAGGACTCAGTGGCTCAGCGGGCCCATCTGTCAGTCGCGCGCATTGTCAAAATTCGGCAACTCGTCGGTGAACAGCACCTGGCGCACCACGCCCTGGCGATCCAGGTGGACATGGGCCAGGCGCAGGTCCGAGTTCTGCCGGAAACGGTAGGTCCAGATGTCACCATCGAAACGGGCCACCTGCTCGACACGCAGGGGCATCCCGAAGGTGTTTTGCAGGTCGGTACGGGTCCAGCGGCCACCGGACAGGCTCTCAAACCGTTGCTGCGTCAGCACCTGCTCGTTGCGCATCAGCCGGCCACTGGCATCAAAGTCGAGGTTGTAGGCAGCAAACCCGGCGGGCAGTTCTGAGTAGAGCAAGCGCTCACCCGAGGTCAGCGCAATCGTGGCCGTTGGCGGGCCCAGGCGGGCGATCACATCGGCCCGCAATGCGCCAGGCTGTTCGCGTGCCGGCAGTACGCAGCCCGCCAGCTGACACACCAGCGCAACAAGCGCCAGCACTCCGACGCCCCGACGGACGCAGAGCGCTGTGCGCATCACCCGCGCGCCTCCCGCTGCTGCTTGACCATCTTGGTCTTGATGCGGTTGCGCTTGAGGGGGGACAGATATTCCACAAACACCTTGCCCATGAGGTGGTCCATCTCGTGCTGGATACAGACCGCAAGCAGGCCGTCCGCCTCGACCACGCGGGACTGGCCCTGGGCGTCCAGCGCGCGCACATGCACGGCATCAAAACGCTCCACTCCGTCATAAATGCCGGGCACCGAGAGGCAGCCTTCTTCGTTCAGGTGCTTTTCGGCGCTGGTCCAGACCAGCTCAGGGTTGATCAGCACCAGGGGCTGATCGCGCTCCTCCGACACGTCGATGACCACCAGCCGCTCATGCACATCCACCTGGGTGGCCGCCAGGCCAATGCCGTGCGCGTCGTACATCGTGGCCAGCATGTCGGCCACCAGAGTGCGAATGCGGTCGTCCACCGCCTGGACAGGGCGGGCGACCTTGTGAAGCCGGGGGTCCGGGTAACAGAGAATGGGAAGGATTGCCATGGCTGCAGGTAAGAGATGTCGCTATTTTCGCCACTTTTGCGGCCTGCTGCCGCCTTGCGAGCCAATAATCGTTGCCGAATCAAGGGCTTGAGCAGAGAATCTAAGAAGCTTTGTAACGTATTTGCCCGGCCGCACGCCTGCTTTGTGCGCCGAGGTGCCAGCGAGGGGGCGTTTCCCAATGCATGAGAAAAGGAACAACATGACGGCATTCACCAGCGTGCGGCGGACCGCCCTGGGCGCACTCACCATCATTGCTGGCGCCCTGCTGGTCATGCCGGCTCAGGCGCAGAACTACCCCATCTCCAGCAGCCAGCGCGCCACTGCGCAGCAGGTGTCCGAGCGGGGTGTACCGCTGGAAGAGCTGGCGCCCAACGCACCCGACACCTACACCGTTAAGCGGGGCGACACGCTCTGGGGCATTTCGGGCATGTACCTCAAGCGCCCCTGGCGCTGGCCTGAGCTGTGGGGCATGAACCTCAAAGCCATCCCCAACCCGCACCTGATCTTCCCGGGCCAGACCCTCTACCTGATCAAGGAAGATGGTTACGCCCGCCTGAGCACCAGCCGCTCCAACGAGCCGGAGACCGTGCGAATCTCGCCGCGTACACGCAGCGACAGCTTGGCAGACTCCGCGTTGCCCACGCTCAAGCAGCACCTGATCGAGCCCTTCCTGGTCGAGCCCCTCGTGGTGGACGAGCAAGTGCTGTTGCGCGCCCCACGCGTGATCGCAACGACCGACGAGCGTGTACTGATGGCGGCCGGGGACCGCGCCTATGTGCGTGGAGATGCTTCGGCGCCCATGCTGGCGGAAGCCGGCGAGTCCCGCTACTACCGCGTGTTTCGCAATGCCGTAGCCCTCAAGGACCCCATCTCAGGCGAGGTGCTGGGATATGAGGCGCAGTACCTGGGCAAGGCGGAACTGGTGCGCGGCGAGTCGTTTGAGGAGATTCCGAATGGCAAGGGTGGATACACGGCGGAATATATCCCTGCCACCGTGGATCTGTCGGCCACCAAGGAGGACGTGCGCGCGGGCGACCGCCTCCTGCCAGCACCGGCCCGACCCTTCATGAGCTTCACCCCGCGAGCGCCCCAGAGCGAAGTCGATGCGCGTGTAGTGTCCATCTATGGCAGCTCTGCGGTGGCCTACGCGGGTCAGAATCAGGTGGTGGCCATCAACATGGGTTCGCAGGACGGACTGGAGCCCGGGCATGTGCTTAGCCTGCTCACCAAGGGCGACCGCATCAAGGACATGACCGACAGCAACAAGGCGATGGTCAAGTTGCCCAGTGAAATCAACGGTACCGCCATGGTGTTCCGCACCTTTGAGCGCGTTTCCTATGTGCTGCTGCTGGAAATCCGTAACGGTGTGCGCGTCGGCGACCGCTTGGTCAACCCCAAGTAACGTCAAGGGTCGGCAGTTCCCATCGCAGCGCGGGGTTTCTGCGCTGCGGTGACAACACTGCTGCGCCGCAATGGTATCCATGGACCACGACGAGCTCGGCGCCTGGCTGAGACTGACCTTGACGCCTGGCGTGGGCAATGGCGCTGCGCGGCGCCTGTTGGCGGGCTTTGGTCTGCCGCAGTCCATCTTCCAGCAGACCGAGACGGCACTGCAGCACTGTGTGCCAGCTGCTCAGGTGCGGGCCTTGTGCGAGATTCCGGAAGGATGGGAAGCACTGTGGCAGACCACAGCCCAATGGCTTGCCAGCGCCGCGCCGCAAGGCCCGGCACGAGCCATCGTGAGCCTGGGTGACCTGCGCTATCCGCAGGCTTTGCTGGACACGGAAGACCCACCGCTGCTGCTCTACCTCATGGGCCCAGCGTCACTGTTGGAGCAGCAGCCCTTTCCGAGTGACCGCTGCCTCGCAGTGGTCGGCAGTCGTAACCCCACCGCTCAGGGCGCGGAAAACGCCCGCCTCTTTGCTCGGGCATTGTGCGGGGCGGGCTTGACCATCGTGTCAGGGCTTGCGCTCGGCGTGGACGCGGCGGCCCATGAAGGCGCGCTGGACTCGGCGACGACCCCTTGCGCAAGGGCCGCCACCATCGCCGTGGTAGGCACCGGGCTCGACCGCGTGTATCCGCGCAAGAACCTGGACCTGGCCCATCGCATTGCGGCGCAAGGACTGATCGTCAGCGAGTACCCTCTGGGCACTGCGCCGCTGCCCGCCAACTTTCCCAAGCGCAACCGCATCATTTCGGGCGTCTCGCAGGGAACGCTGGTGGTGGAAGCCACATTGGCGTCGGGATCACTGATCACCGCCCGAATGGCTGCCGAGCAAGGCCGCGAAGTGTTTGCCATCCCGGGTTCCATCCACGCACCGCAGTCACGCGGCTGCCATGCGCTGATCCGCCAGGGCGCCAAGCTGGTGGAGTCCGCCCAGGATGTGCTGGAAGAACTCAAAATCCCCGCCACCACGGTGCCGGGTCTGCCCCAAGAAGGTACGGACGCTGCGGCACTGGGCGGGGCAGAAGGCCCCGTGCTATCGGCGCTAGGCTATGACCCCATGGGCCTGGATGCGCTGGTCGCGCGCACAGGCATGGACGCATCGGCGCTGCAGGTGGCCTTGCTGGAGCTGGAGCTGGTCGGCAGCGTGGCGCGGTTGCCGGGGGGCTTGTTTCAGAGGATCGGCAGGGGTTAGTAGGCCGCTCGGGAACGCAGTACGACCAGACGGACACATGTGGCACCAAAGCCCATCAAGGGTGGCGCACCAGACCAGACGCGCTCAATCCAACAACCGCTCAGGGTTGGCGTCCAGCTTGGCCAGGGCATCGCGTGTAGCGCGCAGCGTGAGGCCTTCTTCGTCCTGAGCTACCAGCAAGCCAGCCTGCAAGTATGCGGCCAGGCGGCGTAACTGGATCAGGTAGCTGCTGCCATCCACGGCCGCAAAAAGGTGCAACTGTTTGCGCTGGCTTTGCCAGGCGTACTGCACTTGGGCCGATGCACCGTTGTGGTCCAGCGTGTACCAGGTGCCCGGCTGCAAGTCCTGCGCCCAGGCCACCATGGCATCGTCCACCGGAGCACCGTTGTCGGCGACCACATGGATGGACGACGCATCGATGCCCAGCATCATCTCGATGTTGTCCGCATTGAGCGGCATGTCACCCAGCGATGCATCACTGATGAAGTCTTCGAGATTGGCCAGCCGCTTGGCCATGGCATCGATGTGCGCCTGGGGAATAGACGCCGTCTTGGACAAAAAGGCGTCGGCCAGGGTGTCGGTCAACACCTTGACCTGGGCATCCTGGGCTGCGCCATTCACGCCCAGCAGGGTCAGCCCCTGGCGCAGGCGCTGCAACAATGCGGGCAGGTTCTGGATGACCTGGGCCCGGTCGCTGCGATTGGGCTTGGCGCTGGCCGCCCAGACGAGATCAGCGGCAGTGCGCTTGAACGCTACGGTATCGGCATGCTGCGGGCCGTCGCGCACAGCCGACAGCGCCAGCACCTCGGCCCAGGTCTTGAACAGGAACTCGCGGATCTCGTCGCGTACCGGCATGTCACGCAGCATGGTGCGCAGCTCAATGGTGTATTGGATGGCCAACGTTTCCCGTTGCTCGACCTGCTGGGCCACGCTGACCAGTCGCGAAGTGACCTGCTTTTCGGTCAGGAACTTGGCCAGGAATTTTTCGAACTCGTCATACACCAGCTGGAAGACACGACGTCCGGTCTCTGGGTACTGCTCGATCACCTGCACCACACGGCGAATTTCGGCTTCCATCGCGCTGCCGTTGATGCTGGTCGCGTCGAAACCCAGCACACAGGCGCCCATACGGTCGATCAGCTTGCGGGCGGGGTGATCGAGATTGCTGAAGAACTCGGGCTCGGCCAATGCCACACGCAACACAGGCACCTGCAACCTAGCAAACCACACCCTGACGGCGGGCGGGATACGGTCTTCGGCAAGGATGCTCTGGAACATCAAGGCGACCACCTCGATGATCGCCTTCTCGCCCGAAGTGGTTGCCTTCTTCTTGAGTTCGGTGGAGCGCTCTCGTACGGCGCCTACCAGCTGCACCACCGCAGCAGGGCTGTAGTCCTCCATCAATGTGGCTACGCCGCTGTAATAGGTGTCTGCATGCACGCGGTGCGCCGTGAGTGCGTGGGCCAATGCAGCCGATGCGGGTGGCGCATTGACCATGTCGAAACCGGTGGCGGGCTGCGTGAGCAGACGCCGCAGCTGTCCCATCACACCCTGTGCACGCTGGCGCGCACGAGCCAAGGGCGTCATGCCCGTAGCAAAGGCCGTGGGCATGCCGTGCTGACGTGGGTAGCCACCGTGCATGGGTGGCGGCATCTGCGAGCCCGGTGGCCCCATGGGCCGGCCTACGGCGATGTCAGGGGGCTGCATGCCTCCGCGGGCTGCAGCCATGGCCTGGCGGGTCTGCGCCAAGGCTTGGGAAGCCAGCCCCCCCGAACCCGAATCGCCCCCGCCGCTACCCGTTACCGAACCTCCCTGGGTACGACGCACTTTGGATCTGAGATCGGCCTGCGGCGTGATGCCCTGCTCCACGTAGAACACGTTGACCGCCTGGTAGTGCTTTTGCAGCAGGTTGGCCAGTTCGCGCTGCAGGGGGTCCACCACGGTTTGCAGGTCCGTTCGCGGCAGACCGGCCTCCACCCATTGCTCCACGAGCAATAGGCATACGGTGTCAGGCCGCAGGATGTCGCTGCTGTCCAGCTCCTGGCCCTCCAGCGACTGGGTGCGCTGGCGCAAGGTGTCGAACTGGTGGCTGACCTGCTCATTCACTGTCAACGCCATGCGCGAGGCCAATATCTTGTTCTCGACCACATCGTCGCTGAGCAGCTCAAACTGGCTGAGCCCGCCGCTGCCGGCTGCCAGCTGGCCGCGTGTAGAACTGACATGGGGAGCGAGCGCCTCTTGCCAGGCCTTGCCGGCGCGCTCCGTCCATGCGGAATGTTTTTGCTGGTACTGCAGCCACGCATCCCGGCGCGACTGCATCTCGCGGGCTGTGCCCGTCTGGTTCATCAACGCGGTGAGGAAGTCCTGGACAGTCTTGTCCAGGTCCACCAACCCTCCACAGATCCCTTCTACAAACCGCTGGCGCGCCTGGCGGGCCAGGCGGCGTTGCGGAACGGAAGGGGGCGTGGTGTGCATGAACAGATATTAGCGGGTCAGACGGTAGCTCCGGCATGGGGATCGTTGGGATCCCCCTCCTTTTTGGCGGGCTTGACGAGGTCCTCGCGCTTCACGCCCAGCCACATGGCAATAGCCGCCGCCACGAACACCGAGGAATAGATGCCGAAAAGGATACCGATGGTCAGCGCCAATGCAAAGTAGTGCAGGCTGGGGCCACCAAAGAAGAACATCGACAGCACCATCGCCTCGGTGGAGGCATGGGTGATGATGGTTCGACTCATCGTGCTGGTGATGGCGTGGTCGATCACCTCGTGCGTGGTCATCTTGCGGTACTTTCGGAAGGCCTCGCGGATCCGGTCGAAGATCACGACCGATTCGTTCACCGAGTAACCCAGCACGGCCAGTACGCCCGCTAGCACCGCCAGCGAGAACTCCCACTGGAAGAATGCGAAGAAGCCCAGGATGATCACCACGTCGTGCAGGTTGGCGATGATAGCCGCAACGCCAAACTTCCACTCAAAGCGAAAGGCCAGATAGATCACGATGCCTACGACCACCATGGCCAGCGCCATGAGCCCGCCATGCACGAGTTCCTCGCCCACCTGCGGGCCTACGAACTCCGTGCGGCGCAGTGTGACCTCGGGGTCGGCAGCCTTGAGGGCACCCAGCACCTGCTCGCTTTGCTGCGCGGATGTGACGCCCTTTTGCACGGGTAGGCGGATCATCACGTCACGGGCCGTACCGAAGTTTTGCACCTGCACTTCGGCATAACCCAGCCCCGCCACAGTCTCGCGCACCTTGGCAAGTTCAGCAGGCTGGCTATAGGCCACTTCCATGACCGTACCGCCCGTGAACTCTACCGACAGGTGCAGTCCGCGAGTGACCAGGAAGAACACGGCGAGCGCGAAGGTGATGAAGGAGATCGCGTTGAAGATCAACGCGTGCTTCATGAAGGGGATGTCTTTTCGGATGCGGAAGAATTCCATGGTCTTCCTCCTTTAGTTCGTCTTTGCCACAGCGTTGTCGGGTTCAGGCTTCCACACCTGGCCGATCGATACGCTCTTGAGCTTCTTCTTGCGGCCGTACCAGAGGTTCACCAGGCCGCGCGAGAAGAACACGGCAGAGAACATGCTGGTCAGGATGCCGATGCAGTGCACCACTGCAAAGCCGCGCACTGGACCGGAGCCGAAGGCCAGCAATGCCAAGCCCGCGATCAGCGTGGTCACGTTCGAGTCCAGGATGGTGGCCCAGGCGCGTTCATAACCCGCGTGGATGGCCGCCTGGGGCGACACCCCGTCGCGCAGCTCCTCGCGGATGCGTTCATTGATGAGCACGTTCGAGTCAATAGCCACACCGATCGCAAGTGCCATGGCGGCAATGCCAGGCAGCGTGAGCGTGGCCTGAAGCATGGACAAAATGGCCATCAGCAACAGCACATTGACAGCCAGCGCCACAGTGGAAAACACGCCGAACAGCGTGTAGTAGATGCACATGAACACGGCAATGGCCAACATGCCCCACACCACGCTGTGGATACCGCGCTCGATGTTGTCGGCGCCAAGGCTGGGGCCGATGGTGTATTCCTCGATGATTTCCATGGGCGCGGCCAGCGAGCCAGCGCGCAGCAGCAGGGCGGTGTCGTTGGCCTCGGCCGTGGTCATGCGGCCCGAGATCTGCACACGGCCACCACCGATTTCGGAACGGATGACAGGGGCCGTGACGACCTCGCCCTTGCCTTTTTCAAACAGCACGATGGCCATGCGCTTGCCCACGTTCTCGCGCGTGATGTCCTTGAAGATGCGGGAGCCCTTGGCGTCGAGCGTGAGGTTGACAGTGGGCTCCTGCGTCTGGCCGTCAAAGCCCGGCTGCGCATCGGTCAGGTTTTCGCCAGTCAGGATGACCTGCTTCTTGACGATGACGGGCTGGCCGTTGCGTTCCAGGTAGCGCTCGGAGCCAAACGGCACGGGACCACGGCCTGTCTCTGCCGAACGGGCTTCGGTGCCCTCGTCCACCATGCGCACTTCCAGCGTGGCGGTGCGGCCCAGGATGTCCTTGGCCTTGGCGGTGTCCTGCACGCCGGGCAACTGCACCACGATGCGGTCCAGGCCCTGCTGCTGGATCACGGGCTCGGCCACGCCCAGCTCGTTGATCCGGTTGTGCAGCGTGACCATGTTCTGCTTGAGCGCCTGCTCCTGCACCCGGCGTGTGGCTTCGGGCTTGATCGATGCACGCAGCTTGAAATCTGTGCCTTCTGGCGTAGTGGTGACTTGCAGGTCGGCAAACTGGTCGGCGATCAGGTTGCGCGCGGCCGTGGCCGTGGCTTCATCGCGCACCTTGATGTCGATGGACTGGCCGTCGCGGCTGATGCCGCCATGGCGGATGTTCTTGTCGCGCAGTGCCGTGCGGATGTCACCCGCATAGGACTCGGCCTTCTTGGTCAGCGCCGCCTGCATGTCCACCTGCAGCATGAAGTGCACGCCGCCGCGCAGGTCCAGCCCCAGGTACATCGGATTGGCGTGCAGGGCCTTGAGCCACAGCGGCGAGCGCGACACCAGGTTGAGAGCCACGATGTAGGAAGGGTCGTTGGCATCGGGCACCAGCGCCTTCTGGATCGCGTCCTTGGCCTTGAGCTGGGTGTCGGGCGTGTCAAAACGCGCGCGCACCGAGTTGCCCTCCAGCGCCACAAAGTCGGGCGTCACGCCAGCGGCCTTGAGCGCTTCTTCAACCCGCTGCTGCACGGCGGTGTCCACCTTGATGGTGGCCTTGGCCGACGAGACCTGCACGGCAGGCGCCTCGCCAAAGAAATTGGGCAGGGTGTACAAGGCCCCCACCAGCAGCACGATCACCAGGATCGCGTACTTCCAGACCGGATAACGGTTCATGATCGCGCTCTCACCTCAGTTGTGCAGGCGCCCTACGCGCCAGCGCCCCCTGACCCCGCGCCCGGCCGAGCCGGGGCGCGCAGCGCCTCAGGGGGATGTTCATGGATTACTTGACGGAGCCCTTGGGCAGCACCTGCACCACAGCGCTGCGCTGCATTTGCACTTCCACGCCACTGGCGATCTCGATGTGCAGGAAACCTTCGGACAGGCGCGTGACCTTGCCGACGATGCCACCGGCGGTAGCCACTTCATCGCCCTTGGCGATGGCGTCGATCATGGCGCGGTGTTCTTTCTGGCGCTTCATCTGGGGGCGGATCATGACGAAGTACAGCACCACAAACATGAGCACCAGGGGCAGCATGCCGGTCAGAGAGGACATGATGTCACCGCCGCCAGCGGCTGCGGCAGGTGCGGTTTGGGCGAAAGCGGAAGAAATAAACACGGACTGGACTCCACAACGGATGGTCAAAATTCACACAACCCGCCCACACCAAGCGCCGAAGCGCCCGCTGGGGCAGAACAGGGCATTGTATGCGGCGGCCTGGGCACCGCCCAAGGGGTAAGACCCAAGCCCACAGCGGGTGTTTGCCACCTGCCGAACCCACCAGGGCATCCGCAGGGAAATACGGGCAAAACCCGGCTGATGCGCTAGTGAAATATGCCTCGATAGCTGCATTATTTATAGCAAAAGCCCGCACAAGTGCGGGCTTTTACACGGGGGATCGACCGAGAAGGGCCGCTCAGGCCGCCTGGCGCTGGGCCGAAGTGCCTGTGCGCCACTGGGCCATCAGGCCGTCCCACTTGGGACGCGCAGCCTTCAGGTGCCGCTCCTTCACGTGGCCATAACCACGGATCTCTTCGGGGATGCGGGCAATTTCCACAGCCAGCGCCAGATTATCGGCGCTCAAGCGGGCCAGCAGTTCGTCGATGCAGGCGCGGTATTCGACGATCAGCGCACGCTCCATGCGCCGCTCCTCGGTCTTGCCGAAGATGTCCAGTGCCGTGCCGCGCAGGCCTTTCATCTTGGCCAGCAGGCCGAAGGCGCTGCGCATCCAGGGGCCAAACGGCTGCTTCACCAGCTCGCCCTTGTCGTTCTTCTTGGCAGTCAGGGGCGGTGCCAGGTGGTGCACCAGCTTGTAATCGCCTTCAAACATGTTCGCGATCTTGTCCGTGAAGGCCTTGTCGGTGTGCAGGCGCGCCACTTCGTACTCGTCCTTGTAGGCCATGAGCTTGAACAGGTAGCGGGCCACAGCCTCAGACAGGCGGGTGCCGCTACCCAGTTTCGCTTCCGCCGCCTTCACCTTTTCGACGAAGGCCTGGTACTCGGAGGCGTAAGCGGCGTTCTGATAGCCCGACAGGAACTCCACGCGCTTGGCCACCATCTCGGCCACGGACGGCTTCTTGACGAACTGGATCACTTGCGCGGCCTGGAACAGCGCCTGCACAGCCACCAGGTCGTGCGCGCAGCGGCGGCCCCATTCGAAGGCGGCCTTGTTGTTGTCTACCTGCACGCCGTTCAGCTCCATGGCGCGCATCAGCGAGGCGAAAGTCAGCGGCACACGGCCCTTCTGCCAAGCATAGCCCAGCATCAGCGGGTTGGTGTAGATGCTGTCGCCCAGCAACTGGGTGGCCACCTGCTCGGCATCGAAGCTGCCCACGCCGCCCGCGCCCACGGCGGCCGCGATGGCGCTGTCGCAGTTGGCACCGGGGAACTGCCAGTTGGGGTTGGTCACGAAGGCCGCCGTGGGCGTGCCGTGGGTGTTGAGCGCCACGAAGGTGCGGCCCGGCTGCATCACGGCCAGGGTGTACTTGTGCGCAGCAACGATGGAATCGCAGCCAATCACCAGGTCGGCCTTGGCAGTATCGACCTTGGTGGTGTAGATGGCCTCGGGCCGGTTGGCGATCTGGATGTGGCTCCAGGTGGCGCCGCCCTTCTGGGCCAGCCCACCGGCGTCCTGGGTGATGACACCCTTGCCATCCAGGTGCGCCGCCATGCCCAGCAGCGAGCCGATGGTGATCACGCCCGTGCCACCCACGCCGCCGACCACGATGCCCCAGGCCGTCTCGGCCACGGGCAGGATGGGCTCAGGAATGGAAGGCAGCGCCGACAGGTCGCCCTTCTTTTCCTTCTTGGGCTTCTTGAGCTTGCCGCCTTCGACCGTGACGAAGCTCGGGCAGAAGCCGTTCACGCACGAGTAGTCCTTGTTGCAGGTGCTCTGGTTGATGCGGCGCTTGCGGCCGAATTCCGTCTCTACCGGCTCCACGGAGAGGCAGTTCGACTTGGTCGAGCAGTCGCCGCAGCCCTCGCACACCAGGTCGTTGATGACCACGGTCTTGTCGGGCGTGGCCAGGGTGCCGCGCTTCCTGCGGCGGCGCTTTTCGGTGGCGCAGGTCTGGTCGTAGATGATGACCGTGCAGCCCTTGATCTCGCGGAACTGGCGCTGCAGCGTGTCGAGCTCGTCACGGTGGTGCACCGTCACGCCCTCGGCCAGCGCCACACCATCGTACTTCTGCGGCTCATCGGTCACGATGATCAGCTTGACCACGCCCTCGGACTTGAGGCTGTTCATGATCTGCAGCACCGAGTGGCCCTCGGGCCGCTCGCCCACCTGCTGGCCACCGGTCATGGCCACGGCGTCGTTGTAGAGCACCTTGTAGGTGATGGTGGTGCCCGCCGCGATGCTCTGGCGGATGGCCAGCAGTCCGCTGTGGAAGTAGGTGCCGTCGCCCAGGTTGGCGAACACGTGCTGGTCGGTGGTGAACGGCGCCTGGCCCACCCAGGTCACGCCCTCGCCGCCCATCTGCGTGAAGGTCGACGTGTTGCGGTCGGGCATCCAGTTGGCCATGTAGTGGCAGCCGATGCCGGCCACGGCGCGCGAGCCCTCGGGCACGCGGGTGCTGGTGTTGTGCGGGCAGCCGCTGCAGAACCACGGGGCGCGCTCGCCGGTGTCCACCTTCAGCTCGGCCATGCCGCGCTCGCTGGCTTCGATGACGGTGATGCGTGCATCCATGCGGGCGATGATGTCGTCAGGCACGCCCAGTTTTTTCAGGCGCTTGGCAATCGCCTTGGCGATGATGGCGGGCGTGAGGTCGGCCTTGGCGCGCAGCAGCCAGTTCTGGCTCGGGTTGGGCATGGACCATTCGCCACCCGTCGCGTCGCCCTCGGGCTCGTCGAACTTGCCCAGCACGTGGGGGCGCACGTCCGAGCGCCAGTTGTACAGCTCTTCCTTGAGCTGGTATTCGATGACCTGGCGCTTTTCCTCGACCACCAGGATCTCCTGCAGGCCCTGGGCGAAATCGCGCGTGATGGTGGCTTCGAGCGGCCACACCACGTTGACCTTGTGCACGCGGATGCCGAGCTGGCGGCAGGTGTCGTCGTCCAGGCCCAGGTCCACCAGGGCCTGGCGCGTGTCGTTGTAGGCCTTGCCGCTGGCGATGATGCCGAAGCGATCTTGTTTGCCTTCGATCACGTTGTAGTTGAGCTTGTTGGCGCGGATGTACGCCAGCGCCGCATACCACTTGTAGTCCATGAGGCGCGCTTCCTGCTCCAGCGGCGCATCAGGCCAGCGGATGTGCAGGCCGCCGGGCGGCATCGCAAAGTCCTCGGGCATCACGATCTTCACGCGGTCCGGGTCGATGTTGATGCTGCCGGACGATTCCACGACCTCCTGAATCGTCTTCATGCCCGACCACACGCCCGAGAAGCGGCTCATGGCAAAGGCGTGCAGGCCCATGTCCAAAATCTCTTGCACGCTGCTGGGGAAGAACACCGGCGTTCCGCAGGCCTTGAAGATGTGGTCGCTCTGGTGCGCAGCCGTGCTGCTCTTGCTGATGTGGTCGTCTCCCGCAATGGCGATCACGCCGCCATGCTTGGCCGTGCCCGCCATGTTGGCATGCTTGAACACGTCCGAGCAGCGGTCCACGCCCGGGCCCTTGCCGTACCAGATGCCGAAGACGCCGTCGAACTTCTTGCTTTGCGGGTACAGGTCCAGCTGCTGCGTGCCCCAGACGGCCGTGGCACCCAGCTCTTCATTCACGCCGGGCTGAAAGACGATGTTGTTGGCCGCCAGGTGCTTCTTGGCCGCCCACAGCGCCTGGTCATACGTGCCCAGGGGTGAGCCCCGGTATCCACTGATGAAGCCCGCAGTGTTGAGCCCCGCCGCCGCATCGCGCTGGCGCTGCAGCATAGGCAGTCGCACCAGGGCCTGCACCCCGCTCATGAAGGCGCGGCCCTCGCCCAGGGTGTATTTGTCATCCAGGGTGACTGTCTCTAGCGCTTTGCGGATGGACTCGGGTAGGGGGGCATTCATGGGCAGATTCCTGTGGGGAGGGCGTGCAGCCACCGCCTTGTGGACAGGGGCGGACGCATGTTCAATGGTTTGCAAAGCAGTTTATGCACTCTGAGGGGATATGTCCTTTCGTTTTCATGCTAGGTTTACCCTTGTTTTTGAAAGGATCATTCTTAAAATGGCCCACAAATGGATAATTTAGACAAATTCGACATCGCCATCCTGGGTGAGCTGCAGGCCGACGCCCGTTTGACCAATGCCGAACTCGCCCAGCGCGTGGGCCTGTCGGCCGCGCCGTGCTGGCGCAGGGTGCGCGCGCTGGAAGAGGCGGGTTTCATCAAAGGCTACAGGGCCGAGATCGACCGGCACAAGATCGGCCTGGGCGTGCTGGCCTTTGTGCGGCTGGACGCCGACCGCAATACGGGCGGCCTGACCTTGGCCATGGAGGAGGCCATCCGCAAGATCCCCGAGGTGGTGGCGTGCCACTACATCAGCGGCACCGGCACGTTCGAACTGCAGGTGGTGGCGCGTGACCTGGACAGCTTCTCGCAGTTTGCGCGCGATGTGCTGCTGAACCTGCCCAACGTCAAAGACATGCACACCAGCTTCTCGCTGGGCGAGGTGAAGGCCAGTGGGGCGCTGCCGCTGACACATCTCACACGCACACGCGCTTGAAGGCGCGCCGCCCTGGTTCCGCTGGCCCGTGCCATCGGCAAGCGCTGCAATACCCCAGACCGCAAGCCAAGACCACTGCCCGAAGGGTTGAAGCGAAATCGGGCGATTGCGCTCCAACGCGAGCCCCTGGGAGATCGTAAACAGGGTCCTAGCGCGGCCACAGCGCCCACAGGCGCAGGTTCTGCTTGAGCCGGCCCGCGATGTCACCCGCCTCCTGCCCCCAACCCGTGAAGTAGTCCGCACGCACCGCACCGAGGATGGCGCTGCCCGTGTCCTGCGCGAGCACCAGGCGGTTGAGCTGCACCTGCGGACCGGACGAGGCCAGCCACACGGGGGTGCCGTAGGGAATGCTCTGCCGGTCCACCGCAATCGATCGCCCCGGCGTCAAAGGCACGCCCTGTGCGCCGCGCGGGCCAAAACCGGCGTCCAGCGGACTCAAGGGCTCCTCGCGGAAGAACACATAGCGCGGATTGCTCCACAGCAGCTCATTGGTGCGCTGGGGGTTGGCAGCCACCCAGGCGCGGATGCCGGGCCAGGTCGCATCGCGCGTGAGCCCCTGGTCCAGCAACCAGCGGCCCACGCTCTGGTAGGGCTGGTCATTGGTGCCTGCGTAGGCCACCCGCACCAGCGAGACAGAGCCATCGGGCTCGGTGATGCGCAAACGGCCCGAGCCCTGGATGTGCAGCACCATGGACTCGATAGGGTCACGCAGCCACGCAATGGCCCGACCCGCCAGCGCGGCCTGGGCCTCCGGCAGGGTGTCGATCTGCTGGCGCGTGTACCAGGGCCTGCGCGCCCCCAAGCTGGCAGGCACCCGGTAAATGGGTACCGTGAAACCATTGCCGGGCTGGCGCGCAGCGTCCATCATGGGCTCGTAGTAGGCCGTCAGCAGACCATCGGGGTTGCCGTCGGTGGCCTCGACGCGGTAAGGCTGAAGCCGTGTGATGAGCCAGGCGCGCTGCTCATCGGCCGTGGCAATGCTCAGCTGGCGCACATCGCTGCACAGCGCAGTGAAGGGCGGCTGGGGCCGCTCGCAGCTTTTGATCCACGCGTTCCAGGCTTCGTGCAATGTATCTTCGGTAAAGCCCGGCAGCTCAGCCCAGCGCACGGGAATCCAGCGGCTTTTTGCCTGCGCCATGGGCGGTGGCAGCGGGCCTGTATCACCCGGCAACACCGCCGCACTGGGCGGCAGAGGTGCAGGAGTGCCCACAGGGCGTGCGGGGACAGGGGCAGGGGGCGTGGAGCAGGCGGCCAGCGTTCCTACAATCAGTGCGGTCAAAGCAACGCGCAGGAGTGTCAATTTCATGGGGCTGATTTTGCTTGAAGCGCTGCTGGCGCTGGTGGTCCTGGTGGCCATCGTGTGGTGGACCATGTTCTCGGGCCGCAAGGGGGGCGAACTCCAGGCCCCGCCGCCCACCGACAGCGACAAACCGCCGCCCCCATCACCCTGAACGGACGATGAGCCCCAATCAGGGGCGGCACTGTCCTACAACCGATGTGCCCGCGTGCCGATGTCGCATGCGCATCACAGGCCCCAAGATGGCGTGAGCTGGGTGATGCCACTGCACGGGACGCGATAACGCTCCGGCAGCGCGGCGGGTGCAAGGCCCGCCCACCCAGCGCCACCGATTTTCCAGGAGCACACACATGCGCACACACATTCAAATTCTCGGGGCTGCCGCCGCCATCGTTCTGGTCACCGGATGCGCCAGCATGGACGACACCCAGCGCCGCACTGCCACCGGAGCGGGCATTGGGGCGCTGGCAGGCGCGGTCATCGGATCCGCCACCGGCGGCAGCGCCGGGACCGGCGCCGTGGTGGGCGCCGGTGTCGGGGCACTCGGCACCTACATCTGGTCGCAGAACATGGAGCGCCAAAAACGCGAGATGGAACAGGCCACCCAGGGCACCGGCATCGCCGTGACCCAGACGGCCGACAACCAGCTCAAGCTCAATATCCCCAGCGACATCTCGTTTGCCGTGGGCCGCTCGGACATCCAGCCCAACTTCGCGCCGGTACTGGACCAGTTTGCCGCAGGCCTGCGCAACAACCCGAATACTGACGTACGCATCGTGGGGCACACCGACAGCACAGGCAGCGATGCCACCAACAACCCCCTGTCGATGGACCGCGCCGGCAGCACCCGCAGCTACTTGACGGCGCGCGGCGTGGATGGCCGCCGCATCGTGATCGAAGGTCTGGGCGAGCGGTACCCCATTGCCACGAACGACACCTCTGAAGGCCGTGCGCGCAACCGACGGGTCGAGATTTTTGTGGGTGAACGACCACGAGGCTGACCTGGCTGACCGCCCGGACTGCGAACTCCAGGCCAGACAGGTGCGCTCAGTGTCCCGTGCGCAGCAGGTTGGCCAACTCCACGGCGGACTTGACCTGCATCTTGTCGAACACCCGTGAGCGGTGGACTTCGACCGTGCGCACACTGATATCGAGCTGGTCAGCGATCAGCTTGTTGGGCAGGCCGGCTACCACCAGGTCCATCACATCACGCTCGCGCTCCGTCAGCTCGCTCAGTCGCACCTGCAAGTCGCTGCGTTCGCGCACCTGCGCCAGCCTCTCGGCCGACTGCGCGAGCGCCTGCTCGATGCGGTCCACCAACGCGTTGTCAGAAAACGGCTTCTCGCAAAAATCAAAGGCACCACGCTTGACGGTGTCCACTGCGGTGGGCACGTCGGCGTGGCCCGTGAGAAAGATCACGGGCATGGTGGACAGATCCCCACGTGCGGCCAGCACGTCAAACAGTGCCAGACCACTCATGCCCGGCATGCGCACATCCAGCAGCAGGCAGCAGGGCTGTCGCTGGGGAGGCCGCTTCTGCAGCATGGCGTCAAAGGCTTCGGCCGAATCAAAGGATTCGCTGGGCAGTCTGCGCGAGCGTAGCAACCACGCCAGCGCCTCGCGCACGCTGGCGTCATCGTCCACGATGTACACGGTGGCGTTGGTGATGGGCTCCATAGATCAGTTCAGTTGTCCATTGCAATGTCGGTCACGCGCTGACGATGAAACCACCCCGGCCCGAGCGCTGGCCGTTGTAACGTACCTCACGGAGTGGTTCCATTATTCACGGGCAGCGTAAAGGTGAATACCGTACCACGTGGCTCATTCGGCGCAAATCCGAGAAAACCGCCGTGCTGTTCGATGACCGTGCGGCACATGCTCAGCCCCAGCCCCATGCCCTCCGGGCGGGTGGTGAAGAACGGGGTGAACAGCCTTTCTGCGACCTCAGGGGGAATCCCGGTTCCCACATCGGTTACCGCAAATTCGATCCAGCCATTGTGCGGATTCGAGGCAGCACGCCGCACCCGGATATCCAGCACGCGCGTGCGCACACTGGGGTCGTCCATGGCCTGCATGGCATTGCGCGCCAGGTTCAGCAGGACCTGCTCCACCATCGTACGGTCACACAGCGCGGGCGCCAGGCCCTGCTCCACCGACGTGTTGACGCGCACGCCCAGTTTGCGGGCCTGCAGGCTTACCAGCGGCAGGATGGCATCCAGCAATTGCTGCGCGTGCACGGCCTCACGGGCCTGGTCACGGCGCCGGACGAAGTCGTGAACGCTTTTGATCACACGGCCCGCGCGCTCGGCCTGGCGGGCAATCTGGCGCATGGCCATGCGCACATCCTCCAGCGCATCGGACTCGGGGGCAGACGCCGTCACTGGCGTGGCATGTTCCAGCAGGTTGATGGAACCATTGGCATAGCTGGAGATGGCGGCCAGCGGCTGGTTGAGTTCGTGGCTGAGCAAAGACGCCATCTCACCCACTGTGGCCAGCCGCGCAGTGGCCTGCAGCCGCTCCTGCGAGGCGCGCGACAGCTCCTCGACCCGGCGCTGCTCGCTGATGTCCAGAAACGCGCTCATCCAGCCTGTGTGCTGGCCTTGGGCGTTGATGAGCGGGGCCTCGATGATCAGTACCGGAAACCGCGTGCCGTCCTTGCGCATGAACTCGGACTCAAACCCCTCGCGCGGCGGCATGGTGCCTGCAAAGCGGATGGCCTGGCGCTGCTGGTATTCCTCCACACGCTCGGGCGGCCAGTAGGGGGCCGACATGCTCAAGCCCAGCAGCTCCTGCGGGCTGAAGCCCACCATCTCGCAGAAGGCTGGGTTGACGTAGGTGATGCGGCCCTCCAGGTCGCGCGCGCGCAGCCCGGTGACCAGCGAGTCCTCCATCGCCTTGCGAAAGGCCAGCGCATCGGCCAGGTCGCGCTCGGCGCGCAGGCGGCGGCGGTTGTCGCGCACCAGCACCACCATCACCGTCACCAGCGCAATCGACATGGCCGTCACCAGGGCTGTCAGCACATTGGGGAACAGGCTGGGTGCGCTGTGCCAGCTGTCCATGCGCAGCACCAGCGTGCCGCCCGGCAAGTCCAGCAGGTGCTGTGCCGAGAACATGCGCGAGCCCCGTCGCGCCGCACCCAGCACGGCCAGTCGTGTGCCATCGGCCTCGGTGAATGAAGCCTCCTGGCTGCGCGTAAGGTTATGTCCCACCAGATTGGCCAGGATGTCCTGCAACGCATAGGTGGCTACCAAATACCCAATGGTGCGGCCGCTGGCGGACAGCGGAACACACAGCTCCATCATCTCCGAGCCCAGGCCATCCCCATGGGGCTGAAAGTAGCTGCTGGAGTACGCAGGCCCTCCGAGGCGACGCGCGTTAGCGCAGGCGATGGTGAGGTCCGACTGGCCGCTGTCGCGCAGCCGCATGTCCCAGGCCACCGGGCGGTAGGGCGACTGCACATGGGTGCGCATGCGCAGGTTGGCGTCGCGCAGCTCAATGCGCACCAGCTCACGCCGGTTGCGCAGCAGCTCAGAGGCATCGACCTCCCAGGCCAGCTGGCTAGGGTTGTCGCTGGGCAGTGCCTGCAGGCTCTGCACGTTGTGCGTCAGCGCCGTGCGGATGTCAGAGACTGCGTCGGCCGTGTCGCGCTCCAGGCGGGTCTGCACCTGGCTGGCTTCGTAGCGCCCGGCCAGCCACACCATGGTGGCCAGCATGGACACCACGAGCAGCACCAGCGCAGTCCACAACGACCAGCGCCGCCAGGCGCCACGCCAGCGCTGCAACAGGGTGCGTTTGACAGGGACGGCCGTCACAGTACGCGGTGGGTCAATGCGGGCAGCTGGGCACGCATGGCACCCAAGCGTTGCGCGTCCAGCTCGCCGGTGACCACGCCAGCGCCCTGATCGCGCTGCGCGACGATATCGCCCCAGGGGTCCACCAGCATGCTGTGCCCCCAGGTGTGGCGGCCGTTGGCGTGCACACCGCCTTGAGCAGGAGCCAGCACATAGGCCAGGTTTTCCACCGCGCGGGCGCGCAGCAGGACCTCCCAGTGCGCCTGTCCCGTGGTGCGAGTGAAGGCGCTGGGCACCAGCAACAGGTCGGCACCAGCGAGTGCGTGCGCACGGTACAGCTCCGGAAAGCGCAGGTCGTAGCACACGGACAGCCCCACGCGCCAGCGCCGCCCATTCCGGGCTTGCACATCAAAGTGCACGGGCGTGTCGCCGGCTTCTATGACCCGGCCTTCGTCGTACTGCACTGCGCCGTCGCTGAAGCGAAAGAGGTGGATCTTGTCGTAGCGCGCAACGCAGGCACCCTCCGGGTCAAAGACCAGTGTGGAGTTGCGCACCCGGTCCGGCACATCCGTGGCCAACGGCAGCGTGCCGCCCACGATCCACATCTGCAGCGAGCGCGCGGTGTCGGCCAGAAATTGCTGGATCACACCAGAACCGGCGGTCTCTCGCAGCGCCAGCTTGTCGGTGTCCTTGTGCCCCATCAGGCAAAAATACTCAGGCAGCACGGTCAGTTCGGCGCCGCCCTGCGCAGCCTGTTCCAGCAGCTCGCGCGCAACGCGCAGGTTGCCGTCCAGGGCAGTGCCAGACACCATCTGGATGGCAGCGACTTTCATGAAGGTTCTCCGGTCTTGGTGGGTGGGCTGGCGCGGGGCGTCGCCTCGGTGGCGGGGCTCGACTCGCGCCCGCGCCGGGCCACGCGCACCACCCGCGGGTCGGTCCAGGTGCCATCGATGCGGAACTCCTGAGTGGCAGCCTCGATGAGCGGGCCACGCAAAAACACCTGCGCCAAAAAACTGCCCAACCCAATCACCGGGTTGATGGCCGTGGCCACAAGCGATGCAGTCATGGCATTGATCTCGGGCACCACCACCACACGCAGGTCCTGCGTCTCCTGGTCAATATTGGCGCTGCCTTCCATCAGCACAGCCGCATTGACGCCTTTCATCTGCAGGTTGTTGGTGGTGGCCACACCGCGCTCAATGCGCACATCACCGCGCACGAAATCGAACGCAAATCCTTCGCTGAACACATCGCGGAAATCCAGAGTCAGGCGGCGCGGCAGCGATTGCAGACTGAGTACGCCCAGCAGTTTGGCCAAGCCAGGATCAGCCTTCAGAAACTGGCCGGATTCGACATTCAGGTTGATCTGCCCGGTCATGGTGCGGTAGTCGGGGCTGAAGGGCGCGCCAATCCAGCCCACCTGCCCTTCCATGCGGCCCTTGCCACGCCGCACCACGTTGGCCATACCGAGGCGGGCCAGCAGATCGCCCGAATCGCGGATATCGAGCTTGAAGCTCAGCACCGTACGCCGTTCTGCAGAGCGGGGGCCTGCAGTGGCGGCATTGAGCACCGCCCAGTTGCCGTTGGCAGTGAAAGCGGCCTCGGGCGCCGTGATGTTGAACTTGGACAGACGCCATTCGCGCTGCACCCCCTCGCCACCCCGGTTCTGGGCCTCCATTTCCACCCGTCCCAGCCGCTTGCCCCGCAGCTCGAAATCTTCCACCACGATGTCCAGCGCAGGCAGGTTGCCCGGTTGCTCGTTGAGCAGTTCTTCGACCTGGGTCACGTCGCTTTGCGGCATGTTCACACGCGACAGACGGGCAAACAAGCGGCCGTTGCTGAACTCGGGCGATCCGGGCGGGCGGTATTCGAGGTAGCCGTTGAGTTCTGTGGCATCGAGGTTGGCACGCCAGGTGGTGCCGTCGCGCAGCGCACCCGCCACCACGTTGTGCAGCGTGCGGCCCTGCAACGTGAGTTCACGCGCACGCAGTGCCAGGGTGGTGGGCAGGTAGTCTTGGGCCACGGCCTGCCCGGCAGGCGCGGTCGCCGCTGCGGGGCTGCGGGTGGCGGGTTCGGCCGCAGTGGCCCGGGTGAGCACCTCGTCCCAGGCGTCCACGTCCAGCTTGCCCTGGCTGATGTTGGCAGCCACGCCCTGCGCAGGCATGGGGGCTGACTCGCCGTTGCTCAGGCCGACACCAATTGCGCCCCGCAACACGCGCGGCTGAGGGCCGCTCAGGTCGCGCAGGTAAGTGGCCAAGCCGAGTGAACCCAGATCCAGCGTGATCTGGTCCCGCAGCGGGGGGGCACTGAGGCCGTTGGCATTGCTGCTCCCACTGCCGTTGTTGCTCGCCAGACCCACCAGCGATTCGCGCGCCACCTGGTTCTCGAAACGCAAGGGCAGGCCGCTGTCCGCCGCCTTGCCCAGCGGGGGCGGCAGGGCCAGTGCCAGGCCCTGCAGGCTGGTGTTGACCTGCAGCTCGGGCACACCCCGGCGAAAGGACAGGGCCAGCGTGTACGGCGCGCTGCCAGTGGCCCGGCGTGCCAGTTGCGACAACATGCCCAGCTGCGGGGTTTGCTGCAGCCCTTCGGCCGTGGCGGTGCCCTGCGCACGGATCTGCACCGCCGACTCGGTGGCAGGGGCATTGGCCGCCAGCGCGCGCATGCCCCCCTCCAGCCGTACCGGGCCGCCCAGCGCCAGGGCCTGCACATTGGACAGCGAAAACCCGGTCTCACTGAACTGCACGGCGCCCCGCACGCGGGTGAGTGCGGGGGTGTCGGGCGTGATGCGCAGCTCATTGCCTGCCAAAGTGACGCTGCCCTGCACCTTGGACTTGTTGATGTCGCTGATGGGCAGGCTCAGCCGCAGCTGGAAGTCGGCGTTACCCGTGCCACTGGCCTGCTCCAGGGCGTTGCCTGTCATGCGCCCGAGCGGCGAGGTGGCCATGAGCGTCAGCAGCTCTGCCAGCGGGCCGCGTGCGTCGGCACTGACGCCCACCACGGTGTGCGCCAGGTCTGGTATGCGCGCTTCGACCTTGGACAGCCGCAAGCCCTTGCTGCCCGCAAAGCCGCCACTGGCGCCGCGCACCTGCATGGACGAGCGCTCAAAAATCAGCTCGCCGCTCAGGTCGGTCAACGCAGGCCAGGGCAAGGCCCCCGCAGGCTGCAGCGCGGTAGGTACGTAGGCATATGTGACGTCCTTGACGCGCGCCGCGATGCGGAATTCGCCCTGCTTGGGGTCGTTGAAGGGCAGGTCGTGCAGATCGCCCTTGACGCGGAACTGCACATTGCTGGCGTTGCCGGCCACCACCGCATCGCGCACATAGTGGCGCGAATCGGCGGGGATAGACAAGGGAAGGTAGCGATGCACCCGGGTGCCGTCGGCACGGTGCAGCGTGCCCGTGAGGTCCAGCACGCCTGGAAAACGCGACCGGTGGGGCGCCTTGGCTGCGTCGCTGGTGTGCCAGGTGGCACGCGCATCCCCTTGGGCATCGGCGTTGGCGAACTGCACGTCATTGGCCTGCACGGCGATGCGGCCGCCGTCCAGCTGCCAGCGCACATCGGCGCTGAGCCGGTCCAGCGGCAGGACGGGTTCCTCGAACACCCCTGGCAGCACCAGCGCACCCGACGCCATGGTCAGCGCAGCCTTGCCCCCTGCCTGCGTCATGTCGATGTCCACGTTCGCACCGCGCAGCCCCAGGTGGTCAGGGGCCGAGCCATCGGTGGCACCCGCCAGTGCCAGCCCCTGAATACGTCCCTTGACCTGGTACTGCTGCAACGCATCCAGCGGACCTTTCCAGCTGGCCTGGATCTCGTCCACCAACCCTTGGGGCGTGTAGGTGCGCAATGCATCATGAGCGGCTGTCCCCAGCGGCAGGCGGCTGGCCACCTGCGCGAGGGCAGCAAGGTCCAGCCGGTCGGCGCGCAGCTCGCCTTGCTCCGGGGCTTTGCCGCTGGCATCGGTGTGCACCAACCGCAGGTTGCCACCCGGCCAGGTCAGGCCATCATCGGTCTGGAACTGCAGCGCCTGCGTCGAGAACTCAAAGCCACCCGTCAAACGGCGCCCCCCCAGACGACCCTGGATGGAGGGCAACACCAACGGACGCAAATCAGAGGCCAGGGTGGTGTTGACATCGGCCAGCGCAAGGTCGGCCGTGCCACCCACCACCTGCCCGCTGCGCACATCGGCCCAGGCCCGCAGCGCGCCCCGGCCCTGCGCCACCTCGATGCCCACATCGGCGTGGTGCCGCAGGTGCGACACATCCACCCGCGTGAAATGGGCAAACACCTGCCCGCTCCAGTGCTTCCAGTTGCCATCGCGGGCGCGCAGCAGCGGCGCGCGAAACAAACCCACCAGGGTGAAACGGTCACCCCATTCCGGCGGCGGTGTGGCGTCCACCCGGAGGTTGTGGCGCCAGTTGCCATTGCGTAAAACCAGGTCCACCTTTTCCAGCGCCAGCTCCGGAGCGCCGCGCTGCTCATCGGTCCAGCGTACCGTTCCGTCTTTGATGTACACCTCGCCCTGCGAGAACAACCAGTCCGCCGCCGCGCTGCTGTCGCCCTGGTTCTGGGCAAACTCCAGCCCAGCCACATAGATGCGCCCGTCGCTCGCCCGGCGCACATCCAGGTCAGGGCCTTCGATGTAAAGCTGCTCGAACCCCCATTGCAGCAGCGAGCGCGGCGACAGCGCCACCACCACCCGGGGCAGGTGCAGCGCAGTGCGTCCCGATGCATCCAGCAACGCCACGTCGGAGAGTTCAATGGAAGGGATCAACCCCTCGGTGCGGGCCACGATGGCGCCGATCTGCACAGGAACCCCCAATACCCGTGCGGCCTGCGCCTGCAACTGTGGGCGGAAATCACCAATTCGCGGCACAATCCAGCCATGAAGAGCCCCCCATGCGATGGTCAGCAGCAGCCAGAAGGCGAGCAACAAGCCCAGCGACCACCGCGCAAAACCTGCGACTATTTTCAGCAGGCGTGAGGGGTGCGAGGTGGGATCGATCATGGTGAGATGGAAAGTGGCAGGAATTATGACCCGCAGCCCTGGCGTGGGTTCACTCGCGACCCGCGCGCCCAGTGACCTTTTGTACGCGGCCGGGCGCCCAGCCCAGCACCCCGCTCCCCGTCCAACATCCGGCTGTGGCTGCCATGCATCCTTCTCTGTCTGACCCCCGCTGCCATCAGCCCCTGCCGGAGGGGCCCCTGGCTGAGCATTCCCGCTTCTACCAGCGCCTGCACCGCCGCTACGCGAACGACCTGCTCCTGCTGCCACCGGGCGTGCCGGTGCTCGCCACCATGGAGCAGGCCTACGAGGCACTGTGTGCGCGCGGCTGCGACACCGGCACCGCGCTGCGCGTGTTGCGCCAGCTGGTCATGGAGCGGCTCATCCAGCTCGACTGCGAAGCGCAGACGCCGCTGGCCGATATCACCCGGGCAGTCACCGAACTGGCCGAGCTGGCCCTGGACCGCGCCTGCCAACAGGCGCGCCGAGAACTCGACGAGCGCCATGGCGCCCCGCGCGGCCCACAGGGCCAGGCCGTGCAGCTGTGGATCATCGGCATGGGCAAGCTGGGTGCCCGCGAGCTCAATGTCTCCAGCGACATCGACCTCATATATGTGTACGAGCACGATGGCGAGACCGCTGGCACACCGGATGGCCGGGGCCGCATCTCCAACCACGAATACTTTGCGCGCGCCGTCAAGGCCATTTACAGCCTGGTGGGCGACACCACCGAGCACGGTTTTGTCTTTCGGGTGGACCTCGCCCTGCGGCCCAACGGCAACTCGGGTCCAGCATCGGTGTCCCTGGCAGCGCTGGAGGAATACCTGCAGGTGCAGGGCCGCGAATGGGAGCGTTTTGCCTGGCTCAAAAGCCGTGTGGTCGCCCCGCGCGACTGCATAGGTCGGCCCGAAGTGCAGGCATTGCGTGGCGTGGTACTGCCGTTTGTGTTCCGCCGCTACCTGGACTACAGCGTGTTCGACGCACTGCGCTCGCTGCACAGCCAGATCCGGGACCATGCCTCCAAACGCAGCGCCGGGCACCCCGAGCGCGCCAACGACGTCAAGCTCTCGCGCGGCGGCATCCGCGAGATCGAATTCACCGTGCAGTTGCTGCAGGTGGTACGGGGCGGGCAGTTCCCCGAGCTGCGCCGCCGCCCCACACTCGATGCGCTGCAGCGCCTGGCCCATGCGGGCCTCATGCCGCAGGAGACCGCCGACGCGCTGGCCCGGGCGTATGTGTTCCTGCGCCGGGTGGAGCACCGCATACAGTACCTGGACGACCAGCAGACCCACGTGCTGCCCACGCGCGACGACGACCTGGCCTGGATCGCCAGCACACTGGGCTACAAGGACTGCTGCGCTTTCCTGCACGAGTTGGATGCCCACCGCGAGCTGGTGGCCCAGGAGTTCGACACCCTGCTGGGTGGCAACGGAAAAAAACAGTGCAGTGGTGGCGGCTGTGGCGGCCCCCGGGCGGCAGCACCGCCGCCTCCAGAGCTGGAAGGCCTGCTGGAGCAACTGCCGCCGGGCTTTCGCGAGCGGGTGGCCGAGTGGCGCAACCACCCGCGCGTGGCCGGGCTGCGTGACGAAGCGCGGGGCCGCCTGTTCCGCCTGGTGCAGCGCACGGCCCAGTGGCTCAAGGAAGGACGCGTCACCGAAGAGGCCACCGTGCGCCTGGCCAACTGGCTGGAGCCGCTGCTGCGGCGCGAAAGCTATCTAGCGCTGCTGCTGGAGCGGCCCTCGGTACACGAACAGCTGCTGCACCTGCTGGGGGCGGCCAAGTGGCCCGCGCGTTACCTGCTGCAGCACCCCGGCGTGATCGACGAGCTGGTGGGCGATGCACTGTTGTCCGAACGTTTTGTGGTGGCCGACTTTGAACGCGAACTGGGCATGCGCCTGGCGTCGCTGCGCTCTACCGGCGAGGATGACGACGAAACCCTGCTCAACCTGCTGCGCCGTGCGCAGCATGCCGAGACCTTCCGCACCCTGGCACGCGATGTGGAGCGCCGCATCACCGTCGAGCAGGTGGCCGACGACCTGAGCGCGCTGGCCGACAGCGTGCTGCGCATCACCAGCCAGTGGTGCTGGAGCCGCCTCAAGAACCGCCACCGCGACGAACCCCAGTTCGCCATCATTGGCTACGGCAAGCTGGGCGGCAAGGAGCTGGGCTACGGCAGCGACCTGGACATCGTCTTTGTGTTCGACGACGACGATGAGCGGGCACCCGAGGTATACGCGGCCTTTGTGCGCAAGCTCATCAACTGGCTCACCGTCAAGACCGGCGAGGGCGACCTGTACGAGATCGACACGGCCCTGCGGCCCAATGGCAACTCGGGCCTGCTGGTGACGAGCTTCGAGGCCTACGCCAACTACCAGCAGCAACGCGGCAGCAACACCGCCTGGACCTGGGAGCACCAGGCCATGACACGCGCGCGGTTCGTGATGGGCAGCGAGGCCTTGCGCGAGCGCTTTGACGCTGTGCGCGAGGCCGTCATCACCTCTGCCCGCGACCCGCTGGCGTTGAGGGGCGAGATCGTGACCATGCGCGAGCGGGTGCGCTCGGCCCACCCCACGCCGGCCGGGCGCTTTGACGTGAAGCACAGCCCGGGCGGCATGGTGGACGCCGAGTTTGCCGTGCAGTACCTGGTGCTGTCGCAGTCTGCCGCCCACCCCGAATTGCGTGGCAACCTGGGCAACATTGCACTGCTGCAGCGTGCCGAGCAGGTGGGCCTGCTACCCGCGGGCGTGGGCCACGCAGCGGCCGACGCC
>NZ_JADHVT010000168.1 GCF_016783915.1 Acidovorax sp.
CAGACGACGACCTGTTGAAGTTCCTCAAGACCTTGTGATTACGCGCAGTTCAAAGACGTGCCCGAAGCCCTCTTACGAGGGCGGCGACGTTGCGCTGCCGGACCAACTGTGCATAACTGCGTGCTGTGCATAACGCTGCATTGCGGCCGTTCCGGGCAGTCCTGGTGTCTCAGACATCAATGCCAAGGAACAGTGGCTGATACCGTGCCTGACTTGTCGCGGCATACGCACCAATTTTCGCTCATACCGTGGCGAAAACTTTGAAAAAGATTAAATTTATACTCTTTCTTAAAATTAAGAGTATAAATATCATCATGTCTACCGACCTTATCCCCACTCTCGCCGCAGCGCGCAAGGCCCACCAGATGACCCAGGCCCAGCTTGCAGAAAGCGCAGGTCTTAGCCGTATGACGGTGCAACGCACCGAGGGCGGCGACCTGGACCCGCGCTATTCCACCCTGGCCGAAATGGCGCGGGTGCTGGGCATGGACATCATTGCCGTACCCAGCAGCCTGCGGCCCAGCCTGGAGGCGTTCATCCAGTCCGGCGGCAAGTTTCTGGGCCAGCCCGAGGGGGTGGATGCGCCGCCATCGGTGGTGGATGGTCTGCGCAGCTGACCCTGGCGACGCCCCACTCAACCGCCCCACCGGCGCCCCATGAGCACCTCCATCCGCTACCTGCGCCTGTACCTGCACCGGCCTGCCTGGGCAGGCGGTACGCCCGGCGAGGCAAGTACGCCCGGTGGCCGGGAGGCGATCGGCTACATCTCACAGTACGGCGACATACTGAGGGTGTCGTTTGATGAGAGCTACATCCGCAACCCGCAGCGCCCCACCCTGTCGCTCAGCTACCAGGGCGCCGACGAAGCGGCCACGCAGCAGATCCTGGCGTCGGCCCGCGATGCGCGGCTGGTGCGCACCGATGGGCGCTGGCCGGTGTACTTTCAGAACCTGCTGCCCGAGGGCCACAACCGCGAGCGGCTGGCGCGCGAGCGCGGCTGCAGCCCCGACGACGAGTTCGAGCTGCTGGCCGCCGCAGGCCACGACCTGATGGGCGCGCTGGAGGTGGAGCCCGTGCCCGCGCAAGACGGCATCCCGGACGTGGTGCGCCACTGGCACACCACGCAGGGGCTGGACGTGCTGGAGCCGGGGTTTGTCGAATACCCGGTGGAAGACGCGACATCGCTGCCCGGCGTGGTCACCAAGTTCAGCGCGGTGCAGGACGGCCGCCGCTACACCGTGCACCGCCAGGGCGCGGCGGGCAGCGTGATTCTGAAATTGCCCACCACCGCGCACCCTGATCTGGTGGCCAACGAGTACACCGGCTACCAGCTGTGCAAGGCGCTGGGGCTGAACGTGGCCGATGTGCGCGTCATCACCCGCGCCGAGGCTGACCTGCCCGACACCGTGCCCTTCAACGAGATACTGGCCGTGCAGCGGTTTGACCATCTTCCCGGTGGCGCCCGCGTGCACATGGAAGAGTTCAACCAGGTGCTGGGCTACACGCCCCGCCAGAAATACGGCAAGTCGCACGGCAAAGGGGTGCTGCAGGACTGGGCCACCATGCTGCGCGTGCTCAACCGCCTGAGCCGGCAACCGGTGTTGGACACGCGCGAGTTTCTGGCGCGCATGGTGGCCTTCATCCTGATGGGCAACACCGACGCCCACCTGAAGAACTGGGCCCTGATCTACCCCGACGGCCGCGTGCCCCAAATGGCCCCGCTGTATGACCCAGTGTGCGTGGCCGCGTTTTTTGATGGCGTGCCAGACCAGCAGTACGCAGTGAACCGCGCCATCGACAAAACCTTGCGGGCACTGACCTGGGATGACATGGAAGGCCTGATGAAATCCGCCGGGCTGCTGCGTGTGCCCCGGCACATGGTGCTGCTGCGTGATGTAGTGAAGCAGGCCCAAGCCGACTGGCCCGCACTGCTGCGTGACGCGCCGCCGGCCGTGCAAGCCACCGTGCAGCAGCGGCTGGCGGGGGCGACGATGCTGGGGCAGATCGCCAGCCGCAGCGCCGTTGGCTGATATCAAAATGCTCTTGTATTGATAGCTTTTAGCGCATATTTCATAAGCGCTACAGGTCAATTTGATTCAAATCTGCGTGTCCAATGCCTTGGAACGTGTTTACGGGATACGCGCACAACCAGCGGTTCGGTGGGCCAGTTGGTGACCTTCATACCGGCGCCCCAAACCACGCCCCCACCCCCGCTGTAATCGCCATGGCCAGTGCGCCCCAGAAGGTCACACGCCAGGCCCCTACGACCATGCCGGCGCCGCCCGTGCGGGCCGCCACAGCCCCCAGTAGCGCCAAGAAGACCAGCGCGGTGCCCGCCACCCAGTACAGCAGGCTGGCCGTGGGCGCCAACACTGCCACGGCTAGCGGCAATGCGGCCCCCACGGCAAAGGCAGCGGCCGATGTCATGGCGGCCTGCACGGGGCGGGCAGCCAGGGCCGAGGAAACATGGAGCTCGTCCCGCGCATGGGCGCCCAGCGCATCGTGCGCCATGAGCTGCGCTGACACCTGCTGGGCCAGTTCGGGCGTCAGACCCCGGCCGACGTAGATGGCAGTCAGTTCGCGGGCCTCGGCCACCGGGTCTGCGGCCAGCTCGGCGCGCTCGCGGTCCAGGTCCGCCTTCTCGGTGTCGGCCTGCGAATGCACGGACACATATTCGCCCGCCGCCATCGACATGGCGCCTGCCACCAGCCCGGCGACCGCCGTCATCACGACGGTGGACTGGCTGGATTGCGCGGCCGCCACGCCCACCACCAGGCTGGCGGTGGAGACGATGCCATCATTGGCCCCCAGCACGGCGGCACGCAGCCAGCCGATGCGGTCGGTGCGGTGGCGTTCAAGGTGGAGGCGGCGTGTGGCGGAGGTCATGGCGGGTTGTGGGGTAAGGGAAGAGTTCTTGCAGGGTAAGTGCCAATGGGGCACCCCGTCAAATCAGCCGCTCGATCAGTTGCATGAAGTACGGCCCAACAGTCATGCGCTGCTCAGGGCCCGGGTGTACCCGTCACACGCCACACGGTATTGCCCACATCGTCGGCCACCAGCAGCGCACCGCGCGGGTCCACAGCCACGCCCACCGGGCGGCCCCAGGCCTTGCCGTCCGGGCTGACGAAGCCGGTGAGCACATCAACCGGAAGCCCCACAGGCTGGCCGTTGGCAAATGGCACAAATACCACCTTGTAGCCGCTGCGGGGCTTGCGGTTCCACGAGCCATGTTCGCCCACATATGCGCCGCTCGCCAGCGCTGGCACCAGCGCCGCGCCAGTGGCAAACGCCATGCCCAGCGGAGCGACATGCGAGCCCAGTGCATAGTCGGGCGCGACGGCCTGGGCTACCAGGTCGGGTCGGGGTGGCTGCGCGCGCACGTCCACGTTCTGGCCGAAGTAGCTGTAGGGCCAGCCATAAAACGCGCTGTCTTTGACCGAGGTGAGGTAGTCGGGCACCAGGTCGTTGCCCAGTTCATCGCGTTCGTTCACCACCGTCCACAGCGCGCCGGTGTCGGGTTGCCAGCCCAGGCCGTTGGGGTTGCGCAGGCCCGATGCAAACACGCGATGCGTGCCGGTCAGGCGGTCCACCTCCCAGATGGCGGCGCGGCCGGCCTCGGCGGCCATGCCGTTTTCGGCCACGTTGCTGTTGGATCCCACGGTCACATAGAGCTTGCTGGCGTCAGCGCTGGCGATCAGGTTCTTGGTCCAGTGGTGGTTGATAGGGCCTGCGGGCAGGTCGATGAGCTTGGTGCCCGGGCCCACCAGGCTCGTCTGCCCCGGGGTGTAGTCAAAGCGCAGCACCGCATCGGTGTTGGCCACATACAAGGCATTGCCCACCAGCGCCATGCCAAAAGGCGAATGCAGATCGGCGGCGAAGGTGGTGCGGGTTTCGGCAATGCCGTCGCCGTCGGCATCGCGCAGCAAGGTGATGCGGTTAGCCGATGGCACACCGGCTCCGGCGCGTTTCATCACCCGCTTCATGACCCAGCCCTTGATGCCCTTGGCATCGTCAGGCTTGGGGGGCGCGTTGCTCTCAGCCACCAGCACATCCCCGTTGGGCAGTACCAGCAGCCAGCGCGGGTGGTCCAGCCCCGTGGCCAGTGCCGTCACGCGCAGGCCGTTCATCGGCATGGGCTGTGTGCCTGCTGGCCAGGCCTGGGCAGGTGCAATGTGCACGGTGGGCAGCAGCGCCGACGTGGGCGGGGGCAGCGTGGGCGACCGGCCCATGCCCGCTTCGGGCGGCAGGGAGACGGGGTCGGTGCAGGCACTCAAGGCGCAAAGAGTGCCGATCACGGCCACCACCCTCTGCCTGCGGCGACTCCCGCCGCAGGGCGCCTCGCCATGGGCGCGCCTGCCTTGCGCGCCATCAGAACCGGGGGTTGCACAACGGGGGAACAGAGACATGGCACACCTTGCAACGCAGCGCACAGGCTGCATCACGGGGCAGTGTGTGCCGCTGGCAGGGACCGGCCTGTCAGCCGGTGGCGCGAACGCCTGTCAGGCGCTGCGCGCAGGGCGGGTATGTACCACTGCGCGGGGCCGCAGGGTTGCGCACCATGGGCCCATTGGCTTCGCGCTTTTCACAGGAGTTGCACATGGCAAAAATTCTGGTAGCCCCGCAGGCCGCCGCTGCCGACGCCAAGGTGTTTGAGGTGCCCTATGAAAGCCAGGCCGACCTCTGCTGGTACGAAATGCCGCACGCGCAACAGGCCGAGGGCGACGCGGTGTGGTGTTTTGTGGACCAAGCTCCTCAGGCCACCTTCAGCATCTTCCGGGTCAAGTACGAAAGCCAGGCGGACCTCAAGACCTTCAAGGTCAAGTACCGGGAGCAGGCGGGCTGGCGCAACGCGGGCCACGCGCTGCGCGGCAAGCTGGACTGAGAAGGTCCGAACCAACCCGCGACACGCGGCGCAGCAGCAGCAGCAGCAGCACGCCGCTGTGGCCCATCGTCACCCCCCCACGTACTTCTGCAGCTGCTCGCCCAGCCCCGTGGCGCCCAGGCGCACCACATCACCGGACCTGAGGAACCAGGGTGCGGGCTTTTGCCCCAGGCCCACGCCCGCAGGCGTGCCGGTCAGGATCAGGTCGCCGGGCTCCAGGCTCATGAACTGGCTGATGTACGACACCACCGTGGGTACCCCAAAGATGAAATTGCGCGTGCTGCCGTTTTGCACACGCTGGCCGTTCACCTCCAGCCACAGGTCGATGGCGTGGGGGTCGGGCACCTCGTCGGCCGTCACCAGCCAGGGGCCGATGGGCGCGAAGGTGTCGTAGCTCTTGCCCTTGTCCCACTGCCCGCCGCGTTCCAGCTGCCAGGCGCGCTCAGACACATCGTTGGCCAGCACATAACCGGCAACATGGGCCAGCGCGTCGGCCTCGGACACATGGCGGGCACGGGTGCCGATGACGATACCCAGTTCCACCTCCCAGTCGGTCTTGGTGGCGCCGGGCGGGATCCGCACGTCGTCGTTGGGGCCGCTCAGCGCCGTCACGGCCTTCATGAACAGCACCGGCTCGGCGGGCGGCTGCATGCCCGCCTCCTTGGCGTGGTCGGCGTAGTTGAGGCCCACGCACACGATCTTGCCCACGCCACCCACCGGGCTGCCCAGGCGGGGCGTGCCATACACCGCAGGCAGGCGGCGCGCGTCGATGGCGCCCAGCGCTGACAGCGTGCGCGGGCTGAGCTGCGCGGGGCCAATATCGGGCAGCAACATGGACAGGTCACGCAGCGTGCCCTGGGCGTCTACCAGGCCGGGGCGTTCTGCGCCAGGCTGGCCATATCGAATGAGTTTCATGGGGTGTCCTTGTCTCTTTGGATGGATGCGGGCCACCCGGCAGCATAGCGGCAGACCACCGTGCGCGCGTGCACCATTGGCCGCCCCGGGCTTGCCCGATCACGACGCCCCGCCACCAGCGTGCAGCCTGGGGCGCGCGTAACATGGCGGGCATGCCGCAGCACTGAGTTGCTACCATATCAATAGCTAGCAGTGCAAATACTACCGGCGCATCAGCCACTTTTCATTGAACCTTGCACCCATGGCACCCGCCACCGCCTCGTCCCCGCCTACTGAAGCGCCAATGCGCCCACAGCCCCGCAACCCGACTGATCTGTTCTGGTCCTTCACCTGGCTGGCGCTGCAGGGTTTTGGCGGTGTGCTGGCTGTTGTGCAGCGCGAGCTGGTGGAGAAAAAGCGCTGGATGACGAACGAAGAGTTTGTCGAAGACTGGGCTGTGGCGCAAATCATGCCGGGCCCCAACGTGGTCAACCTCAGCATCATGATCGGCGACCGCTACTTTGGCCTGCGCGGCGCGTTTGCAGCGCTGGCAGGCATGCTGACCTTTCCGCTGATGCTGGTGCTGGCATTGGCGGTGGTGTATGCGCAGTTCTCCGCCCAACCCGCCGTGGCGGGCGCGCTGCGTGGCATGGGGGCCGTGGCGGCGGGCCTGATTGCCGGGGTGGGTATCAAGCTGTTTGTCTCCATCCGCAACCACCCGCTCGGCCGCCCCCTGTGCCTGGCCATTACCGCGTTGACCATCGTGGCCATGGCATGGCTGCGCTGGCCGCTGTTCTGGATCCTGCCGGTCATCGGCGGCGCCGCCTGCGCGCTGACCTGGAGAAAGCTCGCACCATGAGCACCGCAGCCCCCCTCACCGCCCCCCTGATGGCCCTGAGCGCCGGCGACTGGTTCAACCTCTTCCTGTACTACCTGTCGCTGTCTCTGCTGGCCGTGGGCGGCGCCATCGCCACCGCGCCCGACATGCACCGCTTTCTGGTCGAGCGCCAGGCGTGGCTGACCGACCCGCAGTTCAACGCATCCATCGCCATCGCCCAGGCCGCCCCGGGCCCGAACGTGCTGTTCATTGCCCTGCTGGGCTGGAACGTGGGTGTCAACGCAGGCGGCCCCGGCGTGACCGGCTGGCTGCTGGGCGCGCTGGGCATGGCGGTGTGCATGCTGGGCGTGATGCTGCCCAGCAGCCTCCTGACCTGGACGGCCACGCGCTGGGGCCACCGCAACCGCGAGCGGCGCGGTGTGCGCGCGTTCAAGCAAGGCATGGCCCCGGTGGTGATCGGCCTGCTGGTGGCTACGTCATGGGTGCTGGCCCGCGCCCATGGCGAATGGACCACCGACTGGCCCCTGTGGCTGCTGACCGCCACGGCCACGGTGCTGGTCTGGCGCACCAAGCTGCACCTGCTGTGGATGCTGGGCGCCGGTGCGCTGCTGGGTGCGCTGGGGCTGGTCTGAAGCTTTTGGGTTGCTGGGGTGCGCAGCGCAACCCGGGCAGCTGGCACGATTTCTTTCCGTTTTTGAGAGGCAATTCCATGCAACTCCGCTCCCTGGGCCGCTCAGGCCTGCAGGTCTCGCCCTTGTGTTTTGGCGGCAACGTGTTTGGCTGGACGGCCGACGAAGCCACCTCGTTCGCGCTGCTCGATGCGTGGGTGGACGCGGGCTTCAACTTCATCGACACCGCCGACGTGTACTCACGCTGGGCTCCGGGGCACACCGGGGGTGAATCTGAATCGGTGATCGGCCGCTGGCTCAAGCACAGTGGCAAGCGCCACCGCATCGTGCTGGCCACCAAGGTGGGCAAGGACATGGGCGACGGCAAGGTGGGCCTGCGCCCTGCCTACATCCGCCAGGCGGTGGAGGCATCGCTGCAGCGGCTGCAGACCGACCACATCGACCTGTACCAGTCACACGACGACGACACCACCGTGCCGCTGGCCGACACGCTGGGAGCGTATGCAGACCTGATCCAGGCGGGCAAAGTACGGGCCATCGGTGCCTCCAACTACAGCGCCGCCCGCCTGCAGGAGGCCCTGCAGACCAGCGAACGCCTGGGCTTGCCCCGCTACGAGAGCCTGCAGCCGCTGTTCAACCTGTACGACCGCGCCGTGTTCGAGGACGCGCTGCAGCCGCTGTGTGTGCAGGAGCAGGTCGGTGTGATCAACTTCTATGCGCTGGCAGCCGGGTTCCTCACCGGCAAGTACCGCACTGCGGCCGACGCTGCCAAGAGCGCACGCGGCGCCAACACCACGGCCAAGTACCTCAACGACCGGGGGTTGCGCATTCTGGCGGCGCTGGACGCTGTGGCGCAACGCTACGGCGCCACGCCCGGCCAGGTGGCCGTGGCCTGGCAGATGGTGCAACCGGGCATCACCGCACCCATTGCCAGCGCCACGTCGGTGGCCCAGCTGCAAGAGCTGGTCAAGGCCACCCAGCTGCAACTGGACAGCGATGCGCTGGACCAGCTGGACGCCGCCAGCGCCCAAGGCTGAATCCAACAAAAAGGGCCCGCGCGTGCGCGGGCCCTTTGCGTATGGCTTTGTGGGTCGCTTGGTGAGTGGGCCGGCGCCCCATCAGCCTGTCATTCCATCAGCTGATCCGGCGACCGTTCTCCGCGTAGATCGCCAGGTAGATGGCGTCCGAGCCGATGTAAGGCGCCTTGTTGCCAAAGCCCACGTTGAAGTCGCCGAACGACAGGGACCGGATGGCCGTCAGCCCGGCGCGCAGGCGCTCGCGCGTGGGCTCCTTGCCTGCGTTCTTCAGGCCTTCGATCATGATCTGGGCGTTGAGCCAACCTTCCAGCGCGCTGCCGCTGTTCAAGAACGCAGGATCACCCCCCGTGGCTTTCATGGTGCTCTGGAACTTGCGCACCACCACCGACTTTTGCGAGTTGGCGTCCGGGAACACCTGCACCAGCGCCAGGCCGCGCGTGGAGGCTGCCAGCTTGGGCAGCTCCGACGAGATCACCGTGACCGACAGGCCTGCCAGCGGCACACCCTGCGCCTTGGCACGGAACGCCTGCACAAACGCGGTGTTGGCCGTGCCCGTGGTGGCCAGCAGCACGGCACCGGGGCGTTCGGCCGCCACCTTATCGGCCAGCTCGGCGCCATTCTTGCCATCCACGGCCAGCGCAAACTCGCCGCCGCGCTCGACCTTGATTTCGTCCAGCGCTGCGGACATGTCCTTGAGCACCTCTTTGCCAAAAGGATTGTCCAGGTACACCACCGCAATGCGCTTGAGGCCCATCTCCACGATCTGCTTGACCAAGCGCTGGGTTTCTTCGCGGTAGCTGGGGCGCAGGAAGAACACGTGCTTGTTGGCCGCCGCACGCAGCGACGTGGCACCGGTCACCGGGCCGACGGTAGGGATGCCCTTGGACTCGATCAGCGGCAGGATGGCTGCCGTGTTGGCCGTGCCCAGCGGCGAGATCAGTGCAAACACCGACTGCGCCTCCACCATCTCGGTCACGTTCTTGAAGGTGCGTGCAGCCACGTAGCCGTCGTCCTTGACCTCCATGCGGATCTCGCGGCCAAAAACAC
>NZ_JADHVT010000169.1 GCF_016783915.1 Acidovorax sp.
CTGTCTGCGTCCCCTGCGCTTCGCTACGGGGCAACCTGCGGTGCTCGGGTTTGGCGGGGTCTCGCTCGAACTCGCTCCGTTTCACTTCGCTCAGACAATCGCGAGCCCTGATCCGCCAAACCCTGCGCTCCTCGGCGCATCCAAAGGGGCAAAGGGAGCAGAACATCCACTCGGGCCATCGCTGCGCTCGGCCCCACCTCGCGGGCGCACGCGCCACGCGCTGCGCAAACTGGGCCGAGCGCAGCGATGGCCCGAATGGATGTCCGGCTGTTTGGATGTTCGGCTGTCCCCCCCTGCTGGCTGCGCCTGCGGCGGGGCGGTTGCGGGGTGGCATGGGCGTCGGAGCGCCCATGCTTCGTAAACTGACTCGCCGCAGTTGTTTGAACGGAGCGCCGCAGGCGCGCAGTGAGTTCTGTGGCGCACCCCGCAACCGACACGCAGCAGGTTTGCCCCTTCGCACAGCGAAGGGGTCGCAGACTGGGGGTCGCCTTTCTTTTGGGTACTTTTCTTTGGCGAAGCAAAGAAAAGTACCTCGCCTGCCGGGGCGACAACCCGGCTCCCGCCCCAAACACAAGCATGCAGCCCGATGTGCTCGCAATAGCCCAGCAAAAACAAAAGCGGCCAGCACCTGCAACCCAGGCACCAGCCGCTCAAAAAACCTCCGACTTCAAGCAGCGAGAATCAGCTTCTCCAGCTTCACAGCATCCACCGCAAACGCCCGAATGCCCTCGGCCAGCTTCTCGGTCGCCATCGCATCCTCATTCAGCGCAAACCGGAACCCCGCCTCGTCATAGTTCACCGCAGGCAGGTCCATCGCCTTGGCAGCCTCCGCATCCAACGCCCGCTGCAACGGTGCATCACTCGCAGCCAGCTGCGCCAACAGCTCGGGCGCAATGGTCAACAGGTCGCACCCGGCCAGCGCCGTGATCTGACCCACATTGCGGAAGCTCGCGCCCATCACCTCGGTGGCAATGCCAAAACGCTTGTAGTGGTTGTAGATCTGCGTGACCGACTGCACGCCCGGGTCGTTGGCGCCCGCGCGCGCGGCCTCGTCCCAGCTTGCACCCGCCTGCTTTTTGTACCAGTCGTAGATGCGGCCCACAAACGGCGAGATCAGCTGCACCTTGGCCTGGCCGCAGGCCACGGCCTGGGCAAAAGAGAACAGCAGCGTGAGGTTGGTGTGGATGCCCTTGCGCTCCAGCTGGGCGGCGGCCTGGATGCCTTCCCACGTGGCCGCGATCTTGATGAGCACGCGGTCGATGTGGATGCCTTCGGCCTGGTACAGCTCGATGATGCGCTCGGCGCGCGTGACGGTGGCGCTGGTGTCAAAGCTCAGGCGGGCGTCCACTTCGGTGGAAACACGGCCGGGCACGTGGGTGAGGATCTCGCAACCAAAACGCACCAGCAGGCGGTCGATCACCTCGTCCATCGCACGCCCTTGCCACTTGGCGACGGTGTCCTTGAGCAGCGGCGCGTATTCGGGCTTTTGCACCGCCTTGAGAATCAGCGAGGGATTGGTCGTGGCGTCCTGCGGACGGAACTGGGCCAGTTGCAGAAAGTCGCCAGTGTCGGCAACCACGGTGGTGAACTGTTTGAGGGCGTCGAGTTGGTTCGTCATGGCGCCATTATTCCGCATTGGTCCGGCCGCCTTCGGTACTACCAACCACCGATACGCCGTGGGCACCCAGACTCAGCTGCACTTCGTCACCCACGGCCAGCACATCGTCCAGGTCGGACGAGACCACAAAGATGTGGCCGAGCGGGGTGTCGAAGGTGTATTCGTGCACCGCGCCCAAATAGGCCCGCTTGTCCAGCCGGGCGGGCAGCAGGCCCCCGTCCTGGCGGTGAATGCGCCAGGCCTCCGGCCGCACCGCCACCTTTACCGGGCCGCTCTTCACCGCCATGCGGGGGCGCAGCACCAGCGGGCCGAGAGCCACCGTGCCATCGGGGTCGGCCACGGCCGGGAACAGCATGGCCTCGCCCATGAAGCCCGCCACGAATTCGCTGTGCGGGGTTTCGTACAGCGCGCGGGGCGAGCCCTTCTGCGCAATCAGCCCCTGGTTCATCACGATGATCTGGTCGCTCACGGCCATGGCCTCGGCCTGGTCGTGTGTGACATAAGCCACCGTGAGCGACAGGCGCTGCTGCAGTGCGCGAATCTCTTCACGCATCTCGCGGCGCAGGCGCGCGTCGAGGTTGGACAAGGGCTCGTCGAACAGCAGCACCTCCGGCTCCAGCACCAGCGCGCGGGCCAGCGCAACGCGCTGCTGTTGCCCGCCAGACAGTTCGCTGGGCAGGCGGTCGTCATAGCCCACCAGGCCCACGCCGCGCAGCGCCTCCACCGCCTTGGTGCGCGCCTGCTCCTTGGGCTGGCCTGACATTCGCAGGCCGTACATCACGTTCTCCACCACATTCATGTGGGGGAACAGCGCATAGCTCTGGAACATCATGCTCACATTGCGCTGCGCAGGGCCCAGCGTGGTCACGTCCTGGCCCGCAATGAAGATCTCGCCCGAGGTGGGCGACTCCAGCCCCGCGATCATGCGCAAGGTGGTGGTCTTGCCGCAGCCCGAGGGGCCGAGGATGGTGGTGAGCGTGCCGCGCGGCACCTCAAAGCTGATGCCCTTGACGGCCAGCGCCGAGCTGCTGTCACTGCCGTAGCGCTTGGTGATGTTGCGGAACACGATGCCCGCGTCGCTGTTGTTCATGGCGTGTTTTCTTCTTTTGTCAGGGGGGTCAGTGCGCGGCGGGGGCGGCTCCGCGCCGCCCGAGCTTGCGGTCGCCCACCAGCAGCTGAATCAGCCCGATGGAGGCAGACATAAGGACGATGAGCACCGTGCAATAGGCCAGTGCCACGCCATAGTCGCCATTGCCCACGCGGCCGATGATGTAGGTGGTGGCCAGTTCGTTCTCGGCCGTGACGAGGAAGATCACGGCACTCACGGTGGTGATGGCGCGCACAAAGCTGTAGACCAGTGCTGCCACCAGCGCGGGTTTGAGCAGCGGCAGCACCACATGGCGCAGGGTCTGCACGCTGCCCGCGCGCAACATGACGGATGCTTCATCCAGCGATCGGTCCAGCTGCTTGAACGCTGCGGTGCCCGCCCGCACGCCCACCGGCAGATTGCGGAACATGAAGCACAACACGATGATGAGCGCTGTGCCGGTCAGCTCGAACGGCGGCACGTTGAACGCCAGGATGTAACTCACGCCCAGCACCGTGCCGGGGATGGCAAAGGCCAGCAGCGCGGCAAACTCGAACGCGCCTTGCCCTCGGAACTCGGTGCGCGCCAGCAGCCACGCAATGCCGATGCCCAGCGTGGCCGTGAGCGGCGCCGAGATGGCAGCGAGCTTGAGCGTGGTGAAGAACGAGTTCCACGCAGTGCCTGCCCACACGACGCCAAACTCGCCCCACTCCACGCTGAAGGCGGTGCGAAAGTGCGCCAGCGTGATGGTGTAGTCACGCCCCCAGGTCTGCACAAAGCCGCCAGCCAGCGCAAACAGGTACACGACGAGGGTGAACGCCATCCAGGGCAGCGCGATGGAATGCACCACGCGGCGCACACCGGTGGGCAGCGGCATGGCAATACCCGCATCGCCCTTGCCCGACACGGTGGTGAAGTTCTGCTTGCCCAGCAGCCCGCGCTGGATGGCAAACACCGTGAGCGCGAAGAACGTGAGGATCCAGGCCAGCGACGCGGCACGCCCCTGGTCGTACTGCGCACCGACGATGGCAAAGAAGATTTCGGTGGACAGCACCGAGAACTGCCCGCCCACCACGATGGGGTTGCCGAAGTCGGCCATGCTTTCGATAAAGCCCACCAGGAACGCATTGGCCAGGCCGGGCTTGAGCAGCGGCAAGGTCACCGTCATGAAGGTGCGGTGCGGGCTGGCGCGCAGGGTTTGTGCGGCCTCTTCCAGGCTGGGCGCCACGCCCTGCACCACGCCGCGCATGATCATGAAGGCGATGGGCGTGAACGCAAAGGTCTGCGCCACCCACACGCCCAGCCATCCGTAGAACCAGCGGCTGGGAGTGATGCCAAACGCATATTCCAGAAACTGGTTGAACACACCCGCCCGGCCAAACAGCAGGATGAGCCCCAGGCCCACCACAAACGGCGGCGTGATGATGGGCAGCAGCGCCACGATGTTCAGCGGCCGCGCATAGCGGCGCGAGGCGCGCTCGGCCATCAGGGCCATGAAGGTGCCCAGCAGCGTGGTGCTGGTGGCCGTCATCAAGCCCAGGAACAGCGTGTTCCAGGCCACACCGCAGCGCTGGCCGCCCGCCAGGCACGACAGGCTGAAGTTGCGCTCGTGCGCAATGCGCTCCCACACCACGGCCAGCGAGAACGGGCCGTCCTCCAGAAAAAACGCAGCCGACAGCGCCTTGAGCACCGGGAACACGATGAACAGCGCGAGCAGGCTGCCACAGCCCACCACCGCAGCCGCCACGAACAGATCGCCCTTGAAGAAGCCCCGCCGCGCCACCCCGAAAGACAGCAGCACCAGCAGCGCCGACAGCACCACAAACCCGCCCCAGCCCATGCCGGGCTGGCGCGCCCCCAGTTCGCCCAGGCTGTTGTTCATCCATTCAAACGCCCAGCCGCGCGCGCCAATCGCAAAGCCGCTGAGCAGCAGGGCCGCCAGCCCCAGTGCACCCCCCGCCACCAGCAGGGCACCCTGCTTGCGCCCGGCGGGCAGGCACGCCCCCAGGCCCGCCACCACCAGCCCGGCGAGGCCCAGCCACAGCCAGGGGCGCCCGAACAAGGCCGCCTGCATCAGCCCATTGGCGGCCTGCTCGCTGCTGAAGACCTGGCCCACCGCCAGCAGGCCATTGGCGTCCTGCTGTGCATACCAGGGGAACACCAGGTACCCCAGTACGCCCATGGCCAGCCAGACCCACAGGGGCCGGTTGACCGAGGCACCGGGAGTCCCGGTCCGAAGGGTTGCGTGCGCCGCCGCTGCTGCCGACACCACCACCCCTTAGCGCGTTGCGTTTTGCACGTCTTTTTCCCAGCGCGCAATCAGGCGGCGGCGCTCGGCGCTGGCGCCGTATTTGGCGTAGTCGTAGTTGATGAGCTTCATCTTGGCCGGATCGGTCATGCGCGGGTCTTTGGGCACCTGCGTGTTGCTGGGCAGCTGGAACTGCTTGGCCGCCAGGCCAAACTGCTGACCACCCGGCGTGAGCGCCCATTCATAGAACTTCTTGGCGGCCTCGGTGTTGGGGCCGTTCTTGACGATGCTCATGGAGCCCACCTCGGCGCCAGTACCTTCAGAAGGTGTGACCGAGCCCACAGGGAAGCCATTGACCGCCTCGGTGGTCACGTCGTGCACGAAACTCACGGACACCGTAGTCTCACCGCGTGCAACCGCCTTGACAGGCGCCGTGCCTGAACGGGTGTACGCGCTGATGTTGGGGTGCAGGGCCTTGAGGTATTCAAACGCCTTTTCCTCGCCCATGATCTGCACCAGCGTGGCGATCATGGTGTAGGCGGTGCCGCTGGATGCGGGGTTGGCCATCTGCACCTCGCCCTTGAACTCGGGCTTGAGCAGGTCGGCCCACGACTGGGGCGGGTTGAGCTTGCGCTTGGCCAGCAGCTCCTTGTTGTAGCCAAAACCCAGCGGGCCCAGGTACACGCCCACGGTGCGGTACTTGGAATCCGCCGCCTGCTTTTGTGCCCAAGGGTACAGCTGCGCCAGCTGGGGCGACTTGTATTCGAGCGTCAGGCCCTGCTCGGCCGCCTGCAGATGCGGGTCGCCTGTGCCGCCAAACCAGATGTCGGTCTTGGGGTTGGCGCGCTCGGCGTTGAGCTGCGCCAGCGCCTCGCCCGAGCCCTTGGCCGTCATGTTGACCTTGGTGCCAGTGGTCTTGGCGTACACCGTGGACATCAGGTTGCACCACTCGGCCTGCACCGAGCAGATGATGTTGACCTGGCCCTGGGCCCAGCTGCCCGATGCAGCGGCCACAAGGGCCGCACCGGCCAGAAGTTTTGTCAGCAAGGGTTTGCGCATGGAAGGCTCCTCAGTATCTGGATAACGTGATGGAGGATGCTATGCGTGCAGGGCCTGCCCGAGCCAGGGGGGAAACGCCCAGGCCCCGTGCAAGCAGGTTGAAAGGCAGGGATTGCGCGGACCCCATACCTTTGGGAACCGAGTTACATTAAACGCAGATGGCCCCACCACCGCGCGCACAGCCGGTGGATGAAGCGTCCACCCAAGCCCTTTCCAAGGCCCCCTGCGCAGCCTGCCCTGCCTTCACAGACTGACATGCTCGACCGCATCACCGCCTCCCTGCCCTCGCTGGCCCCCGCCGAACAGCGCGTGGCCAAGCTGGTGCTGACCGACCCCCGCACCTTCGCCCGCCTGCCCGTGCGCGAGCTGGCCGAGCGCGCGCATGTGAGCAAACCCACCGTGGTGCGCTTTTGCCGCAGCATGGGTTACGACGGGCTGGCGGACTTCAAGCTCAAGCTGGCAGGCAGTGTGAGCGAAGGCGTGCCCTTCATCCACCGCAGTGTGGATGCAGACGACAAGACCGGTGATGTGCTGGTGAAAGTGGTGGACAACGCCGTGGCAGCGTTCCTGCAATACCGCAACGCGGCCAGCACCGTGGCCATCGAACGTGCGGCCGAGGCCATTGCCGACACGTGGAAGAAAGGCAAACGCATCGAGTTCTACGGCGTGGGCAACTCGGGCATCGTGGCGCAGGACGCACAGCACAAGTTTTTCCGCCTGGGCGTAACCTCGATTGCCAGCAGCGACGGCCACATGCAGGTGATGAGCGCCACCCTGCTGGGCCCAGGCGACTGCGCCGTGATCATCTCCAACTCGGGCCGCACCCGCGACCTGATGGACGCGGCAGACATCGCCCGCCGCAACGGCGCCACCACCATCGTCATCACCGCCAGCGGCTCGCCCCTGGCCAGCACCTGCCAGATCCATCTGGCGGCCGACCACCCCGAGGGCTACGACCGCTACAGCCCCATGGTGTCGCGCCTCATGCATTTGCTGATCATCGACGTGCTGGCCACGTGCGTGGCGCTGCGCATCGGCAGCTCGCTGCAGCCGATCCTGCAGCAGATGAAGGAAAACCTGCGGGCCAAGCGCTACGCCTGAAACGTACGCGCTGGGGGGATCAGGCTCAGTCCAGCGTCACGCCCGCGTCGCGGATCACCTTGCCCCACTTCGTCGTTTCGGCAGCCAAGAAGGCATCACAGGCCTCAGGCGTGGTGCCTTCACCGAAGGTGCCCATGACTTCGAGCTTGGCTTTGGTCTCTTCACTCTGGATGATGGCGTTCACAGCGTCAGACATGCGCTTGATGATGTCGCGCGGCGTGCCTGCCGGGGCGATCATGCTGGCCCAGGTGCTGCCCACCATGCCAGGAATGCCCTGCTCGATGAAGGTGGGTACGTCTGGCAGCATGGGCAGCCGCTTTTCACTCGCCACGCCAATCAGCGTGATTCGGCCTGCCTTGGCGGGCTGAATCAGGTTGGGTGGCGGGTCGAGGAACAACGGCACCTGGCCGCCGAGCAGGTCGGTCAGCGCCGGTGCTGCGCCACGGTAGGGGATGTGCACCATGAAGGTCTTGGTGAGCGACTTGAGCAGCTCGCTGGTCAGGTGCGCGGCAGAGCCTGTGCCTGACGATGCAAAGCTCACCTTGCCCGGGTTGGCCTTGGCATAGGCCACGAGTTCCTTCACCGTCTTGAAAGGTGCGTTGGGCGCTACGGCAGCCACCAGCGGCGAGACACCCAGCAGCGACACGCCCACCAGGTCCTTGCGCGGGTTGTAGGGAAGTTTGGGGTAGAGCGTGGTGTTGGCCGTGAAGGCCGGGATCACCACGCCAAACGTATGCCCGTCGGGTGCGGACTTGGCGACGGCGTCCACGCCAATGATGCTGTTCGCTCCGGGCTTGTTGTCAATCACCACGGGCTGACCGAATTGCTTTTGCAGGCCCAATGTGAGCAGTCGCGCCATCTGGTCGGTAAAGCCACCGGCCGTGTACGGCACCACAATGCGGAGGGGACGGTTAGGCCAGGCGGACTGTGCCAGCGCTGGCAACGCGGCAGCTGCCAGTGCTGCACCGGTGGCCTGAACGATCTTGCGGCGGGAAAGGGATGTGCTCATGGTGTTGTCTCGTGCGTCGTTATTGGAATAGAAAAAAGCCGCAGCGCCCTTTCAAAAAGCGCATTCAGCTATATTTTTAATAGCATTTGATCCTATAGAAGTTGGACGGGTGATGATGCCCTGTGGATGTCAAACCGCCTTGACCAGTTCAGGCACAGCCGCAAACAGATCCGCCTCCAGCCCGTAGTCGGCCACGCTGAAGATCGGCGCCTCCGGGTCCTTATTGATCGCCACGATCACCTTGGAGTCCTTCATGCCCGCCAAATGCTGGATGGCGCCCGAGATGCCGGCGGCCACATACAGCTGCGGCGCCACGATCTTGCCCGTCTGGCCCACTTGCCAGTCGTTGGGGGCGTAGCCTGCGTCCACTGCCGCGCGGCTGGCACCCAAAGCGGCTCCCAGCTTGTCGGCCAGCGGGGTCATGACTTCGTCGAACTTTTCCTTGCTGCCCAGCGCCCGGCCACCCGAGACGATGATCTTGGCGGCAGTCAGCTCGGGCCGGTCGCTCTTGGCGATTTCGCTGCCCACGAAGCTGCTCTTGCCTGCGTCGGCGGTGGCTGCTGCGGTTTCCACCGCTGCTGCTCCACCGGTGGCGGCTGCGGCGTCAAAGCCGGTGGTGCGCACGGTGATGATCTTGACGGCATCCTGGCTTTGCACGGTGGCAATGGCGTTGCCGGCGTAGATGGGGCGCTCAAACGTATCGGCTGCGATGACCTTGGTGATGTCGCTGATCTGGGCGACATCGAGCTTGGCCGCCACGCGGGGGGCCACGTTCTTGCCGCTGGCAGTCGCCGGGAACAGGATGTGGCTGTAGTTGCCAGCGATGGCCAGCACTTGCGCGGCCACGTTTTCTGCCAGGCCGTGCTCCAGGCCGGGGGCGTCGGCGTGGATGACTTTGGCGACGCCGGCGATCTGGGCGGCTGCTTGTGCGGCTGCACCGGCGTTGTGGCCAGCGACCAGCACGTGCACGTCGCCACCGCAGGCCACAGCGGCCGTGACGGTATTCAGCGTGGCGCCCTTGATGGAGGCGTTGTCGTGTTCAGCAATAACGAGTACGGTCATTTGTTGTTCTCCTTAGATGACTTTTGCTTCGTTTTTGAGCTTGTCGACCAGGGCAGCCACGTCGG
>NZ_JADHVT010000170.1 GCF_016783915.1 Acidovorax sp.
GCCTCGGGCGCCTGATCTTCCAGTCCATCTCCAACCGCGACCTGATCGTGGTGCGCAACTGCGTGATGCTGCTCGCCGCCATGGTGGTGATCGTGAACTTCGTCGTGGACATCCTCTACGCCGTGATCGACCCCCGCGTCAAGGCTTCCGACATCTGATCCCCATGAGCGCCGCCGTGTCCACCCTCTCCTCTTCCACGCTCTCCGCCCCCGGCTGGCTGCACCGCGCACTGCGCCACCGCAGTTTTGTCATCGGTGCTGTGTTGTCGGCGCTGCTGATCCTTGCTGCGCTGCTCTCCTTCGTCTGGACGCCTTGGTCGCCCTACGAGATGGACATGGCCAACAAGCTGGCGAGTCCATCCGGCACCCACTGGCTGGGCACGGATGCCTTTGGCCGCGACGTAGCCTCGCTGCTGCTGGTGGGCGCACGCAACTCCATCCTGGTGGGCGTGATCGCGGTGGGCATCGGCCTGACCCTGGGTACGGCGCTGGGACTGCTGGCCGCCGCCAAGCGTGGCTGGGTGGAAGAGCTGATCATGCGGCTGGCGGACTTCACCTTCGCCTTCCCCGCCATCCTCTCGGCCATCATGATGACGGCCGTCTTTGGCGCGGGCATTGTCAATTCCATCATCGCCATCGGCATCTTCAACATCCCGACGTTCGCACGCGTCACGCGCGCATCGGCCAATGCCGTGTGGTCGCGCGAATACATCCTGGCCTCGCGTGCTTGCGGCAAGGGCAGCTGGCGCATAACGCTGGAACACGTGCTGCCCAACATCCTGTCGGTGCTCATCGTGCAGGCCACCATCCAGTTCGCCATCGCCATCCTGGCCGAAGCTGCCCTCTCCTACCTGGGCCTGGGCACCCAGCCGCCCCAGCCCTCCTGGGGCCGCATGCTGAGCGAGGCCCAGACGCTGATGTTCCAGGCCCCGCTGCTGGCGGTGTGGCCCGGCATGGCGATTGCGCTGGCCGTGCTGGGGCTGAACCTGCTGGGCGACGGGCTGCGCGACCTGCTGGACCCTCGTCTCTCACGCAAGCGTTAATCCTGCCAAGAAGCCCCACAACCTCACGATGTCTCTGTTAGAAGTCTCCAACCTCCGCATCCGCCTGCAGACGCACCGGGGCCCCGCCGATGCCGTGCGCGGCGTGAGCTTTTCTCTGGCGCGTGGTGAAACCCTGGGCCTGATTGGTGAATCGGGCTGCGGCAAGTCCATCACGGCCATGTCGCTCATGGGCCTGCTGCCTGACAGCGCGCAGGTCACGGGCAGCATCCGCTTTGATGGACAAGAGCTGGTAGGCCGCACCGATGCGCAGATGTGCAAGATGCGCGGCAACCGTATTGGCATGGTGTTCCAGGAGCCCATGACCGCCCTGAACCCCGTGCACACCATTGGCCGCCAGGTGGCAGAGCCGCTGCGCCTGCACCGGGGCATGAATGCAGCGGCCGCACGCACCGAAGCCATAGCCCTGCTGGACCGAGTGGGCATCCCCAAAGCCGCACAGCGCTTTGACGCCTATCCGCACCAGTTCTCGGGCGGGCAGCGCCAGCGCATCACTATTGCGATGGCCTTGGCCTGCGGGCCTGATCTGCTGATTGCCGACGAGCCCACCACGGCGCTGGATGTGACCATCCAGCAGCAGATCCTGGACCTCATCAGCGACCTGGTGGCCGAGCGCAACATGGCGCTGATCCTCATCTCGCACGACCTGGGGGTGATCTCGCAGAACGTGGACCGCATGATGGTGATGTACGGCGGCAGCGTGGTCGAAAGCGGCTCCACCGCCTCGGTCTTCTCGGCCATGGCCCACCCTTACACACGCGGGCTGTTCGCCGCCCGGCCCCACCTGGGTGCCGTGCACGCGCCCGGGCAACGCCCGCGCCTGTCCACCATTCCGGGCACGGTGCCCGAGCTGGTGGACCTGCCCGCAGGCTGCCCGTTTGCAGGGCGCTGCAGCTTCACAGTGGATGCCTGCCACAACGATCAACCAGAGGCCACGATCGTGGCCTCCGATGCCGATGGCGACCACCAGGTGCGCTGCCTGAGGCGCGAGGCCATTGCCGAGGCGCAGAGTGCGGGCGTGGTGAACATCATCGAGGTGGCCGCATGATCCAGGCACCCCACACCGCCCCCGGCCAGACCGCTGCGCCGCTGCTCCAGGTCACGGACCTGGTGCGTGAATACATGCTGCCCCGCGAGCACCTGTTTCGCCCTCCGGGCAAGGTGCATGCGCTCAATGGCGTGAGCTTTTCGGTGGCGGCAGGCCACAGCCTGGGCATCGTCGGCGAATCGGGCTCCGGCAAGTCCACGCTGGCCCGCCTGGTGATGGCGCTGGACGCGCCCACCTCCGGAACGGTCGAGCTGCTGGGCCGCAACCTGCACCAGTTGCCCGCCGAACAGCTGCGCCAGGCGCGCCGCGATTTTCAGATGGTGTTCCAGGACCCGTACGGATCGCTGGACCCGCGCCAGACCGTGGAGCGCATCGTCACCGAACCACTGCAGGCACAGGGCCAGACCATGCGCGCCGAGCAGCGCGAGCAGGCGGCCCAGGTGCTGGCCCAGGTGGGCCTGCGCACCAACGACCTGGGCAAGTACCCGCACGAATTTTCTGGCGGTCAGCGCCAGCGCATCGCCATTGCACGCGCCCTCATCACCCGGCCCCGCCTCATCGTGGCCGACGAGCCTGTGAGCGCGCTCGACGTGTCGGTACAGGCCCAGGTGCTGAACCTGATGCAAGACCTGCAGCAGCAGTTCGGCATCACGTACATGCTCATCAGCCACGACCTCGCGGTGGTCAATCACCTGTGTGACGAGGTGGTGGTGCTGTACCAGGGCCGCATTGTGGAGCGCGGATCGCCGGGTGAGCTGTTCCGCAACGCGCAGCACCCCTACACACAGTCGCTGGTAGGCGCAGTGCCCCAGGTGTTGCCAGGCCGCGCGCGGGCGCGCCGTGCAGCAGCAGCCGCCGCTGCAGCCGCAACGGCAAAAATCGCATAACCAAATGTAGGTGTGATGGTGTAAAAAGCTTTTGTGCGCCCTGGTAACCAATTGCACCGGGGTTTTTATGGTTGTTGTCTGGTTTTTTGTCTGGAGAGTCCGAACATGCTGAACCGCCGTACCGTCCTTGCCACTGGCGCCATCGCCGCTGTGCCCTTGTCCACCTCGCTTGGCGCCTTGGCGCAAGGCCGCAAAGATGCGGTGACGCTGGCGATGACGCTGGAGCCCCCAGGCCTGGACCCCACCGCCGGTGCCGCGTCTGCTATCGCCGAGATCGTGCAGTACAACATCTTCGAGACGCTCACCAAGATCAACGCCGACGGCAGCGTATCGCCCCTGCTGGCCGAAAGCTGGGAGGTCTCGCCCGACCTCAAGACCTACACCTTCAAGCTGCGCCGTGGCGTGAAGTTCCAGAACGGTGAGCCCTTCACCGCCGCCGCCGTCAAGTTCTCTTACGACCGCGCGGGCGGCGAGAAAAGCACCAACAAGGACAAGCGCACCTTTGCAGGCATCACCACCCAGGTGGTGGACGACTACACCGTGGTGCTGCTCAACAAGGAGATCGACCCCGACCTGCTGTTCATCTTGGGCCAGGCCACGTCGATCATCGTGGAGCCCAAGAGCGCCGACACCAACGCCAACAAGCCCGTGGGCACCGGCCCCTACCAACTGCAGGCGTGGAACAAGGGCTCTTCGGTCGTGCTGACCGCCTGGGACGGCTACCGCGACGCCAAGGCCATCAAGATCAAGCGCGCCACCTTCCGCTTCATCTCCGACCCTGCAGCCCAGGTGGCTGCCCTGCTGGCGGGCGACGTGGACGCATTCCCCCGCGTCACGCCGCGCAGCGTGGCGCAGTTCAAGGCCAACCCCAAGTTCCAGGTGGTGGTCAGCGGCTCGCGCGCCAAGACCATCGTGGCCATCAACAACGGCAAGAAGCCGCTGGACGACGTGCGCGTGCGCCGCGCCATTGCCGCAGCCATTGACCGCAAGGCCGTGATCGAAGGCGCGGGCGACGGCTACGGCGCACCCATCGGCAGCCACTACGTGCCGGGCGCGTTTGGCTACGTGGACACCACGGGCGTGAACCCCTACGACCCCGAGAAGGCCAAGAAGCTGCTGGCCGAGGCCGGCATCAAAACGCCGCTGGAGCTGACCATGACGCTGCCTCCCACGCCCTACGCACGCCAGGGCGGCGAGGTCATTGCAGCCCAGCTGGCCAAGGTCGGCATCATCGCCAAGATCCAGAACGTGGAATGGGCCCAGTGGCTCAGCGGCACCTACGGCAGCAAGAACTACGACCTGACGGTGATCAGCCACGTGGAGCCGTTCGATCTGGGCAACTTTGCCAAGCCCGACTACTACTGGGCCTACAACTCGCCCAAGTTCAACGACCTGTTCAGCCAGATCAAGAACGCCGCCCGCCCCGCCGACCGCGCCAAGCTGCTGGGCGATGCGCAGCGCCTGCTGGCCAACGATGCGGTGCACGCCTTCCTGTACTCCAACCAGTGGATCACGGTGGCCAACAAGAACCTCAAGGGCCTGTGGAAAGACATGCCCGTGTTCGTGAACGACATCTCCGCGCTGTCCTGGTCCTGACAGCCACGCGCCGCAACGCGGCGCGTGCAGGAGTCAACACTCCTAAAAATATAGCTGCCGGCGCTCTATCCACTAGCGCCCGCAGCCTTTTTTATTGATAAACCTCGCTACTGCGACCACCCACCCTCCCATGACCGAACTGCACGACCTGCCCGCCCACGACCTGATTGCCGCCTACCGCCAGCGCAAGCTGTCACCGGTCGAGGTCACGCAGGCCGTGCTGGCCCACATTGAACGGTGGGAGCCCCACATCAAAGCCACCTACCTGCTGCGGCCCGAGGCCGCCCTGGCCCAGGCCCGTGCCTCCGAGGCCCGCTGGCTGCGCGGCGAGCCCACGGGGCTGCTCGACGGCGTGCCCAGCACCATCAAGGAAAACATCGCCACCGAAGGCGACCCCACCCCGCTGGGCACGGCCGCCGTCGAACTGGTGCCCGCCGCAGCTGACGCCCCCCCCGCCGCCCGCATGCGCGAGGCCGGGGCCGTCATCGTCGCCAAGACCACCATGCCCGACTACGGCATGTTGTCCTCGGGCCTGTCCACCTTTCACCCGCTGTCGCGCAACCCCTGGGACGTGAGCAAGGGCCCGGGCGGCTCCAGCGCCGGCGGCGGCGCGGCAGCCGCTGCGGGCTACGGCCCGCTGCACATCGGCACGGACATTGGTGGCTCGCTGCGCCTGCCTGCCAGCTGGTGTGGCATCTTCAGCCTCAAGCCCAGCCTGGGCCGCATCCCGATTGACCCGCCCTACACCGGCCGCGCCGCCGGCCCCATGACCCGCACCGTGGCCGACGCCGCGCTGATGATGCAGGTGCTGAGCCAGCCCGACGCACGCGACAGCATGAGCCTGCCCTACCAGGACATCGCCTGGAGCCAGTTCAACAAGCTGGCCGAGCGCGCGCGCAGCCTGCAAGGCTTGAAGATAGGCCTGCTGCTGGACGCTGGCTGCGGCCTGCCGGTAGAGCCCGAGGTGAAAGCGGCCGTAGAGCGCGCAGCCCAACTCATGGAAGCCGCTGGCGCCACCATCGTGCCCATGGCACCCTTCATGACCCAGGCCATGCTTGACGGCATGGACCACTTCTGGCGCATGCGCTCCCACATCGACCTGCAGGCCCTGCCTGCGGCGCGGCGCGACAAGGTGCTGCCCTACATCCGCACCTGGGCCGACAGTGCCGCCGGCATGAGCGGCACCGAGGTCTTCACCGCCAGCCACCAGTTCCACCTGACGCGCGTGGCCGCCGTCAAGGCCTGTAGCGCGTTCGACTATGTGATCTCGCCCGTGGCGCCCAACGTCGCCTTCCAGGCCGAGCTGCCCTCGCCCACCAGCGACCCGCTGCGCCCGCTGGAACACATCGGCTTTACCGTGCCGTTCAACATGTCCGAGCAACCTGCGGCCTCGGTCAACTGCGGCTACACCCGCGCTGGTTTGCCCATCGGCCTGCAGATTGCGGGCGCGCGTTTTGACGACCTGGGCGTGCTGCAGGTGGCGCACGCCTTCGAGCTGATCCGCGAACCCCAGCGGGCATGGCCCCAGCCGCCTGCGGCATAACCCTGCATCTGTCGTGCGTTGTTGTTGGTAACCTTGGGGGATACGCTCTGACGCTGGCACCACCGCTGGAGCCCCCCCCGCCTCACAAACCACCATCCCACCACCGCATGGACATCATCATCCTGGCGATCCTCATCGCCACCGGCACCTTCGTGCTCAATGCCAAAGAGCAGCGCAAGCGCATTGCGCTGCTGGGCAAACACCTGGCCAACTACCAGATCGAAAAGCTGATGGAGGCGCTGACCGACGGCTACCTGCGCGCCCTGGGTGAAAGCACCGACGAGCGCCGCAGCCAGATCTGGAGCCTGCTGAGCACCACCGAGTCGCAACTGAGCGAGCAGTTCAGCCGCTTTGCCGCCGACTTTGCCAAGGTGGACGAAGCCCACGCCCGTGTCAGCCGGCTCTCCGTGCCGATCCCGTTTGCCGACAAGCTGCTGCCCGCCATGACCTTTGACGTGCGTCGTGCGCTCGCCATCCACGCGCGCGGCATTGCCCATGTGGTGCAGAACACCAGCCACCTGTCGCCCAAAGACCGCGCCTACATGATGACGGCCGAGCTGTTTCTGATGCAGCACACCTGCCACTGGTACTGCAAGTCCAAAACCGTGGCCAGCGCCCGCATGCTGGCGCGGCACCAGACGCCGCACGAACAGCTCGTCGCTTCCGTTTCAGCCGAAACCCGCAACGCCTACGTGACCTTGATCAACGGCGGCTGAGCCCAGCGACCCAACAATGCCCCATGCCATCCTCCACGCACACCCGCATGACAGACAGCCTGGGCAACGCCATCACGCTGCAGGACGAAACCAGCGCGACAGCGCTGAATGACTTTGTAGAAGGCTTCATCGCCTGCGAAGCCCGCGCAGTGAACGTGCTGAACGCGGCGGCCGACACCAGCCCCATCGTTCAGGCCAGCTGCGCCGCGCTGCACATGTTTGCCGAGTCGGCAGACGCTCCGCGCAACGCCCGCCCCTTCATCGACCAGGCCCTGGCCCGCGCCACAGAGGCTACCGAGCGTGAACAACGCTTTGTGGCCGCCATCGCCGCCTGGGTGGATGGCGACCTGCCCCGCGCCATTTCGCTGCACGAGGAGCAAGCCCGCCTGCACCCGCGCGACCTCGCCTCCCTCAAGCTCGGCCAATACCATTTGTTCAACCGGGGCGACTCACCCGGCATGCTGCGCCTGGCGCTGCAGGCTCTGCCCGCAGCGGCCGAGGTGCCCTACCTGCACGGCATGCTGGCCTTTGGCTGGGAGCAATGCCACCGCCTGCAAGAGGCTGAAAGCGCCGCACGCCACGCCATCACCCTGTGCCGCAAAGAACCCTGGGCCCACCACGCGCTGGCCCACGTCATGCTGACACAGGGCCGCATCCGCGAAGGTACCGACTTCATGGCCAGCGTGGGCGACACCTGGACGGGCCTGAACTCCTTCATGGTCACGCACAACTGGTGGCACCAGGCGCTGTTTTTGCTGGAGCAGGACCGGCATGCCGAAGTGCTGGCGCTCTACGACAGCCAGGTCTGGGGCGTGGTCAAGGAATACACCCAGGACCAGATCAACGCCGTATCCCTGCTCGCCCGGCTGGAGTTGGCAGGCGTGGATGTCGGCGACCGCTGGACCGACGTAGCCGACCACCTGGCACTGCGCCTGGCCGACCACGTACTGCCCTTTCTGGACCTGCAATACCTCTACGGCCTGGCCCGCGCCGGGCGCATGGAGGCCGCGCGCACGCAGCAAAACAACATCTCCGCCCACGCCGCCACCCGCACCGAGGCACACGAACGCACCGTGTGGCAGCAGGTGTGCGTGCCTGCCGCCCACGGCCTGCTGGCGCACGCGCAGGGCGACTGGGCGACGGCGGTGGAAAAACTGGGCGTGGCCCTGCCCCGGCTGGTGGAGATTGGCGGCAGCCATGCGCAACGGGATTTGTTCCACCAGATCTGGGTGGATGCGCTGCAGCGCAACGGGCAGTGGGCGGCGGTGCAGAACGTGTTGCAGCCGTTAGTGAATGCGCAGCCGGAGTCGGTGAGGCTGGCGCGGCAGGTGGGAATGGTGAATGGGGTGCTGGGGTTGCCAGTGGCGTGAGTCCACTAGCGACTGTCACAACCATGGCCTCTGAGCACAAGACCGAAACGTCTGCGTTCGCCTCTATGGATTTCCATACTCGTATCAGTACAGCAGGCCAATTCGTTGAACTGCTTCGGCGACAGGTGCATGAGAAAACCATCTCCGCCTCAAATCGCTCACGTGCTGCAGCAGCATGCTTCGCGCTTGCACAAGAACACCACCATTCCATCGTCGTTCTTGTCGAGCGCTGCTTATATGGTTCAGCATTCTCTCTCGTCCGTGTCGAATTTGAAGCCTACGTACGAGGCGAGTGGCTGGCCCATTGCGCCACAGACGCCCAGGTCGAATCATTTATCGGCGGTGGAAATCCACCCGATTTTTCAGCCTTAGTCTCTGCCGTAGAGAGGGCCCACGACTTCGCTGATGCCAATCTGGAAGCGCTGAGGAAGGCGCACTGGTCATCCATGTGCGCATATACGCACACAGGAGGTTTACACGTCCAGCGTTGGCAAAGCGAATTTGCAGTCGAACCTTCGTACGATGAAGAAGAAGTTCACGCAATCCTGAAGTTCGCTGAAATATTCGGGGCTATCGCTGCAGTTGCATTTCTGGGGCTGGCAAACGACGCAGAGAGCGCTGAAAAGATAACTCGGGCCTTTCTCGCCCGGTCCTGATATTTAACTATGCGTTAGTCAATTACCGCACCACTAACTTCGTCTGGTCATACACCGGCTGCTCCGGTAAATCCGCCAGGTGCCGCACATCGGCCCAGTCCAGCACCTCCACCGCCTCGCCGCTCACCCGCACACGGTTGAGCCCCGCGTTGGGGATGTCGCTCTGGCGCGGGCCATCCAGCCCCGTGCCGCGTGCAGTACGCCAGATCATGT
>NZ_JADHVT010000039.1 GCF_016783915.1 Acidovorax sp.
GACTACCTCCAACGCGGTGGAGTAGCGCTCCGCCAAACCGTCTGGTATCTCAAGCTGGACGCGGCTAGTGGAAACTTGCGGATTCATAGTTTTCGCTACTTTCCTTTAGGAAAAACGGGAAAAAAAAGACGATTGGCCCATCGCTGAATCCCAGCGCAAAAGGACCACCGACATGAACACCACCACCGCCCCCTTCCACAGCAGCAGCCGCACGGCGATGTCTGTGAACACCGACCCGGTCACTGGCCAGCGGGTGCAGACCATGACCACATCGCAGCTGCATCTGGCGTGGGTGGCGGGGGAGTTGCGCATCGCCTGCAAGGCGAGCCGGGTACAGATGGACGCGGCGCGCGACAAGGCGCGGCCAGGCGCGCGCGGAATGCGTGGCTTGTGAATTGAGATCAAGCATGAGCAACCTCGTGCGCTGCGCTGGCATCCACGGCCAATTCCGGCCAGATGCGGTGCCAGTCATTCGGCCGAAGGTCGCGGCGAGTAACTGCCCCGCCTGTAGCGGTTTCAATCGCCCGGCAGTAGGCGGGGCCAGGTTTGCGCTTGGCGTACCCGTGTTGCCACTGCCGAATCTGCGCATCGCTACGGGCCCCAATTTGCACGCGAAGGTCCGAGACGCTCAGGGCATCTGGCCGTGCCAGGTATTCAGATAGCTTCATAGACCCAGTACTCTATAGCAATTGCTACCTGCAAACAAGTAGCCATTGCTATAGTAGCTTCCGCTACCGTATGAATATGAGCACACAAAACATTCAGGACTGGCGGGTCAGCAGGCTTCAGGCAATGGTCGAGCGCGAAGGAGGCAAAGCCAGCACCGGCCGCAGGCTCGGCTATCGCGATGGAGCTTTTGTCGGCCAGATGCTGCGCGGGGAACGTCCCGTCACGGAAAAAACCATCCTGGCTGTGCACGCGCTGCCCGGGTACGCCGGCTGGTTTGATCAGAGCGCAGCCGCCACCCAGCCAGTTTCAGCGTTGACCCCCTCCCCGGCGCCTGGTGTGCCTGCGGTTCACGTCCCTCTTCTTGCCAACTCTGGCAGCATGGGCCCGGGAACAGAGATCCAGCATGACGATGTGCTGGTGGGGCATATTGCGCTGTCAGAGCAATGGGTGGCGCGTCGGCTACAGCCGACGAATGTTGCGGCGCTGCGCTTCATCCACGCCTACGGCGACAGCATGAGCCCGACTTTTGAGGACGGCGACATCCTGCTGGTGGATACCGGGATCAAAGATCCGAAGGTGATCGACGGCGTGTATGTCATGGCGGCCAATGACCGCCTCTATATCAAGCGTGTGCGCCAGCGCATGGACAAGGCTCTCGAAATCAGCAGCGACAACCCGACGGTGAAGACGGTGGATGTGCTCAACGGCGACCATGTCATCGACATCCTTGGTCGTGTAATTTGGGCCTGGAATGGGCGGAAACTGTAGCAATTGATCCGCCTTGCATCATTACTGACCAACGGGTCATAAAAATATCTGGCGTGGATAGCAATTGCTATTGCACGCACAAGTAGCAATTGCTACATTTCATTCCATCGCCCGCCCCGGGCTCTGGAGTGAAAAATGTCGAAGCACGTTTCCTGCGCTGATACCGCCAAGCTGATCCGCCAAGCCCTGAAGGAGGCCTTCAAGGGGGTGAAATTCACGGTGCGCTCCAGCACCTACAGCGGCGGCGCCTCCATCAACATCGGCTGGACCGATGGCCCCAACACAGCCCAGGTTGAGGCCGTGGCAAAGCGCTTCAGCGGTGCCTACTTCGATGGCCAGCAGGACTACAAGGGCTGCACCTTCGCCCTGCTGGACGGCCAAGTCGTGCGCTTCGGTGCCGACTTCGTGTTCTGCACCCGCACCCACTCCGCCGGCCTGATCGGCAAGGCCTGCGCCAGCGTGGCCCGCCGCTTCGGCATGGCCTTTGTGCCCACGGCCGCTGACTTCAAGGCCGGTCGTCTGCACGAAATCTACGCCTCGGAATCGGCCTGGGGCCGTACCGTAGGTCAACTGGTGCGCGAAGACCTCGCCAAGCGCAGCGACCGCCTGAGCGTGGGCCACTCCAAGACCGCAGCCCGGGTGATCTACCTGGGCAACGATGGCCACAGTGAAGTCGCCGCCTTGGCCGGGGAGGCAGTCGCGTGAGCGCCCTCCCCGCGATCATCGGCGCAAACAAAGCACGGACAGCCAGCACTGACGCTGCTCTGCTGGTCAAAGCCGCCATGAACGCCCAGGGCGCGCTCCAGTGGGCCATGGCCGCCAACCTGTACGACCAGGCCGCAGCGGCCCTGCCCGCAGATCCCCACACCGGCAAGGAAACCATGCAGGCCCAGGCCCACCGCCGCAGCGCCCGCAACTGCCAGGCCCTGGTGGGCACCACTGCCCCACCGCGTGCCATCAAGGACGCCCCGGACTACGGCCACATGACCCGCCAAGCCATCGCCCAGCACGACGAGGAATGGCGCGGGCACGGACTTTAAAACCGGTCGCGCCGTTTACCCCCTTTTTCTGCACCAACAGTCCGCGAGACCATTCGCAATCGAAAGGATGCACATGAAACAGATCGCCCTTTTCTTCCGCTTGGCCAACATGCGCCGCAATGCTGGCGCTGGCCCGCTTGAGTCAGCCACCTGGGCGGCCGGCTTGCTCTGGCGCAGCAGATCGCGCGCTTTTTCTGGCTGAGACATGGGGATATCGGTCGTTTTCGTGCCGATATCGACCACCCGCATCAATCAATTCACCCACAAACTTGAATCATGAACCTCGCACTCACCGGCTCCGAGACCGCTGACCAGCTCATCAAGCAGCTGGTGTACCTGCGCGGCATAGCGCGCCGCATCGTCATGGCATTGACCGAATCCAGGGTGGAGATCAAGGAAAGCAAGCGCCTGCTGGAACGCCTAGGCCCAGGCACTCCGGAGGGAGCTAGAGCGGCCACCATCGTTGCAAATCTTGGAGAGGTTGAGTTGCAAGCGCGGACGATGGAAATCGAGATCGGCAACTACCTGATGCCCCTGTGTGACGCACTCGACCGCACCGCAACGCGCGAGCAGATCTTCGAAGCACTCAACATCAACACGGCCGACCGGAACACGGAGAAGGTTCGCGAGCATGCCGCTCCGGCACTGGACCATTTCAAGACGACTGGTAAGTACCCCCAGGCGCATATCGTCCGCGTTTCTCGCCAGGGAGGTGCGTGGACTTCCGACCCTGCGCTTCTTGATACGCTGGTGGGCCGCGTGCACCTGGCGGGAAGCTCTGTCGGCTTGACCAACGATGACGACGGGTTTTTCAGCATTCAGGACGAAACCGGGCGCCAGCTGCTGCTGACCCTTGACCAAGTCGCCGGGCATCCAGCACTTGATCGCATGTCCGCTGACGACCGCGCATCCATGGATGCATGGAGCGCTCACCTCGCGGAGCGCAAGGCTCTGCGCGTCGCCGCAAAGGATGGTCAGCCATGAGCACCGTCGTTCTTGAACGCCGTACACGGCCACGCCCCGCGCCGCCTGCTGCCCGCGGCATTCCTGCTCACGCCGTTGAGCGGGTCACCGCACCAGCCGACCTGGGCCACTTCTTCGGCCTGCAGATGATCCAGACGCATGTAGCGCTATGCCACCCTGAGATCGAGGCAGGCGACTGTATCGAGGTCGATTTTGACCGCCGCGAGATTCGCCATGACGGCCTTTACATGATCACCATCCGCCATGACGACGGTGCGGAGTGGCACGGCGCCCGGCGCTTTCAATTCCGCCCTGCAGCCGCTGGTTGCGAGCTGTGGGGATTCGACATCGGCGCAGAGAACTGGGCACCAATGACCCCGGGCATGCAATCGCGCCTCACTGTGCACGGGGAGGTCCGCGAGGTCTACAAACCAGCGAGCAAGCTGCGGAGGTCTGCAGCATGACCTCTCCATTCAAGAACTTCATCGGCGTAGTGCTTGGGACCAAGCCTGTCCCCCCGCTGCGGGAAGCACCAGGACCGGCTGAGATCAGGCTGGCGAAAATCCCCGATGTGGTGGACACCGCCGCCTGGTACGAAGCTCACGCCCAGCTCTGCTACGACCTGCAAGTTGCGGTCATGCGTGCCGCGCGCGACGCGAACGCCGAAGCTGAGGTCGGGAAAGCGCACTCCGCTCTTCTCTCCCATGCAGCGATCATCAATGGCGGCTCTGGGCCTGTGCTGCTCGCCAAGAACGAGGAGTACCGTATCCCATTTGAGCGCCTGGCGGTAGCTCGGGCGAAGATCAAAGTGCTGGAAGCTGAAAACGCGCGGCTTCGCGCAGCAGGGGGTGCTGGGTCATGACCATGGATGTGACAACTCAGCCATTCATCCAATCCGCGCGCTTTGTGACCATCAGGCTGTGCGCGGCGATGACAGGGCTTTCACCCGCAGCCATTGAGAAGCGCATTGAGCGCGGAATCTGGCTGGAAAACAAAGAGTGGCGCCGGGGGCGCGATGGCCGAATTTGGATCGACACCAAGGGGATTGAGGCATGGGTTTTAGAGACGGAGTAGAGGTCCGAGAGCGAAGCATCCGGCTGTTCTTCGTGCACGATGGAAAGAGGTGCCGAGAGACGCTGACGGTGGCAGGCAAGCCGCTTTTGCCCAGCTCTGCCAATGTCAAACACGCCCATCGCGTGGCTGCCGAGATCAGGGACAAGATCCGGCTGGGCACGTTCGTTCTCTCCGACTACTTCCCGGACAGTCCACGGGCGGTCAATGCGCAGCCGCCAACCGAAGAAAGAACCTTCGGAAAATGGTGTGAGCTGTGGCTGGAGACCAAGGGCCGCTTGGCCAAGCGAACCCTCAGCCAATACACAAACGCCTTGGCTATCTGGAAGAGCCTGTTGGGCGCCGACTCGACCATGGCGAAGCTCACACACGCCACGGTAGCGGCCAAGGTGGGCAGCTACCCATGGAAGTCGTCGAAGTTGTTGAACAACTACCTGATCCCGTTGCGCGGGGTGTTTGCACTGGCCGGACGAGAGCTGAAGACCGAGAACCCCATGGAGGGAATCGAGAACAGCAAGCACCAGGCGGCCGCACCCGACCCGCTTTCGACGGCCGAGATGGAGCGCATCCTCGCCGACCTGCGCGAGCGCTACGACCCGCGCGTGCACGCCTACTTCGAGTTCGCATTCCTCACGGGCATGCGCCCGGAAGAGCTGATCGCGCTGCGCTGGGGCGACGTGGACTGGAACCATGGGACCGTGCGGGTGGAGCGCGCGCGCACCGCTGGCGAAGTGAAGGAGTTGAAGACTTACAACGCCAGGGACGTGGACCTGGTGGCCCGGGCCATCGCGGTGCTGCAGGCAATGAAGCCTTGGACATTCATGGGCGGGGTGGATGCGGTGATCTTCCAGAATCCGGTGACCAACCGCCCTTGGCACGACGAGCGCAGCCAGCGGGATCACTACTGGACACCCAGCCTGCGCCGCCTGGGCATCCGGCGCCGCCGGGCTTACCAGACCAGACACACCTACGCGGCGAACGCACTGGCGGCCGGGGTGAATCCGGCCTACATCGCCCGGCAGATGGGGCACAAGAATGCCAAGATGCTCTTCAGCGTCTACGCCAAATGGATCGATGGCGCAGACCGTGGGAGGGAAAAGGCGAAGCTGGAAGCGGCGCTCAGAAACGAAAAAGCCGCCAAAGAAAAGGCGGCTTAATCAAAGTAGGAACCTGTGAAGTTCCCTGCAAGTTCCCCGAAATCCTGAAGGCTGGTTTCCTTCAGAGGAGAAACTTGGTAGGCGCGATTGGACTCGAACCAACGACCCCCACCATGTCAAGGTGGTGCTCTAACCAGCTGAGCTACGCGCCTGTCGTTATCAAGACCACGATTATAGCCATAAAAATCGCCCCCTCGGGCACGGCACGCTACAAATCACACAACGCGCGGGAAGCGGGCTCACAGGCAAGGCCCGCGCGCGCCTCGCCTCAGCGGCGGCGGGCAGAACGAACGCCCTGCACCCCAGCCACGATGCCGAGCACCTTGTTCAGGCGGCCTGAGTCGGACACTTCTACCGTGAAGGTCATCCACGCCGTGCCTTTGACGGACTGCGTCTGCACACCGATCACATTGGTTTTTTCACGGGCGAACACTTCCGAGATGTCGCGCAGCAGGCCCTGGCGGTCGGCGGCCTCCACCGCAACGTCCACCGGGTACACCGCTGTGGATGCCGATGGCTTGGGCACGCCCCACTCCACCTCGATCACACGCTCGGCATTGCGTGCCGCCATCTCGCGGAAGTTGCTGCAGTCGGCACGGTGTACGCTCACCCCTTTGCCGCGCGTGACAAAGCCACGGATGGTGTCCGGCGGCGCGGGCTTGCAGCACTTGGCCAGCTGAGTCATCAGCGAGTCGATGCCCACCACCAGCACACCGCCCTTGGGGGCCGCGTCGTTGGTGCGTGTTTTCTTGAGCAGCAGATAGTCGTCAGGCTGCAGCACGGGCTCAGGCGGGCGCAGCACCGTTTCGATGTTGCGCAGCGAAAACTCGTCCTTGCCCACCACCTCAAACAGCGCGTCGGCCGACTTGAAGCCAAGTTGCACCGCCAGATCGTCGAGCTTGATGGCGGTCTTGCCCTCGCGCTGCAGCAGCTTCTCCACGGCCTCGCGACCCCGGGCCACTGTCTCGTGCGTGGCCTGTGCGTTGAACCAGGCACGCACCTTGGCCTTGGCGCGGTTGCTGGTGAGATAGCCCAGCTCGGCATTGAGCCAGTCGCGCGAGGGGCGCCCTTCCTTGACGGTGGAGATTTCGACCGTCTGCCCGTTTTGCAACGGGGTATTGAGCGGCACCATCACACCATCGACCTTGGCGCCCCGGCAGCGGTGGCCCAGGCTGGTGTGGACCGAGTAGGCAAAGTCCACCGGGGTGGCGCCCTGGGGCAGCTCCACCACGGCGGCATCGGGGGTCAACACGTAGATGCGGTCCTCGAACAAGCCCCGGTTGGGCAACGCGCCCGCAAGGTCCCGCTCCCACGCCAGCAGCTGGCGCAGCACGGCGATCTTGGCGTCGTACTCGCCCGTCGCAGAGACGCCCGCATAACCCTTGGCACCCGCCTCCTTGTACGCCCAGTGCGCTGCCACGCCATGCTCGGCGTGTTCGTGCATGGCCTGGGTGCGGATCTGGATCTCGATGGGCTTGCCGTTGTCGTCCCGCACGATGGTGTGCAGCGACTGGTAGCCGTTGGGCTTGGGCTTGGCGATGTAGTCGTCAAACTCCTCCACGATGGGCTTGAACTGCTCATGCACCCAGCTCAGGGCGGCGTAGCAGTCCTTCACCGTGGGCACCACCACACGCAGCGCGCGGATGTCGAACACCTGGTCGAAGTTGAGCGACTTGCCACGCATCTTCTTGACGATGCTGTAGATGTGCTTGGGGCGGCCCGCCACGGTGGCGCTGATGCTGCGCGCACGCAGGTCGGATTCGAGCCGCGCGCGCAGCTGCTCCATGTAGACCTCGCGCTCGCCCCGCTTTTCGTCGAGCAGGCGGGCCACTTCCTTGTAGGTGTCGGGCTCCAGGAAGCGGAAGGACAGGTCCTCCAGCTCCCACTTCACCTGCCAGATACCCAGGCGGTTCGCCAGCGGCGCAAACACCTGCAGCGACTCGCGCGCCAGGCTGGGCGACACGGGGCGCTTGCTGGCGGCATGAAAACGCAGCGTCTGCAAGCGCGAGGCCAACCGCAGCATCACCACACGCAGGTCGCGCGAGAAAGCCAGCAGCATCTTGCGCACGTTCTCCGTCTGCACGGCCGGGTCGTCCAGCGGCGCAGCCGCACGGGCCTGCTGCTGCACGCGCATCAGCTTGGTGGTCTCCACCGCCAGCGCCGCAAAATTGGCGCCAAAGGCCTTGGCAATCACCTCTTCGGGTTTGTTCAGATGGACGCAGGCATGCACCAGATAGCTGGCGGCCTGCATGGCCTCGGAGCCGCCAATGCCCTTGAGTATGGCGGCCACGGCATCGGCGTGGGCCAGCGTGTTCTCACCGGAGTCGAGCGTTTCGCCCGCCATCAAGGGCTCGGCAAACGCGCGCGCCCGGGCCAGCGCGTTCACCTGCTCGGGCAGGGTGTGCGCCGTGGCGGCGATGAGCTGGGGGACAGCGTCGGCCTGGGGGATAAGAGATGCTGGTGCAGGGGGGTTGGTTTTCATCCGGCCACAGTGCCTTCTGCTGCCAGCAAGAAATCAGTGACTGCACCCACTTGGTCAGGCGCCACCAGCGTGGGTGCGTGGCCCACACCCTCAAACTCCACCACGCGGGCACGGGGACCGCGCTGCTGCATGGCCAGCGCTGTCTCACGCGAGAGCAAATCAGACTGCGCACCACGGAGCAACAGTGTCTGGGCCGTGATGTGGTCATACAGCTGCCACAGTGCCGCCTCGCCCGCTGCCGCAGCCTCCTGCGTGAGCGTCCTGAAAGGCACGGCAATCGCCGGGTCATAGTGCAGCGCAAGGCCGCCTCCAGCGGGCTGCGGCAGCTCACGCACCATGGCACGCGACAGCTCCAGCCACTGGGCGGGCGTGTGGGGGCCAAAGCTGGTGGAGATGGCCCACATCGCTTCGGCCGCCTGCTGCAGCGAAGCAAACCGGGCGGGCTGCCCCAGGTACTGGCCGATGCGCTGCAGCGCCTGCCACTGAATGACGGGCCCCACATCGTTCAGCACCAGCCGACGCACAGGCACCGGCAAGGGAAGGCCCGGCTGGCCGGTGATGCCCATGCCGATGAGCCCGCCCATGCTCGTGCCCACCCAGTCCAGCGTGGTGATGGGGGCTTGCTGGTGCAATTGCGCCACCATTGACAGCATGTCGGCCGCGTATTGCGGAATCTGGTAGCCCATGGGGTCGGCCAGCCAGTCGCTGCGGCCACGGCCCACCACGTCGGGGCAGACCACCCGTGCATGCTGACTCAGCACGCGTGCCAGGGTATCAAAATCCCGCCCCTGGCGCGACAGGCCGTGAACGCAGACGATGACATGCGGGTGCGCAGCATCGCCCGTGGCATTCCACTCCCAGTACGCCATGCGGTGCTGCTGTGCCGACGCGGGCGCACGGTCTGGGGTCTCCGGCGAGGCCGCAGGGCCTGGGCACAGTACGTAGTTCAGCGTAGGTTCAATCATGGGTGCGAAATCCGGGGGCAGCGCTCGATAATGCCGTGGTCGTTGGCACCCATAGGTTGCCCTTGAGTGCCGACTTTTTCTTGCGTTGCATCGTAATTCATTCGGAGAGACTCCCATGCTGAAAGGCAAAACTGCCCTCGTCACCGGCTCCACCAGCGGCATTGGTCTTGGCATCGCCAAGGCCCTGGCGCGCCAGGGCGCCAATATCGTGCTCAACGGCTTTGGCGATGTGGATGGCCCCCGCGCCGAGGTGCTGGCTGCCGGCGAGGCCGCCGGTGCCCAGGTGGCTTACCACGGCGCCGACATGAGCCGCGTGGCCGACATCGAAGACATGATGAAGTACAGCGCCAGCCAGTTCGGCCGCGTGGACATTCTGGTCAACAACGCGGGCATCCAGCATGTGGCCAATGTGGAGAACTTCCCCGTCGAACGCTGGGACTCCATCATCGCCATCAACCTGACCAGCGCCTTCCACACCTCGCGCCTGGCCCTGCCTGCGATGAAGAGCGCCAACTGGGGCCGCATCATCAATGTGGCGTCGGTGCACGGTCTGGTGGGATCAGCGCAGAAGTCTGCCTATGTGGCCGCCAAGCACGGCATCGTGGGCCTGACCAAGGTCACCGCGCTGGAGAACGCCACCACCGGCGTGACCTGCAACGCCATCTGCCCCGGCTGGGTGCTGACGCCGCTGGTTCAAAAGCAGGTGGACGCAAAGGCCGCCGAACACGGCATCTCCAACGAAGAAGCCAAGAAGCTGCTGCTGGGCGAAAAGGAGCCCTCCATGCAGTTCACCACGCCCGAAGAGCTGGGCGAGCTGGCCGTGTTCTTCTGCTCCCCCGCAGCCAACAACGTGCGTGGCGTGGCGTGGAACATGGATGGCGGCTGGGCTGCGCAGTAAGCCGGCGCTGAGCAATCGCTCTGCTTTTGATAGCTGCCAGCGCTTATTGCACTAGCGCTTGCAGCCATTTTTACTTCAAACAGGGCACACCCAGTGACTCAGGGGGCTCAGAGGTCTCAGCGCATCTGCACCGAGCCCGACACGTTCACAGTGACCTGGGCCTTGCCCGCCTCCACCGGCACGGCAGAGTCCGAGAACGACGCCGCCTTGGCCTCGGCGGCCATCATGCGGGGCCGGGGGCCGGGCGACATTTCATTGCTGTTCACCGCCACTTCGCGCAAGCTGTAGTTGGCAAATCCAAAGCCTTTGGCCAGCTCGGCCGCACGGGCCTTGAACTGCTCGATGGCCTGGGTCTGGGCCTCGGACTCCACCTTGGCGCGGGCCTCGCGCGACAGGCCAAATGCCACCTGGCTGATGGACAGAGTCTGGATCTTGCCAGCGGTGGCCGTGATGCGCGCAAAGTCGCGGCCCTCGAGCACCAGCTCGGCCCGGCCCTGCCAGCCGTTGATCTTGCCGTCCTTGCCGTAGCGCGGGTACAGCCCGAACGGACCGGTGCGCACGTCCAGCTGTCCGGGCTGCGCATTGCGCTTGGCCTCAGTCAGTGCAGCATCCAGCGCCTGCTTGAGTTGGGTTTGCACGGTAGCGGCATCGGCGGCCTCTTTGCTGGTGGCAAGGTTGAGCACCAGCAGGTCTTGCTGCACCTCCACCGTGCCCGTGGCCGACAGCTGCACCACATTGCGCAGCTCAGGGGCCGATGTATTTTGGGCAAAAGCGGCGCTTGCGCAGGCGATCAATGCACTGGCAGCTATCAATTTGGTAGTGTTTTTCATCATCACACGGTCCTTTTCATTGGTGCACGCCCCGGTTGCCAGGCGTGCGGGGCACCACCTTAACCGCAGTGCGCTACGCCCTTGACAAAGCCATGTCGCACGAGGTGCGAAGCTGGGCAAAACTTGTAACAGTTGGTCAAACCCGGCCTCCAAACCCGAACTTCGGCGTTCCAACTGGTCAGAATTGGCTCTGTTACAAATTGGACTTGAGATCAACATGGCCACAACACCCAATCGCACCGACAAAGTTCTGGTAGTGGACGACGACGCCCGCATCCGCGACCTGCTGCGCCGCTACCTCACCCAAGAGGGTTTTGAAGTCATGGTTGCCGAAGACGGCAAGGCCCTCAACCGCCTGCTGCTGCGCGAGACGGTGGACATCATCGTGCTGGACCTGATGATGCCCGGCGAAGACGGTTTGTCGATCTGCCGCCGCCTGCGCGCCGCCAACGACCGCACTCCCATCATCATGCTCACTGCCAAGGGCGAGGACGTGGACCGCATCGTGGGCCTGGAAGTGGGCGCCGACGATTACCTGGGCAAGCCCTTCAACCCCCGCGAGCTGCTGGCCCGTATCCATGCCGTGCTGCGCCGCCGCCCTGCTCAGGAAGCACCGGGCGCCCCTTCTGGCGACAACGAGGTGGTCACCTTTGGCCCTTTCACCTTCGACCTGGGAACGCGCGCACTGCAGCGCAACGGCGAAGAGCTGCCCCTGACTACCGGCGAATTCGCCATGCTCAAGGCCCTGGTGCGCCACCCGCGCCAGCCCCTGTCGCGCGAAAAGCTGGCACTGCTGGCCCGCGGCCGCGAGTTCGAGCCCTTTGACCGCAGCCTGGACGTGCAGGTGTCGCGCCTGCGCAAGCTGGTGGAAGTGGACGCCGCCGCGCCCCGCTACATCCAGACCGTGTGGGGCGTGGGCTACGTGTTTGTGCCGGACGGAACGAGCTGATAGTTCATGGCCAATACTGAGGGCAAGCCAAGACCTTCGTCCCGCAAGTCTGCCACCGCCCCCTCCGACGCAACCAGCCCCGCCCCGCTGGAGGCCATTCGGCGGGCGCGGGAACAACGTACGCGCGTGGGTCTGAATCTTTTCTGGCGCACGTTCTTTCTGCTGGCGCTGCTGCTGGTAGGCAGCATCCTGGCGTGGCTGCAGACCCTGCGCGCGCTGGAGTTTGAACCGCGCACGCTGCAGACGGCGCAGCAGATTGCGTCGCTCGTCAACCTGAGCCGCGCGGCGCTGGTGCACTCGGACGCCATCGCGCGGGTGTCGCTGATCAAGACCATGGCCGACCAGGAGGGTGTGCGCATCCTGCCGCGCGAGCCCAAGGACAAGTACGCGCTGCTCGACCCAACCGCTCTGGGCAACCGCCTGACGGACGAGCTGACCATGCGCCTGGGCCCCGACACCATCGTGGCGCAGAGCGTGAACGGGGAAAATGGCCTGTGGGTCGGCTTTAACATCAATGGCGATCCCAACTGGCTGCTGATGGACCGTTCGCGCTTCAGCCCTGCGGGTGGACGCACCTGGCTGATCTGGCTGATCACGGCGGCAGCGCTGTCGCTGGCCGGTGCCGCTGCGATTGCGCGGCTCATCAACCGCCCGCTCAAGCAGCTGTCGTATGCGGCCAATCGCGTCAAGGACGGTGACTTTGCCGCCAGTCACCTGGACGAAGAAGTGGTGACCAGCGAAATCCGCGAGGTGAATATCGGCTTCAACCGCATGGCGCAAAAACTCGCCAAGCTGGAGCAGGACCGCGCAGTGATGCTCGCGGGCATCTCGCACGACCTGCGCACGCCGCTGGCGCGCCTGCGGCTGGAAACCGAGATGAGCGTGACCGACGAAGTGGCCCGCGAGCACATGGTGGCGGACATCGTGCAGCTCGATGCCACTATCGACAAGTTCCTGGACTACGCCCGGCCCGACCATGTGACGCTCACGCCCGTCAACCTGCATGCGGTGGTGTCGTCGTGCGTGTATGCGGTGCAGGACCACCGCGAGCTGCAGATCACGATGTCCGTGCCTGAAGACCTGAATGTGCTGGCCGACGAGGTGGAACTGGCCCGGGTGATCTCCAACCTGCTGGAGAATGCCAGGCGCTACGGCAAGAACGAAGACACGGGCATCACCAACGTGGACATCGCTGCCAAAAGCCGAGAAAACTGGGTGCTTATCAAGCTGCGAGACCACGGCGCCGGCGTTCCGCCTGAGCAACTGTCCAACCTCACCAAGCCGTTCTTCCGGGGCGACTCAGCGCGCACGGCAGCGGCGGGGGCAGGCCTGGGGCTGTCGATTGTGGACAAGACGGTGCAGCGCATGGGCGGCATCTTTGCGCTGGCAAACTCCAGTACCGGCGGCCTGGTGGCCCACCTGCAACTGCAGCGCGCCACCAGCCTGCCCGAGGGCGTGGACCCCAAGCAGCGCCTGCAGCGACCATCTGTCAAACGCCAGTTACCCCGGCGTCGGGCCGAAGACCGGCTGGGGTCAACAGCCGCCGACTGAAAACAAAGGCCGTACAGAAACAATAAGGGCACCGTTCGGTGCGCTTATTAAGTGGCGTAGATCAAAGCAGCAGCCCGCGCCTCCATGGCCAGGCCCTGCCCCACCGGGCCCAGGCGCTCTGCCGTCTTGGCTTTCACATTGACCTGGCCCTCAGCCACACCCACCGCCCGCGCGATGGCGGCCCGCATGCCGGGGATGTGCGCAGCCAGACGCGGGGCCTGGGCGACGACCGTGCTGTCGATGTTGCCGATCTCAAAGCCAGCGGCACGCACCCGCCGCGCCGCCTCGGCCAGCAGCACGCCCGAGTCCGCGCCCCGGAACGCGGCATCGGTGTCGGGGAAGTGGCTGCCAATGTCTCCCAGGGCCGCCGCGCCCAGCAAGGCATCGGTGATGGCGTGCAGCAGCACGTCGGCGTCCGAGTGGCCCAGCAGGCCCGTGGGATGGGCGATCTCCACCCCGCCGATCACCAGGCGGCGGCCGGGCACCAGCGCATGCACGTCCCAGCCTTCTCCAATCCTGAAATTCATCTGTCTGCCTTTGTGAATGTTTGAGTGCTCAGTCGCCGGGACCGTCGGTCAGGCTCCCTGGCCGTGCAATGCAGGCAGCGTACCGGTGGTGCTGGCAAACCCTGCGCGGTGGGCTAAAAAAGGTTCTTCTTGCCGGGGGCCGCGTTCACCTGCCCCCGCTCGCCGCCATAGCGCTCCAGCGTGGTGCTGTGCGCCCGCTGGGCCAGCACGGCAGCCGCCAGTGCGAAGTCGTCCGGGTAGGTGACCTTGAAATTTTGTGCCCCGCCGGGCACCAGCCGGGGGTGAAAACCCAGGGCCTCCATCGCACTGGCCTCATCGGTCACATTGGAGCCCACCTTGTCGATGGCGTCCATCAGCGGGCCGATGCGGAACATCTGTGGCGTCTGCGCCAGCCACTTGTCGCTGCGGTCCACGGTAGAGGCCACGCGCACGCCGCCCGGGCCGTCGATGGAGGTCTTGAGCGTGTCGGCCAATTTGTGCGCCAGGAGGCCGCCCACACTGTCGCCCGCACACTGGTCGATGAGCGCATCAATCTGCTCGGCGGTCACGAGGCAACGCGCTGCATCATGCACCAGCACCCAGTCGTCGGGCTGCGCGCCGCGCTCCAGCAAGGCCTTGAGGCCGCCTCGCACCGTGTCGGCACGCGTAGGGCCACCGCACTCCACCACAAAAAACGCGGGATGCGCGTGGGCGTCCAAAAAGTGATCCCCCGGCGCCACGGCCACCAGCGTGCCCAGCAAGCGCCCGACTGCAGCAAAGGCGGCCAGTGTGTGCAGCACCATCGGATGGCCTGCCACCAGGTGATATTGCTTGGGCAACGGGGCTGCAGCGGCGGCAGCGCTGGCAGACAACGCCCCCGGGGCTGAGAACGCCGCCACAGTCGATGCCTGGGCCGGTGGCACTTGCGGGGCGCTGCCTGCACCTGCTGGCACGGCCCGCGACCCCACCCCGGCGCAGGGCAGCAAGGCCCAAAACCGCCCTTGGGCCGACAAGGGGGTGAGCGGGGGGTGCAGCAGGGGAGCAGTCATGGAGCGCTCATTCTAAAATCTCCCGTTGCCCTCCGATCCAGCCCGTGCGCGTTTTGCGCCCCTGGGGATGCGGCGGGCCCCGACGACACCGTCCGCATGGAACTGCCCAAACTCTCCCCCGGAAAACGTTTTGCCCTGCCCCGCCCCGTAGGCAGTGCCGACTCCCTGCTGCTGGCACGCCTGGCCGAGCGCGACAAGGCCGCTGGCCACACCACCGCCATCGTCACGTCCGACGCCACCGATGCACAGCGGCTCATCGACGAAATGGCCTTTTTTGCGCCGGGCCTGCGCTGCGCACTGTTCCCCGACTGGGAGACGCTGCCTTACGACACCTTCTCCCCGCACCAGGACCTGATCAGCGAGCGACTGGCCACGCTGTGGCGCATTTCGCAAGGCGAAGCCGATGTCGTGCTGGTGCCGGCCACCACCGCGTTGTACCGGCTCGCGCCGCCCTCCTTCCTCGCGGGCTACACCTTCCACTTCAAGGTCAAGCAAAAGCTCGACGAGGCCAAGTTCAAGGCCCAGCTCACGCTGGCGGGCTACAGCCATGTCTCGCAGGTGGTGAGCCCGGGCGAGTACGCGGTGCGCGGCGGGCTGATCGACCTGTTCCCCATGGGTTCGCTCGTGCCCTTCCGCGTGGACCTGTTCGACGACGAGATCGACAGCATCCGCACCTTCGACCCCGACAGCCAGCGCAGCCTGTACCCCGTGCCCGAGGTGCGCCTCTTGCCCGGCCGCGAGTTCCCGATGGACGACGACGCGCGTGCAAAATTCAGGAGCCGCTGGCGCGAGATGCTGGAGGGCGACCCCACCAAGAGCCGCATCTACAAGGACATGGGCGCGGGCGTGGCCACGGCGGGTATTGAGTACTACCTGCCGCTGTTCTTTGACGAGACGGCCACCGTGTTCGACTACCTGGGCGGCGAGGCCACTGTTGTGCTGCATGGCGACCTGGAACCCGCCTTCCAGCGCTTCTGGCAGGACACCAAGGACCGCTTTCGCCTGGTGCAGGGCGACCCGGAGCGCCCCGTGCTGCCGCCCGAGGCGCTGTTCCTCTCGGCCGACCAGTTCTACACGCGTGCCAAGGAGCATGCGCAGCTGTCCATCCGCCCCGGTGTGGAGGACGTGAATGACAACCCGCACTTCCAGAAGCTCTCTGACCTGTCGGTGGTGCGTGGTGCCGAGGACCCGCTGGCCCGGCTGCACGCCCACATCCGCAACACGCACCACCGCGTGCTCCTGCTGGCCGAAAGCGATGGGCGACGCGAAAGCCTGCTCGATTTTCTGCGTGCCAGCGGAGTGAACCCGCCAGCCTTCGACTCGCTGGCCGAGTTCCAGACTGCGGACGATGAGAAGGTGGGCATTGCCACCGCTGGGCTGACCACGGGCTTCAGCTGGTTCGAGGACGGCATCGACTTCGTCACCGAGACCGAACTCTTCGCCGCTGGCCCCACCACGCGCCGGCGCAAGAAGCAGGAGCAGGTGAGCGACGTCGAGGCGCTGATCAAGGACCTGGCCGAGCTCAACGTGGGCGACCCCGTGGTACACAGCGCGCATGGCATTGGCCGCTACCGGGGCCTGATCAACATGGACGTGGGCAACAAGAACCCCGACGGCACGCCCGCCATGCAGGAGTTCTTGCACCTCGAATACGCCGACAAGGCCGTGCTCTACGTGCCCGTGAGCCAGCTGCAGCTCATCAGCCGCTACACCGGCGTGAGCGCCGACGAGGCGCCGCTGCACAAGCTGGGCAGCGGCCAGTGGGAAAAGGCCAAACGCAAGGCCGCAGAGCAGGTGCGCGACAGCGCGGCCGAACTGCTCAACATCTACGCCCGCCGCGCGCTGCGCCAAGGCCATGCCTTCCGCTACAGCCCGCAAGACTACGAAACCTTTGCCAACGACTTCGGCTTTGAAGAAACGGCCGACCAGAACGCCGCCATCCACGCGGTGATCCAGGACATGATTTCACCCCGCCCCATGGACCGCCTGGTCTGCGGCGACGTGGGCTTTGGCAAGACCGAGGTGGCCCTGCGCGCGGCCTTTGTGGCAGTGACGGGCGGCAAACAGGTGGCGTTTTTGGCGCCCACCACGCTGCTGGCCGAGCAGCACTACCAGACGCTGGTGGACCGCTTCAGCAAATGGCCGGTGAAGGTCGCCGAGGTCTCTCGCTTCCGCTCGGGCAAGGAGATCACCGCCGCCATCAAGGGCATCGGCGACGGCACGGTGGACATCGTGGTCGGCACGCACAAGCTGCTTTCCGAGTCCACCAAGTTCCACAACCTGGGCCTCTTGATCATCGACGAGGAGCACCGCTTTGGCGTGCGCCACAAGGAGCAGATGAAGGCCCTGCGCGCCGAGGTGGACGTGCTGACGCTGACGGCCACGCCGATCCCGCGCACGCTGGGCATGGCACTCGAAGGCCTGCGCGATCTCTCGGTGATTGCCACCGCGCCGCAGCGGCGCCTGGCCATCAAGACCTTTGTGCGCAACGAAGGCACAGGCGTGATCCGCGAGGCCGTGCTGCGCGAATTGAAGCGCGGCGGGCAGTGCTACTTTTTGCACAACGAGGTGGAGACCATCGAGAACCGCCGCCAGAAGCTCGAAGAGATCCTGCCCGAGGCCCGCATCGCCGTCGCCCACGGCCAGATGCCCGAGCGCGAGCTGGAGCGCGTGATGCGCGACTTCGTGGCCCAGCGCTACAACATCCTGCTGTGCTCGACCATCATCGAGACCGGCATCGACGTGCCCACAGCCAACACCATCATCATGAGCCGCGCCGACAAGTTCGGCCTGGCGCAGCTGCACCAGTTGCGCGGGCGCGTGGGCCGCAGCCACCACCAAGCGTATGCCTACCTCATGGTGCCCGACATTGAAGGGCTGACCAAACATGCGCAGCAGCGGCTGGACGCCATTCAGCAGATGGAGGAACTGGGCAGCGGCTTCTACTTGGCGATGCACGACCTGGAGATTCGCGGCGCGGGCGAGGTGCTGGGCGAGAACCAGAGCGGCAACATGCTGGAGATCGGCTTTCAGCTGTACAACGAGATGCTGAACGAGGCCGTCAAGGCCCTCAAGGCAGGCAAGGAACCCGACCTGCTCTCCCCGCTCTCGGTCACCACCGACATCAACCTGCACGCCCCCGCGCTGCTGCCCGATGACTACTGCGGCGACGTGCACCTGCGCCTGTCGTTCTACAAGAAGCTGGCCACGGCCAAGACGCCCGACCAGATCGACGGCCTGCTCGAAGAGATCGTGGACCGCTTCGGCAAGCTGCCGCCGCAGGCCCAGACCCTCATCGACGTGCACCGCCTGCGCGTGCTGAGCCAGCCCTACGGCGTGGTCAAGGTCGATGCCGCCCCAGGTGTCATTAACATCACCTTCAAACCGCAGCCGCCTATCGATCCGATGCGCATCATCGAGCTGATCCAGAAGAACAAGCACATCAAGCTGGCGGGCAACGAGAAGCTGCGCATCGAGCGCGAGCTGAAGGACCCGAAAGACCGGGCACAGATGGTGCGGGACATTTTGCGCAACCTGGGGCAACCCGTGGTCGCTGCGTAGCCAGATACAAGCCAAAGAGGCCGCAAGCGCTAGTGAATCAAGCGCCAATAGCTATCAAAACAGAAGCAAAACAATGTGGCTGGAGTTCCTAATCGCGCTGGTGGCCCTGACAGCCGCCTTGGCCACGCGACCCTGGCGCCTGCTGGCCAGCGGCAAGCCGCTGGTGCACCAGTCTCATGGCGCGGCGTCCCCGCTGTGGACGCCACTGCTGGCCACGCTGGTGTTTCTGCCATGGCTGTGGGCGCTGCCCACGCTGCACGCCATGCCGCTGCAGCTGCAGTGGTCGGGGGCCAGCCTGGTGGTGCTGATGCTGGGCTGGCCGCTGGCCATCCCCGTGCTCATCGCTGTGGGCGCTATCGCCGGCCTGCTATCTCCCGCCCTGGACTGGGCCGATGCGCTGAGCGCCGCCATCTGGCTGGGTGTGGTGCCCGCCACGCTGGCCCTGGCGCTGGGTGCGCTGCTGCGGCGCTGGGTGGGTACCCAGCCTTTTGTGTACGTGCTGGGCCGGGCGTTTCTGGGCACCGTGGCCTGCGTGTTTGCAGCAGGCGTGCTCTCGCAGTGGACCGGGCACCTGTTGCCCGGTGTGGGCGACGAACTGTCGCTGGTAGCCCGCTGGCTCATGGCCTGGGGAGACGGGTTTGTGACGGGCATGCTCGCCGCGATCTTCGTGGCGTTCAAACCCGAGTGGCTGGCCACCTGGTCAGACCAGCTCTATCTGAAGCGCCCCCCACCTTAGCGCTGCAAGGCATCAGCGCAGCGTTGAAAACGCGCACAGGATGCGTTCAGAGATACGAAACGTATATGTTTCGCATACAATTCGCTGCATGGGTATTGTCAAAATTTCAGACCAAATGCACGAGAACCTGCGCGTTGCCAGCAACGCCCTGTCTCGCTCCATCAATGCTCAAGCAGAGCACTGGATGCGCATCGGCATGCTGGCCGAGCTGCATCCCAACCTCGACCACAGCGACATCTGCCAGCTGCTGATCCGCGCCGAACAGGCCGGGGGCTTCGATCTGGACACGGTAGCGGCTTCCGTGGCCGCCAAGCCCGGCCACAGCGGACGGCGTGTGCAATGAAGTCGTCCCGCGTCACCCTGCGCTCCCCCGCCGAAATCGCCCAGGCGCGTGAAGCCGGCCGCCTGGCCGCCCGCGTGCTGCACATGATCACGCCGCACGTGCAGCCCGGCGTCAGCACCGAGGCACTGGACCGGCTCTGCCACGACTACATCGTGAACGAACTGCAGGTTGTGCCTGCCAACGTGGGCTACCTGGGGTATCCCAAAACGGTGTGCACGTCTGTGAACCACGTGATCTGCCACGGCATTCCGTCGCCCGGCCAGGTGCTCAAGGCCGGAGACATCATCAACATCGACGTGGCCATCATCAAGGATGGCTGGTTTGGCGACACCAGTCGCATGTACTTTGTGGGCGAACCCAGCCCGCTGGCCCGCCGCCTGGTGAACACCACCTACGAGGCCATGTGCGCGGGAATCACCCAGGTGCGCCCCGGTGCCTCGCTGGGCGATGTGGGCCATGCCATACAGACCGTGGCCCACCGCGAGCGGTTCAGCGTGGTGCGCGAATACTGCGGCCACGGCATCGGGCAGGTGTACCACGACGAGCCCCAGGTGCTGCACTACGGCCAGCGCGGCCAGGGCCTGCGGCTGGAGGAAGGCATGGTGTTCACCATCGAGCCCATGATCAACGCCGGCAAGCGCGATACCCAGGAACTGGCCGACGGCTGGACCGTGGTCACCCGCGACCGCTCGCTGTCCGCCCAGTGGGAACACATGGTGGCCGTGACGGCCGACGGGTTCGAGGTGCTCACGCCCTGGCCCGAGGGCACGGGCAGCTACGCGCCGATAACCTGAAAAGGGCTGCGACGCCGGTCCTCTGTCACATCAGGTATTGCACAGGGGGCGATACCATTGCGGGCTCTGACACCTGTATCTGCCCCTCCCTTTCTGCCATGACCCACGCTACCGAATTCGCCCCCGGCCTCGTCATCCAGGGCGTCGTGCCCCCGCTATCCCTGTCGAGCTACAAGCTCATCGCATTTGACATGGACTCCACCCTCATCAACATCGAGTGCGTGGACGAAATCGCCGATGCCGCAGGCCGCAAGGCCGAGGTGGCCGCCATCACCGAGGCAGCCATGCAGGGCGTGATCACCGACTACAAGGAGAGCCTGCGCCAGCGCGTGGCGCTGCTCAAGGGTGTGACGGTGCAGCACATGGAGCAGGTGTTCACCGAGCGCCTGCGCTTCAACCCCGGTGCCAAGGAGCTGATCACCGCCGCCAAGGCTGCGGGCCTCACCACGCTGCTGGTCTCGGGCGGCTTCACCTTTTTTGCCGACCGCGTGAAGGCGGGCCTGGGCATCGACTTTGCGCGCTCCAACATGCTGGAAGTGCAAGACGGCCAACTGACGGGCCGCATGGTGGACCAGGCCTGGGGCGACATCTGCGACGGCTTTGAGAAGCGCCGCACGCTGCTGGAAGTGGCCTCGCTCATGGGCATTTCGCCGCAGCAGGCGATTGCCGTGGGCGACGGCGCCAACGACCTGCCGATGATGGGTGCCGCCGGCCTGTCGGTGGCCTACCACGCCAAGCCCGCCGTGCGTGCACAGGCCAAGGTGGCCATCAACCAGGGAGGGCTCGACCGCTTGCTGGAAGTGCTGCGCTGAGCGGCGTGGCGCCTCAGTACGTACAGGGCGCCACTGGATACTATTAATTTGATAGCTATCCAGGTATGTAGCACTAGCGCATCACGCCGTTTTTATTCAAACCCAGGTGCATCGGGCAATCCGGGCACCAACGAGGCCCTTCGGCGGGCACTGCCGGCCCGCGGGGCGGCCACCGTGGCCAGCAGCGCCACACCCTGGGGTGACGTGGGCGCCACCAGGTCCGCCAGCGTCACGCCATCCAGCACCTCCAGATAGGCCTGCATGGCCTGGCCCAGCACCCCTTTGAGCCGGCAGTGGCTGCTCAGGCGGCACTGGTTGGAGGCGGGGTCAAAACATTCCACCAGGTTGAAGTCCGTCTCGGTGGCACGCACCACCGCGCCAATGTGGATGGACGACGCCGGCATCATCAGCCGCATGCCACCGCCCCGCCCGCGCGTGGTCTCCAGCAGGCCCTGCGCCGACAGCTGCTGAACGATCTTCATCAGGTGGCTGCGCGAGATGCCATAGCCCTCGGCCACCTCCGTGATGGTGACGGGCTGCGCCCGCCCCTCGGTGGCGGCGCAATACATCAGCACGCGCAGCGTGTAGTCGGTCCATTGGGTCAGTCGCATGGGTTTGCCGCAGATCAATCAAAAAGATGCATACATCCTGAATTTTATCCGCTAAAATATTCACACGGTATGAATCTTTAAAGGACCACCATGAACGCCCGCATCGACACCCTGCACGCCACAGCCCCCACCACCCCACTGCCGCTGAGCGCCGAGCAGCAGATCGGCCAGATTGCCGTGCAGTTGCCGGGCGCCACGGCGGTGTTTCGGCGCCTCAAGCTGGACTTCTGCTGCGGCGGCCAAGTGAGCCTGGCCAAGGCGGCTGCCGACAAGGGGCTGGACGCCGACGCCGTGCTGGCCGAGCTGGCGGCCCTGCAGCGCAGCGACGCCGTGCCCGAGGCAGCGTCGCCCAGCGCGCTCATCGACCACATCCTGGCGCGCTACCACGAGGTGCACCGCCAGCAGCTGCCCGAGCTGATCCGCATGGCCCGCCGCGTGGAGGCCGTGCACCGCGACCACCCGCAGGTGCCGGTCGGCCTGGCCGACCACCTGGAGGCCATGCACGAGGAGCTGCTGTCGCACATGCTCAAGGAAGAGCAGGTGCTGTTCCCCATGCTCAAGAACGGCGGCAACCCGTTTGTGGGCCAGCCCATCGGCATGATGCGCGCCGAACATGTGGACCATGGCGAGGCGCTGGACAAGCTCAACGCGCTGACGAATGACGCCACGCCTCCCCAAGGTGCATGCAACACCTGGCGCGCGCTCTACGCGGGCATTGCCCAGCTGGGCGACGACCTCATCAACCACATCCACCTGGAAAACAACGTGCTGTTTCCGCGGTTCGAAGCCAGCGCTGCACCCGCGCAAGCTTGTGCCACGTCAGCCTGCGGCTGCCAGTGAGCCAGCACACTGCCGCCATGACCGAAGAATCCCACCCTACACAGACCGCCGGCAAGCTCGCCCCCAGCGCGGAGAGCATCACGCAACTGGTGCACGGCTTTTACGGGGATGTGCGGCGCGACCCGCTGCTGGGCCCGGTGTTTGAAAAGGCCCTGCACGGCCAGTGGGACGCCCACCTGCAGCGCCTGGTGGACTTCTGGAGCACCGTCGCGCTGGGCGCCCGCAGCTTCAAAGGCGATGTCTTCGGCAAACACATGGCGCTGGAGGGCGTCACACCCGCCCACTTTGCGGCCTGGGTGGCGCTGTGGCAACAGCACACCAATCGCTTGTTTGCGCCGGAGGTGGCGCACGATCTACAGGTGGCGGCCCATGGCATTGCACGCAACCTGTTCCGGGGCTACTTTGCGAACGACCCCGGTTTTGTGCAGCCCCGCGACGAGGGCCATGGGCGCGATGAGCACGGCGCCCGCCACCAGGGCAGCGGAGAAACCCAGCGAGGTTGAAGACTGCCGACTGGCAACGCGGTCGCCAGCGCCCGCTTCTGGCTTATTTGCCCTTGTTGCCCGGCGTGAAGAACAGCGCCAGACCCACTGCTATCAGCGCCACAGGCCACCACACCCGCAGCAGCTCGCGAAGGCTGATACTGATCAGCCCCAGGTTGGTCAGCAGAAAAAACACGCCCAGCACGACCAGAACGATCGCAGCGATATTGCCCTTCATGTGCATTCCCTCGGTGTGGTTGTTGGTATGACGACGTGCATTATGGTCGCCAGCAACCAAAGGAACGCCCCAGTTTTTGCAATGGTGCAGGCCTCTCAGCGCCCGCGCAAGGGCCGAAGCAGGTCCGACAGCCCGTTGTGATCAATCTCGTGCATCAGCGCCAGCAACTGGCCCAACTCGCCCTTGGGAAACCCCTCGCGCGCAAACCAGTTGAGGTAGTTGCCCGGCAGGTCCGCCAGCAGCGTGCCTTTGTGCTTGCCGTACGGCATCTCGGTGGTGACCAGGCGCTGCAGTTTCTCTGCGTCCATTGCCCTGCCCCGCTCAGCCGCCCGCGCGCTTGACCTTGTGGCCCAGCTTCTGCAGCGCGGCCATCACACGCTCCACATGATCGCCCTGCACCTCGATCACGCCGTCCTTCACCGTGCCGCCGCTGCCACAGGCGGCCTTGAGCTGCTTGCCCAGCTGCTCCAGCGCGGCCTCGTCCACCAGCACACCCTTGACCAAGGTGACCGCCTTGCCGCCACGCCCTTTGGTCTCGCGCGAGACGCGCACGATGCCGTCGCCCGTGGGCAGCGGTTTGTTCTGCTTGCACACGCACTGCGCCACCGGCTGGCGGCAGGTAGGGCACATGCGGCCTGACTCGGTGGAATACACTAGGCCACCCAGGTCGGCAAAAGACTTCATGGCTTCTTCCCCTCCACCTCTTGCTGCAGCATGTGAAAGTCGAGCAGGCGTGTGGCCAGCAGCGTCTCGGTCAGAAAACACACCAGCGCCAGCAAAAAGCAGGCAACGCCCGCCAGAAACCCGCCCACCGCAAGGCGGCTGGACTGAAAGTCGGTGGTTTCGCCCAGAAACAGCAGGATGATGGTCGTGCCAATGAGGAAGGCACAAAACGTCAGCAGCGCAATACAACCGTTGGCCAGCCGTCCACGCAAACGCAAGTCCGCCAGCTCCTTGTAGGCACGGGCCAGAAATTCGGGTTCGGCATTGACGCGCGCGCGGTCTTCCACCACACGCGCCCGGTCGATGATTCGGGCCAGGCGCCCCGCCACGGCGCCGATCATTCCGGACACTGCGGTGAGCAAAAACACAGGCGCCACCGCCAACTGAATGCCGTGGGTGATGGCGGAGGTATCAAGAGGCAAAGCCATGGGATGCGGGTCCGAGAAAACGGTCAACTAAAAATCAAGGCGGCCCGATTATCGGTCGCCACAGGCGGGCGGGGAGCACTCGCATTCCCTGCAGCGGCGCACGCGCAATGCCCGCATTGCAGGCCTGCGCGAAGGCACGTGGCAAGAGGGCATCTGGCAACTGCGGCGACAATGCATGCCATCACTGTTCCGTCCGCGCTGCCTTGCGTGCCTCCCTTCAACGCCTCTTCAGCGCCCTTCCATGCCTTTTGCCTCCCTCGGTCTGTCCCCCGCCCTCGTCCATGCCGCCGACAAAGCAGGCTTTGTGACGCCCACGCCCATTCAGGCGGGCGCCATTCCTGCCATCCTGCAAGGGGCGGACCTGCTGGGTGCGGCACAGACGGGCTCGGGCAAGACGGCGGCCTTTGCCCTGCCTTTGCTGCAGCAGCTACAGCTCAGCGCCACCGGGGGCCCGCGCCGGGTGCGTGCCCTGGTGCTGGTGCCCACCCGCGAACTGGCTGCGCAGGTGGGCGAAGTGCTGCGCAGCCTGGCGCAGCACCTGCAACAGCCGCTCAAGATCGCCATCGTGTTTGGGGGCGTGTCGATCAACCCTCAGATGCTGGGCCTGCGCGGCGGCGCCGACATTGTGGTGGCTACGCCGGGCCGCCTGCTGGACCTGGTGGATCACAACGCCCTGCGCCTGTCGGCCGTCGCACACCTGGTGCTGGACGAAGCCGATCGCCTGCTGGACCTGGGCTTTGCCGAAGAATTGCAGCGCGTGCTGGCGCTGCTGCCCGCCCGGCGGCAAAACCTGTTCTTCTCGGCCACCTTTCCTGCTGCAGTACAGGCGCTGGCCGATGGGCTGCTGAACCAGCCGGTGCGCGTGGAAGTGCCCCACACGCCGGGCAACGAACCGGCCATTGAACAACGCGCCATTGCGGTGGACGCCAGCCGCCGCACCCAGCTGCTGCGCCATCTGGTCAAGGAACACAACTGGTCGCGCGTGCTGGTGTTTGTGGCCACGCAATACGCCGCCGAGCACGTGGCTGAAAAGCTGTACAAGGCAGGCATCTATGCCACGCCCTTCCACGGGGGCCTGAGCCAGGGCGCACGCAACCAGGTGCTGCAGGAGTTCAAGGACGAGCGCTGGCAGGTGGTCGTCACCACCGACCTCGCAGCGCGCGGCATCGACATTGCGCAGCTGCCTGCCGTGGTGAACTACGACCTGCCACGATCGGCTGTGGACTATGTGCACCGCATCGGCCGCACCGGCCGCGCAGGCGAGAGCGGCATGGCCGTGAGCTTCGTGACCGCCGATGTCGAAGCGCATTTCCGGCTGATCGAAAAACGCCAACACCTCACCCTTGAGCGTGAGCAGATTGCGGGCTTTGAACCCACAGAGACAGCCGCCCCTGCGTCGGTCACCGATCCCCAGGGCACAGGTGGTATCAAGGGCAAGCGGCCCAGCAAAAAAGACAAGCTGCGCGCAGCAGCGGCTGCAGCGTTGGAATCACTGTCCACTGCCCATAAAAAAGGCTCCTGAAAGGAGCCTTTGGAAGAGCCGTGAAGGGCGGCAGCCCAAGCAGCCTCCGTTTCAGACCCCTTCGTCGTCCTCGTCCATACCATCTTCATCAGTGCCTTGCGACTCGCCTGGCGCCCTTGGCGCGCGCTTGGCGGGCTTGGCCAGAATCTCGACATAGAACTGGCTGCCGCCCTCGGCGGCCACGCCGTTGATCAACCCGGTCAAGGCCGAGAGGTGGGCCACGGCAGCGTCTTCTTTGGTGCGGCCAAACTGGCAGTCAAAGTCCCAGAAATCGGCTCCTTCGGGCAGGTCGCGGCGCCGTTCGCGCTTGATGTATTTGCGGATTTCGTGCTTGATGGCATCCAGAACGCGGTCGCGGTTCTTGCCTTCAACATGGAGTTGGAAAGTTTTTCTCATGGGCGATGGTAGCGCGTATGACAGATATGGATTCCCAGTCGCACCCCCCGGTGCCACAATGGTGCATTACTTTTGGTAACCACCGAGCCCGATGTCCCACGACCTGCGTCTGCTGCAAATGCTGCCAGCGGCTGTGCTCGTCACGCAGGACGGCGCCATCCGTTTTGCCAACGCGGCCAGCATGGAGCTGCTGGAAGCGCCCAGCACCGAGAGCCTGATAGGCCGCATGTCCGGCGACTTTGTGCACCCCCTGGACCAGGTGCGCTCCACCAACCGCATCCAGCAGGTAGCGGTGCCCGAGCAGGCCGGCCGGCCCAACAAGTCGTCCGAGTTCCGCATCCGCACAGAGCGCGGCAACCTGCGCATGGTGCTGATCAGCAGCGTGGCCATTGAATGGGATGGCGCACCGGCCGTGCTGATGTGCGGCATGGACATGACGCACCAGAGCGAGATCGAGGCCCAGCTGCGCGAGAGCGAGCAGAACTTCCGGCGCCTGTTCGAGAACATGCAAGACGTGTACTACCGCACCGATGCCCAGGGCATCGTGCAGCATGTGGGTCCCGGGGTGCGCCGGGTGCTGGGCTACGAGCCCCATGAAATCGAGGGTCGCACCGCCGAGTCGTACTACCCGCAGAGCACCGACCGCGATGCGTTCAAGGCCGCCATCATGGAGCATGGCGAGGTGTCGGATTTTCCGGGCCAGATGGTGCGACGCGACGGTACCGTGATCGACATCTCCATCAGCAGCCATTTGCTGTACGACCACGCGGGCAATTTTGCGGGGGTGGAAGGCATCTACCGCGACGTGACGCAGCGCAAGAACCTGGAGCGCGAGCTGCAGCGCCTGGCCACCACCGACATGCTGACGAGCATTGCGAACCGCCGCGCATTTTTGGAGTGCGCCGAGTCGGCCTACGCCCACTCGCGCAGCAACGGCGAGCCGCTGACCTTGCTGATGCTGGACCTGGATCACTTCAAGGCCATCAACGACCGTTTTGGCCACCTGGAGGGCGACCGTGCCCTGATGGCGTTTGCACAGGCCATCAAGGGCCAGCTGCGTGCCAGCGATGCCGTGGGGCGCCTGGGTGGCGAAGAGTTTGGCGTGCTGCTGCCACTGACCACACTGGCCGAAGGCATGGAAGTGGCCACGCGCATGCTGCACAGCATCCGCGCGCTGCAGCTCATCGACGATGCGGGCCACAGCTACCGCATCACCACCAGCCTGGGCGTGGGCACTTTCCGCCATAACGACCGCAGCCTGCGTGACATGCTCGACCGTGCGGACCAGGCGCTGTACCTGGCCAAGCACCGGGGACGTAACCAGGTGGCTTCGCTCGAAACGCTGGACGAGTAAACCCCATGCAATCCAGCCGTCTCCGCGTCTCTACTCGCGCGGTTGTCACGCAGCACCGCTGATTCCAGCGGTGATCGCCGCAGTGGATACCGTCAAGGGCGCCGTTGCGGGCTAGAGCCGCATCCGCTCCTGCTGCAGGTTCCACAGGCAGGCCGCAATGCCGAGCAACATTTCCATCACATGCTCCGATCCGCTGCAGGAAAGCTCCAGGTCGTCGATGATCACGGCCAGCTGCGAGATGGCATCCTCCGGTGCAGCGGCACCGCCGTTGCGGGCCACTTCGGCAATCGCAATCAATACGTCGGTGCGGTTCATGGCGGATGAATGGACTTAGCGCTCAGACAGGGCCAGCTGGGCCGACTGAGCCTCCCTGCCCTGCAGAGCAAGCGCTGGTGCGGGGCCGCCCAACGGCAAGCGGGAGGCAGTGTTCGCATCCAAGGCAGCATCGGGCGCCAGGCGGAACTGATGAATCACCTCCAGCAGGCGCCGCACCTGATTCTTCATGCCCGTCGAGGCGGATGAACTGTCGTCTACCAGTGCCGCGTTCTGCTGCGTGGCAGTATCCAGCTGGCGCACGGCTTCGCCGATCTGTGCAATGCCCCGGGCCTGCTCTTGCCCCGCGTCCTTGATGGCTGTAATGAGCGACACCACCTGGTTCACATGGTGCACGGTGTTGGCCACACGCTCACCCGCCTGGCCCACCAGCGTGGATCCACGCTCCACGCCCTGCACGCTGGCCGAGATCAGCCCGCGAATCTCACGGGCGGCCATGCTGCTGCGCTGCGACAACCCCCGCACCTCGCCCGCCACGACGGCGAAGCCCCGGCCCTGTTCACCGGCACGGGCAGCCTCTACCGCCGCATTCAGCGCCAGCAGGTTGGTCTGGAAAGCGATGTCGTCGATCACCTTGATGATGTCTGTGATCTTCTGCGACTGGGTCTTGATCTCCTGCATGGTGGCGATCACGTCCCGCATCACGCTGCCGCCTTCGTTGGCCACGTTGCTCGCCTCCTGCGCCAGGGCGGTGGCACGCTGGGCGTTGTCGGTGTTGTGCTGCACGGTGATGGTCAACTGCTCCATCGAAGCGGCCGTCTCCTGCAGGTTGGACGCCTGCACCTCGGTGCGGCGCGCCAGGTCTTCGGTGCCGCCCGCCATCACCACAGCCTCATGGGCGACAGTCTCGGTACTGGCGCGCACCTCGGTGATCACACGCACCAGCTGGTGGTTCATCTCGCGCAGGGCACCCAGTAGCTCGGCAGTCTCGTCGTTGCCGCGCACATCGATCTGCGCTGTCAGATCGCCCCCCGCCACGGTGCGCGCCAGCACCACGGCCTGACGCAGCGGCCGCGAGATGGAGCGGGTGATGACCCACGCCATCGCAGCACCTGACAGCAATGCCAGGGCGGTAGCAGCCAGCATCCACCAGTGGATGGTGTCGCTCATGGCACGGGCCCCCGCAAACTCTGCCGCGGCCACGTTGATCTGCAACGCCACCAGTCGTTCGATGGCGTCCTGCACCTTGAGCGCGTTGGGACGGATCTGGGTGATGTACAGCTCGGAGCCGTCGTCGTACTTGCCCGCCACCAGCGCAGCAGACGCAGGGATCAGGCCTTTGTCCAGGTAGGTGGCGTTGGCGTTGGCAAAGGCCTGCGCCAGGGCCTGTTCCTCGGCCCCCAGCGGCTTGGCTGCGTACTCTTTCCACAGGGTCTGGATGCGCTCGACATTGGCGGTCAGGGCCGTGTGGCTGGCCTCCAGGTTACTGGTGCCAGGGTCCATCAGCATGTCCATCACCAGCACGCGGTTGCGCTGCGTCAGGTGGCTGATCTCGGCCAACACACCCATGGGCACGGTGCGGTCGCCATACAGCGCTGCACTGCGCTCGGTCAACCGCTTGGCACCGCTGATGCCGCCAGCCGCCAGGGCCGAGATCAGCAGCAGCAACACGGCGAATGCCAGGGCCAGGCGGGTACCAATTTTCATTTTTTGAAGCATCTGAATCTTTCGTGAAGGTCCACCAGGGCGCCGCCGCCTTGTGGGAGCGAACGCGTGTTGCCGCAGGGGAAAGCCCACTACCCGCCATGCACCGCGCCCCGACGGCATGCAAAAGATACTAATTGTTTCAAATGACAAAATAATGACGAACTGAGAAACCTTGCTCGCTCCCGACCTTGATTAAAATCGGCGCCATTGTGCTAGGATCGGCACAAAAGTGCTCAATCCGCACAATGGTCGCGCATGGATTTCAATCACACCAGAAATCGGCACGGCATATCGTTATTCATAAAAACCATTACACAAAACACATGAAATATATTTACCTTGTCTTACTGATGACCATGGCCCTGTTGCAGGCAGGGCCCGCTAGCGCACAAACCGTGACGGGCGCTGGTTCGTCGGCGGCTGCACCCATCTACCGCAGCTGGGCCAAGGCCTATGCAAAGGCCACTGGAAGCGCGGTGGACTACGACCCGGTAGGTTCCAGCGCGGGCATGAAAAAAATCCAGCAACAGGCCGTCGGTTTTGGCGCGACGGATGTGTACCCCGCGGAGAAGGACCTGATGGAGCACGGCCTGCTGGCGCTGCCCGTGGCCATCACTGGCATCAGCCCCATCATCAACGTGCCCAAGGTGCAAAACACCCAGCTGCGCCTGACGGGCGAGGTCCTCAGCAGCATCTTCATGGGCGAAATTGCCCGATGGAATGCAGCAGAGATCGTCGCACTGAACCCCGATGTCCCTTTGCCCGACCTGCCGATCAAGGTGGTGGTGCGTGCCGATGGCTCAGGCACCACCTACAACTTTGCGGACTACCTGGGCAAGGTCAGCCCAAAATGGAAAGCCTCTTACGGCGCCAAGACCAGCATTGCCTGGCCTGCAGGGGTGCTGGCCTTCAAAGGCAGCGATGGCGTGGCCAAGGGCGTGCGCGATACGGTGGGTGCCATTGGGTATGTGGACCATGGCTATGTGGCTGAATACGGGCTGACCACCGTGCAGATGAAAAATGCTGAAGGCAATTATGTAAAACCCTCCATCGATGCCTTCAAGGCGGCGCTGGCCAACAGCGATTGGTCCGCCACCGGGGTTTTCAACAGCACCTTGACGCAGCGGCCCGGTAAATCCGTGTGGCCCATCACCATGGGCACCTTTGTGGTGTTCCCCAAGGTCACGCAGAACCCCGACCAGACGGCCCAGGCGCTCCGATTCATTCTGTGGTCGTTCCTCAATGGCGATACCCTGGTGCAAGAGAATAACTTTGTCCGCCTGCCAGACCGGGTTCAAGCATCAGCATTCAAACTCATTACCTCCATCCGTGATAACCAAGGCAAGCCGCTGGGCATGAGCTTGATATCCTCCTTCAATCGCTCATCACAATAAATCAGCATTCATTCAAATAATTGCTTTTCGATTATTTGAAGATGGGTTTCGTCCATCGTTAATCCGGCATAGCCCTGCGATGGCGATACCGCAGGATAATTCCGTCCACCATGGAAATCGAATTCAAATTCTGTATCCCGCCCGATCGCCTGGCTGCGGTGCAGGCGGCTGTACGCCGGGGCCGGTGGGCAGCCATCCGCATGGAGGCACGCTACTTCGACACTCCCGACGGCGCGCTGGCGTCCCGAGGCATTGCGTTTCGCCTGCGCCGTGAGGGCGACCAGTGGGTGCAAACCGTCAAGGCGCTGGGCGACGGCCCGCTGGACAGGCAGGAGCACAACGTCGCGCGCGGCCCGGCCACCGCAGGCTCCGCCCCCGAGCCCCAACCCCAGTTGCACAGCGACACCGTAGCGGGCACCCAGCTGCTGCAGGCCCTGCAAGCCGCCAGTGGCCCGCTGACCGAAACCTACGGCACCGAAATGGACAGGCTCACCCGCGACGTCACCCGCCAGGGCGCGGTGGTCGAGCTGGCACTGGACACCGGTCGGGTGGTGGCCCACCGGGGCACGCCCCAGCAGGCCGAGGCCCCCATTTGCGAGTTGGAGCTGGAACTCAAGGCCGGGCCGGTGGCGGGCCTCGCAGCGCTCGCCACGCAATGGGCCTCACGCCACGGGCTGTTTCTGAGCACGGTGTCCAAGGCCGAGCGGGGCGAGCGCCTGCTGGCTGCACCCGGCAGCCGCTCGCCCCGCAAGGTCAGAGACCTTTCCGCCACTTACCAGCAACTGCCAACCGGGCTGGCGCTGCAGCGCGCTGTGGTGGCGCACTGCCTGCAACAGATCCTGGGCCCTGCCAGTGACCTGGCGGACGGCTCCATGGACGACGAGCAGGTACACCAGCTGCGCATCGGCATCCGCCGCCTGCGCACCGCCCTGCGCGAGCTGGCTCCGCTGGCCCCGGGCAGCTTCGACTTTGCCTGGGAGCCGCCCCTGGTCGATGTGTTCCAGCAGCTCGGCCATCTGCGGGACCGCAGCCAGGTGCTGCAACGCATCGGTGTCGAACTGCGCGCTGCCGGAGGGCCACCGATGCCGTCGCACAAGGACAAAGACGCAGGGCTGTGCGACGCTGCGCACATCGTGCGCAACGCGGCATTCCAGAGCGTGCTGGTGGGCATGATGGCCTTTACCACCCAGGGCCCGGATGCCACCCACGGCGCCCCAGCGGGCCTGGACGCCCGGGCCACGCGCCATTTGCTGCAGCAGCGCCTGCGCGCACTGCACGGCCAGGTGCAAAAAGGCACACGGGGTTTTGCCACCCGCACGCCGCAGGCACAACACCGCCTGCGCAAGCGCCTCAAACGCTTGCGCTACCTCACAGAGTTCGTGGCGCCCGCACTGGATGCACACAGCACCCGGTTTCTGGACAGTCTGCAGCCCGCGCTATCGGCACTGGGCCGCCTCAACGACGAACGCGTGGCCGCTGCGCTGTACCGCGAGCTTGCCGAGTCCGGCGAGCCGAACGCCTGGTTTGGCGTGGGCTGGCTGGCAGGGCGCGAGGCGCTGGCCGTGGCGGCCTGTGAGCAGGCCTTGGCGCGCATTCTGGAAGCCCCCCGCTTGCGCAAAACCGGCAAACGCTGACGGCCGCAAAGGCTGCCGTGGGATTGTGCGGCACCAAGGGGAACATGCGGTTCCCCCACACGGCACAATGGCCCGCATGACCGCCTCTCCTTCCTTCCGGCGCCAGCCACCTGCCACACCCCACCCACCGTCTGCGCGCACCACACTACACCCCACGCCAGACAAAGACCAGATCGCCCTGCTGGAGCCCTTTGAACGCCTGGGGCTGGACCGCATCGCCTTGGTCTCCACACCCGCACAGGCCGACCAGGCCTGCAATGCACTGGCCAGCGCCAGCGCCTGGGGGTTCGACACCGAGTCCAAGCCCACCTTTGTGCGCGATGAGCAGTCGGACGGCCCGCACATCGTGCAACTGGCCACGCTGGAGCGGGCCTGGGT
>NZ_JADHVT010000040.1 GCF_016783915.1 Acidovorax sp.
TGCGCCGAGGAGCGCAGGGTTTGGCGGATCAGGGCTCGCGATTGTCTGAGCGAAGTGAAACGGAGCGAGTTCGAGCGAGACCCCGCCAAACCCGAGCACCGCAGGTTGCCCCGTAGCGAAGCGCAGGGGACGCAGACAGCGGGGTCGCCCTTACTTCGGTTCCTTTCTTTCGGCGACGCGAAAGAAAGGGACTCGCATGCCGGGCGACTCCCGGCCTCCGCCCTCAAAGAAGGCACGCCATTCGATGCGCACTAGCCCCCAGACTCAGCGCGCAAAACAGACGCATGAAGCCGTCAACTTCCGCCGACCATCTCCAGTCCCGTAGCTAGAGTGATTACTATAAAAATCATAGCTGCCAAGGTATGAAACACTAGCGCATCCAGCCAAAAACACCAAAAACTCACCCCGCAGGCAGCCGCATCCCCACCCGCAACCCCTTCGGCACCACCCCTTCCGCCACTGTCCGCCCCCCGTGCCGCAGCGCGATCTCTTCCACGATCGACAGCCCCAGCCCACAGCCCCCCGCCTTGTCCGACCCGCGCCAGAACCGCGCAAACAGATCGCCCAGGTGCTCGGCCGGCACGCCCGGTCCGTCGTCCTCCACCACCAGCAGCGCCCAATGCCCGGGCTCTTCATGGCCCACGCGCACCGTCACCGTGGCGCCGGGGCCCGCGTAGTGCAGCGCGTTGTCGATGAGGTTGTTCAACGCCTCGCGCAGCAGCAGCGGGTGGCCCTGCGCGGGCAGGTGGTCCACACCCTCGTAGCCCAGGTCCATGCCCTGGGCCAGTGCGCGGGCCGCCCATTCGCGGGCCACCTCGCGGGCCAGGGCGGCGAGGTCGATGGACTGCATCACCACGTTCGACTCCGAGCGCGCCAGTTGCAGCAGCTGGTGCACCAGGTGGGCGCTGCGTTGGGCGGCCGACAGCACCTTTTGCAGGCGGGCCTGGACTGCGGGTTCGTGGCTCTCATGCAGGGCCAGTTCGGTCTGGCCGATCAGGCCGGCGAGCGGCGTGCGCAGCTGGTGGGCAGCGTCGTTCAGAAACCGCTTTTCCTTTTGCTGGCCACGCGCCACGGTCTCCAGCAGGCGGTTGATGGTGCTGGCCAGCGAATGCACTTCCTGCGGGGCAGAGGTTAGCTCAATGGGCGGCAGCGGCGTGGTGCCCGTGTGGGGCAGTGCGCCCGCACGCTCGATCTGCGCCTCCAGGCGCTTGAGGGGTTGTAAGCCGCGCAGCACGCCCGCATACACCACTGCGCTCAGGGCCAGGCCCATCAGGCCCATGGGGAACACCATGCGCTCCAGCAGTTCCTGCGCAATGCGCTCGCGCACTGTGAGGCTCTGGGCCACCTGCACGCGCAGGCGCTGGCGGGTGGAGGCGGTGCCGTAGTCCACATCCAGCAAGGCCACGCGCACCGGTTTGTCATCCACCCGTGCCTGGTACAAAAACGCTTCGCCCACCGCCACATCAACCTGGGCGGGCGGTGGCGGCAGCTGCGCGTTGCCCAGCAAAAAGCGGCCGGGCGGGGACGACACCATGTAGGTGATGCGGTCGGCCGGGTCCTGTTCCAGGATGTCCTGCGCGGCCTTCGGAAAGTCCACCAGCAGCCCATCGCCAATCGGCTTGATCTGCCGCGCCAGCGCCCGCACCGACTGGGTCAGCGTCTGGTCAATGCCCTTCTCGCCGTTCTGCAGCGCAATGCGCCACGCCAGAAAACCGCCCGACAGCCACAGCACCAGCTGCGGCAGCAGCAGCCACAGCAGCAGCTTGCGTTGAAGAGAGACCCCAGGTACGTGGCGCATGTTTCAACAGTCAAAAATAGGCGACGCTGCGTTGAAAACCGGCACGGCCCACGCGAGGGCCGCCGCGCAAGGGCCGCCCCGCCGCGCTGGCGGCGTCCCCCTTCCCGCGCACAGCGCGAGAGAAGGGGGAAGCGGTGCAGCCGCTCAGGGGGATGCTCACGGTTTATTCAGCATGTACCCCAGCCCCCGGATATTCCGGATCACCAGGTTGGACTGGTCGAGCTTCTTGCGCAGGCGGTGCACATACACCTCCAGCGCATTGGAGTTCAGCGGGGCGGCGGTTTGGCCGGGCTCGGGCGGGCTGGCGCGCCAGGCGGCCAGCACGTCGTCGCGGGTGACGACTTCGCCGCAGCGGTGGGCCAGCAGCTCCAGCAGCTCCCACTCGCGCTGGGTCAGCTCCAGCAGGTCGCCGTTCAGCGCTGCGGCGTGGCTGGCGTGGTCCAGCACCAGCGGCCCGATGGTGGTGCTGGCAGTGCCTGCCGCGCTGCTGGCCTGGGTGAAGGCGGGTTGCCGCGCGCGGCGCAGCATGGCCTGCAGGCGGGCCTGCAGCTCCTGCATGTTGAAGGGCTTGGTGATGTAGTCGTCGGCCCCGGCGTTCAGCCCCAGCACGCGGTCGTCGACGCCGTCGCGGGCGGTGAGGATCAGCACGGGCAGGCCGGCGATGTGCGCGCGGGCCCAGGTCAGCAGCTCCATGCCGTCGGCGCCGGGCAGGCCCAGGTCCAGGATGATGCCGTCCACCGCCTGCGTCTGCAAAAGCGCCATGGCCTGCGCCACGCTGCTGGCGGTGCAGACGCTGTAATCGAGTTGCTTGAGCTGGCCGGTGAGAGCGTCGAGCAGGAGGGCGTCGTCTTCGACAATCAGTATCGTGGCCATGGATTGAGCATAACAAAGGCCCCTGCAACGGGCCCTCTGTGGGGCCGCTGCGACTCTCAGGGAAAGCCCTGAGAATTAAATTAATTATTGTAATTAAAGTACCGACTGCGCTGAACGGCACCGGTATCACGGCGCAGCAACGGGTTCTGAAAACAACGTCGAGGAGACAAGGGTATGTGGAAGATGACAAAGATCGCCGCACTGGCGGTGGGCCTGGCGGCCGCGATGTCTGCCAGCGCGGGGGAGGTCGAGGTCCTGCACTACTGGACATCGGGCGGCGAGGCCAAGTCGGCCGCCGAGCTCAAGAAGATCATGCAGTCCAAGGGCCACACCTGGCGCGACTTTGCCGTGGCTGGGGGCGGCGGCGACAGCGCCATGACGGTGCTCAAGAGCCGCGTGATCTCGGGCAACCCGCCCTCGGCCGCCCAGGTCAAGGGCCCGGCCATCCAGGAATGGGCGTCCGAAGGCGTGCTGGCCAATGTCGATGCCCTGGCCAAGACCGAGAAGTGGGACGACGTGCTGCCCAAGGTGGTCGCCGACGTGATGAAGTACAAGGGCAGCTACGTGGCCGCCCCGGTCAACGTGCACCGCGTGAATTGGCTGTGGGCCAGCTCCGATGCGCTCAAGAAGGCTGGCGTGGCCAGCATGCCCAAGACCTGGGATGAGTTCTTTGCCGCTGCCGACAAGCTCAAGGCCGCAGGCCTGATCCCCGTGGCCCATGGCGGCCAGAACTGGCAGGACTTCACCACCTTTGAATCCGTGGTGCTGGGCGTGGGCGGTGCCAAGTTCTACCAGGACGCGCTGGTCAAGCTGGACGACAAGGCCATCAACAGCGACACCATGAAGAAGTCGCTGGAGACCTTCCGCCGCATCAAGACCTACACCGACCCGGGCGCTCCCGGCCGCGACTGGAACCTGGCCACGGCCATGCTCATCCAGGGCAAGGCGGGCTTCCAGCTGATGGGCGACTGGGCCAAGGGTGAGTTCATCGCGGCCAACAAGGCGCCGGGCAAGGACTTCCAGTGCGCAGCGGCACCGGGCACGGCCAACGCGTTCACCTTCAACGTGGACTCGTTCATCCTGTTCAAGCTCAAGGACGCAGCAGCGCAGAAGGCGCAGAGCGACCTGGCCAGCTCCATCATGAGCCCTGAGTTCCAGGAGGTGTTCAACCTCAACAAGGGCTCGATCCCCGTGCGCACCGGACAGAAGATGGACAAGTTTGACGACTGCGCCAAGCTGTCCAGCAAAGACTTTGCCGACACTGCCAAGAGCGGTGGCCTGGTGCCCAGCGTGGCCCATGGCATGGCGATTGCGCCTGCCACCGAAGGGGCGATCAAGGATGTCGTCAGCCAGTTCTGGAACGACGACAAGGTGAGCGTCGCCGACGCCATGAAGAAGATCGCGGCCGCCGCGAAGACCAAGTAAGCCGTGTACGACACCCGTACCTACACGCACTAAAACCAACCCCAGAGGGATCCCATCATGAAGACAAGAAACCGCCTCACGGCGGTGGCTTTGGCCGCCGCATGCGCGAATGGCGCCTTTGCTATGGACGTAGCAGGCTTTGAGTTCAACGGCTACTCCCGCGGTGGCCCGGTGTTCAACCACTCCGACGGCGTCAAGGGCAACCTGACGCTGGGCGGCGAGCTGCAGAAATACCGCCTGGGCAACGAGGGCGACAACGGCATCGAAGTCAACTTCGCCAAGGGCTTCGAGGCCGGCGGCATCAACTGGAAGGTGAACTACATGCCCGCCAAGTGGGGCAGTGGCGACATCAGCACCGAACAGGCGTTTGTGGAAATGAGCGGCTTCTCGTTCTCGCCCGAAGCCAAGTTCTGGGTGGGCCAGCGCCGCCTGCGGATCCAGGACGTGCACATCGTCGACTACTTCCTGCTGAACTACGGCGACAACATCGGCGCCGGTGTGACTGACGTGCCTGTGGGTGGCATGAAGCTGGGCGTGGGCGTGTTCTCTGGCGACAAGTTTGACGGTGGCCTGCCCAACAACGTGAAGGCACACCGCATCAACGCCGACCTGTCCGAGATCAACACCAACCCCGGCGGCAAGCTGCGGGTGCTGCTGACCGCCGTGGGCGGCAAGAACCAGGTGGGCGGCGGCTCTGGCTCCGGCATCTCGCTGATGCACACGCAAAAGGAGTTCCTGCTTCCCAGCATCACCAACACGCTGTACCTGCAGACATCGCGCGGCCATGCGCGTATTGACGGGGAGTTTGAGGCCATCGAGGGCACCAGCGCAGGCAAGCGCGCCACCCGCATCGCCGACTCCATCAACTGGCAAAGCGGCCCGTTTGGCGGCCAGGCCCTCATTGGCTACCAGACCAACAAGGCCGACCTGACCGGCGTGGAGACCAAGGACTTCTCGCTGGGCGGCCGTGGCTCGTACGCGTTCACAAAGAACTTCAAGGGCCTGGTGGAGCTGTCCACAACCACCCGCAAGGGCAGTGGTCCGGACCAGCGACTGTCCAAGGTCACGCTGGCGGGTGCCCTGGCACTGAATGAAGACTTCTGGTCGCGTCCTGAGCTGCGTCTGTACGTGACCAAGGCCAAATGGAATCAAGCGGCGGCTGTGGCCAACGCAGGCACCTTTGGCGCCAATGGCAAGACCTCGCGCACGCTGGTGGGCGTGCAGTACGAGGTGTGGTGGTAAGAGGGAGAGAGTGAGTAGCGAGTTAGTTTGAGGTAGACACTTTGTTCATTGGGGGGTGCTCTGTGCGCACCCCCCTTTTTTCATGTGACACAAAGTGGGTGAGTGAATGAGTGAAACGGTGATTCAGTGACTGATCGAGACACCGCGTACCGCGCGCGCAGCGTGTGCAGTGCGTACGCAAGAGAGATTCGCAAGCAATGAAGAATTCCTTTGAAACCTGGCTGCCCAGGCTGGTGGTGACCCCGGCGTTTGTGCTGGGTTTTGCCTTCATCTATGGCCTCATGGTGTGGAACGGCGTGCTCAGCCTCACCGCATCGCGCATGCTGCCCAACTACGAATGGGCGGGCCTGGCGCAGTACGAGCGCCTGTGGGAGATGGACCGCTGGTGGGTCGCCCTGAAGAACCTGGGCATTTTTGGCGTGGGCTATGTGGGCGGATCGCTGGTGATTGGTGTGGTGCTGGCCGTGCTGCTGGACCAGAAGATCCGCGCCGAGGGCGCGCTGCGCACCATCTACCTGTACCCCATGGCGCTGTCGTTCGTGGTGACCGGAACGGCCTGGAAGTGGCTGCTGAACCCCGGCCTGGGCATCGAAAAGATGGTGCGCGACTGGGGCTTCACGAACTTTGAATTTGGCTGGCTGGTGGACACCGAGATGGCGATCTACTGCGTGGTCATCGCCGGCATCTGGCAAAGCGCGGGCTTCGCAATGGCGCTGTTCCTGGCCGGGCTGCGCGGCATCGACGACAGCATCATCAAGGCCGCGCAGGTCGATGGTGCGTCGCTGCCGCGCATCTACTGGCGCATCGTGCTGCCCGCGCTGCGGCCGGTGTTCTTCTCCACGCTCATGGTGCTGTCGCACCTGGCCATCAAGAGCTTTGACCTGGTGATGGCGCTGACCGCGGGCGGCCCCGGTTTTGCCACCGATGTGCCCGCCACCTTCATGTACACCATGTCGTTCTCGCGCGGGCAGATTGGCCTGGGCGCGGCCAGCGCCACCATGATGCTGGCCACCGTCGCGGCCCTGGTGATTCCTTACCTTTACAGCGAACTGCGGAGCAAACCCCATGACCGCTAAGCCCTCTGTGTTTCCGTCCGTGGGCCGCCTGCTGGTCTATGGCGTGCTGGCCCTGGCCACCGCGTTCTTTCTGCTGCCGCTGTACGCCATGCTGGTCACCTCGTTCAAGGACGCCGAGGAGATTCGCAGCACCTCGCTGTTAGCACTGCCCGCTGCGCTGAACTGGTCGGCCTGGGGCACGGCCTGGCAGAGCGCCTGCACGGGGGTGGACTGCAACGGCCTGCGCCCGTTTTTCTGGAACTCGGTGGCCATGGCCGTGCCTGCGGTGCTGATCTCCACCGTGTGGGGCGCGCTCAACGGCTATGTGCTGAGCCTGTGGAAGTTTCGCGGCAGCGACACCTTGTTTGGCCTGCTGCTGTTTGGCGTGTTCATGCCCTTCCAGGTCGTGCTGCTGCCCATGAGCCAGGTGCTGGGCTGGCTGGGGCTGTCCAGCTCCATCACCGGGCTGGTGCTGGTGCACTGCCTGGCGGGGCTGGCCGGCACCACGCTGTTCTTTCGCAACTACTACGCGGCCATCCCCAAGGAGTTGGTGAACGCGGCACGCATGGATGGCGCGAGCTTCTGGCAGATCTTCTGGCGCATCGTGCTGCCGCTGTCCACGCCCATCGTGATGGTCACGCTGATCTGGCAGTTCACCAACATCTGGAACGACTTTCTGTTCGGCGTGGTGTTCTCGGGCACCGAGTCCAAGCCCATCACCGTGGGCCTGAACAACCTGGCCAACACCAGCAGCAGTGTGAAGGCCTACAACGTGGACATGGCGGCCGCCATCATCGCGGGCCTGCCCACGATGGTGATCTATGTGCTGGCGGGTAAGTTTTTTGTGCGCGGCCTCACCGCTGGCGCCGTCAAAGGTTAAGAGGTTAAGGAAAGATCATGGCGTCATCACTCGACATTGCAGGCATCAACAAGCGCTTTGGCAAGGGCGACAAGAGCGTGGAGGTGCTGCGCAAGGTGGACATCCACGTCGCGCCCGGCGAGTTCCTCATACTGGTCGGCCCCTCGGGCTGCGGCAAGTCCACGCTGCTCAACATCATTGCGGGGCTGGATGAACCCACCGAGGGCGAGATCCGCATTGGCGGCAAGAACGTGGTGGGCATGCCCCCGCGCGACCGCGACATCGCCATGGTGTTCCAGAGCTATGCGCTGTACCCCACCTTGAGCGTGGCCGACAACATCGGCTTTGCGCTGGAGATGCGCAAGATGCCCAAGGCCGAGCGCCAAAAGCGCATCGACGAAGTGGCCGCCATGCTGCAGATCAGCCACCTGCTGGACCGCCGGCCCAGCCAGCTCTCGGGCGGCCAGCGCCAGCGTGTGGCCATGGGGCGGGCGCTGGCGCGCCAGCCGCAGCTCTTCTTGTTCGACGAGCCGCTGTCCAACCTGGATGCCAAGCTGCGCGTGGAGATGCGCGCCGAGATCAAGCGCCTGCACCAGGCCAGCGGCATCACCAGCGTGTACGTCACGCATGACCAGGTCGAGGCCATGACGCTGGGCTCGCGCATCGCGGTGATGAAGGGCGGTGTGGTGCAGCAGCTGGGAACGCCGGACGACATCTACAACCGACCGGCCAACACCTATGTGGCCACCTTCATCGGCTCGCCCACCATGAACCTGCTGCGCGGTGCCGCCACCGGCGGGCAGTTTGGCATCCAGGGCGCAGCGTTGAACCTGGCCGCCCCCGCCAGTGCCAACGAGGTGCTGCTGGGCGTGCGCCCCGAGCACCTGGTGATGCAGGAGACGGCCCCGTGGCGCGGCCGGGTCAGCGTGGTGGAGCCCACGGGCCCCGACACCTATGTGATGGTGGACACCGCCGCTGGCACCGTCACACTGCGCACCGATGCCCAGACCCGCGTGCAGCCCGGCGACGCCGTGGGCCTGGCGGTAGAGCCAGCCAACGCCCACTGGTTTGACGCCAGCAGCGAGAATCGGCTGGCGTGACCTGCGCGGCGCAACCGCCGCCGGATTGTTGAATCTGATTGCTATTGAAACAATAGCTGCTAGCGCATGTTCTACTGGCGCTAGCAGCTGTTTTTGCTTAAAAACACCGCATGACACCCCTGCGCCTGCTGGCCGACATTGGCGGCACCAACATTCGCCTGGCCTGGCAAGACCAGCCCGATGGTCCCTTGCTCGACACCCGTGTGCTGCCCTGCGCACAGTTCCCCACGGTGGACGCAGCCCTGGCGACCTACCTGGCCGAAGTGAACATCGCCACCCCGCGCGAAGCTGCGTTTGGCATCGCCAACCCGGTCACGGGGGACGCCATCCGCATGACCAACCACAGCTGGAGCTTTTCGCAGCGCGCCGTGCGCGAGGCGTTTGGTTTTGAGCGGCTGGTGGTCATCAACGACTTCACCGCACTCGCGCTGGCGCTGCCCCTGCTCACGCCCGAGCAGCTGCGCCCCGTGGGTGGCGGCGTGGCCGTGCCGGGCGCTGCGATTGCGCTGCTGGGCCCGGGCACGGGCCTGGGCGTGTCGGGCCTGGTGTTTCCGCCCGGCTCCAGCCTGGGGGTGCCGCTGTCCGGCGAGGGCGGCCATGTCACGCTGGCCGCGCAGACCCAGCGCGAGTTCGATGTGCTGGGCATCCTGCAAGAGCGCTACGGCCACGTGTCGGCCGAGCGCGCCGTGTGTGGCGCCGGGCTGGTGGACCTGTACCACGCGCTGCGCCGGCTGGCCCAGCGCGGTGGCAAGGAAGTCAGCTCCGCCGCGCAGGTGACCGAGCTGGCGCTGCAGGCCAACGACCCGCTGGCGCTGGAGGCGCTGGAGCTGTTCTGCGGCTTTCTGGGCAGCGTGGCGGGCAACCTGGCGCTCACGCTGGGTGCGCGCGGCGGCGTGTTCATCGGCGGCGGCATGGTGCCGCGCCTGGGCATGTGGTTTGACCAGTCCCCGTTCCGCGCACGGTTTGAATCCAAAGGGCGCTTCCAGTCCTACCTGGCGACGATTCCCTGCTGGGTCATCGACCCCAGCGCCACGCCCGCGCTGTTTGGCGCATCGCGTGCGCTGGACATTGCGGGCTCGGACGCATGAGCAGCAACAGCGCACCACCGCCCATGCTCCGGCCCACCGGTGTGCACCATGTGGCCATCATCGCCAGCGATTACGCCCGCTCCCGCCGCTTCTACACCGAGGTGCTGGGCCTGCAGGTGGTGCACGAGCACTACCGCGCCGAGCGGCAGTCGTACAAGCTCGACCTGCAACTGCATGATGGCACGCAGGTGGAGCTGTTTTCCTTTCCCGAACCGCCTGCGCGCCCGTCCTACCCCGAGGCCTGTGGCCTGCGCCACTTGGCCCTGCGCGTGGCCGACATGGCGGCCAGTGTCGCTGCCCTGGCGGCACATGGCGTGGTCGTGGAGCCGGTGCGCACGGACCCGTTCACCGGGGCGCTGTTCACCTTTTTTGCCGACCCGGACGGGTTGCCGATCGAGCTGGTCGGGCCGGCCTGACCGGCACAGGTTCTCCTTCGTTGTCCTGCGCTCAGTCCACGGCGATGCGGCGTTCCTTGATGAGCGCTGACAGGAGCTGCGTTTCTGCCCCGATGGTCTGCTGGAAGGTGGTGGCGTCCTGCACGATGGGTTCGGCCCCCAGGTCGGCAAAGCGGCTTTTCACCTCCGGCAGGGCGACCGCCTTGGCGATCTCGCTGGCCAGTCGGTTCACGATGTCGCTGGGCGTGCCTGCGGGCGCAAACACGCCAAACCAGTTGCCCAGCTCCACGCCCTTGATGCCCAGCTCGGTCAGGGTGGGGGCTTCCGGGAAGAAGGTCGAGCGCTTGGTGCCCGTCACGGCCAGCAGCCTTGCACGGCCTTCGCGGATGTGCTGAAAGCCGGTGGCCGGGTCGAAGTAGTAGTCCACCTGCCCGGCCAGGATGTCCTGCAGCGCCGGTGCCGCGCCCCGGTAGGGCACATGCACGGCGTCAAATCCCGCCTGCTGCTTGAAGAGTTCGCCCACCAGATGCATCTGGGTGCCAGCCCCCCCGGAGGCATAGCTGAGCTTGCCAGGCGCCGCCTTGGCCATGGCCACCAGGTCGTTGGCGCTTTGCACAGGCAGCCCCTTCTTGGCCACGAGGTAGAGCTGGGCGTAGCCCAGGCTGGCTACGGGGCGCAGGTCGCGCTCGGGGTTCAGTGCAGGCTTGAACAGGAAGGGGTTGGCCGTCTGCACCGAGATGGGGGCCACCATCAGCGTGTGGCCATCGGGTGCGGCCTTGCTGGTTTCCATCACGCCCAGGTTGCCGCTGGCCCCCGGCTTGTTGTCCACCACGACGGGCTGGCCGAGCGACTTGCTCAGTGCCGCGCCTGCGACGCGGGCCATCACGTCGGTGGTACCGCCAGCCGGAAAGCCCACGACCAGCCGGATGGGCTTGCTCGGCCACGCTGGGGGCTGGGCCAGGCTGGCGCCCGTGGTGGCGGCCAGGCAGGCTGCGGCGCTGGCGCGCAGCAGCAGGTTGCGACGGGTGATGAAGGTGCGAAGGGATGGGATATGCATGGTTTGTCTCCGTTGATGTTGTCTGTGGTGGCTGGTGGGCGCAATGGGGCAGGGCGGGTGTTGCTTCAGGGCTGGTGCGTCCTCCAGCCCGGCATGGGCGTTGCGCGGACAAGGCGCGTTTCCTGCGCCACGATCAGGTGCTCGGACGCTGCCAGGTAGGCGGGAAACGCTGGGTGGCTGTCGCGGGCCTGGCAGCGGCGCTCGTAGTCGGCCAGGTCTTCGTAGGCCCACAGGTGCACGAACTGGTTCAAGGGGCCGACCTGGCTGACGTAAAACCCCACGGGGTGTGCCAGCGTGTCCATCAGCACGGGCATGGCCATGCGGTTGAACACCTCCAGGAACTCGCCCATCTTGCGCAGGCGGATGGTGTAGATGCGGTGGTCCACCAGGGTCTTGGCCAAGGGCTCATGCGGCATGGCAGGCCTCCTTGCGGGTGGGCGCTGTGCGCTGGCCTGGCGGCCATGCGCCCGCTACGTGGCGGCCGGTGATCCAGCCAAAGGTCATGGCCGGCCCCAGCGTGATGCCGGCACCAGGGTAGTTGCCGCCCATGATGCTGGTGCGGTCGTTGCCCACGGCGTACAGCCCGGGTACGGCCTGCCCGTCGGCACGCAGCACCTGGCCTTCGGTGGTGGTGCGCAGGCCCTCGAAGGTGCCCAGGTCGCCCATGACGACCTTGACGGCGTAATAAGGGCCGGCACCAATAGGGGCCACGCAGGGGTTGGGCTGCTGGTCGGGGTCGGCCAGGTAGCGGTTGAAGGCCGTGGTGCCGCGCCCGAACTGGCGGTCCTCGCCGGTGCGCGCGCCAGCGTTGTACTCGCGCACGGTGGCTTCCAGCCCCTCGGGGTCGATGCCAGCGGCCTGGGCCAGGTCGGCCAGCGTGCGGCCCTTGAAGAGATAGCCCTTGCGAATCAGGCCGCCCACGGGCATGGGCGCGGGCTTGGCATAGCCCAGGCCGTATTTGGACAGCGTGGCCTGGTCGCACAGCAGCCACATGGCGGTTTCGCCCTGGTCGCGGCAGGCCTCGATCATGGCAGCGCCCACGTCGTGGTACGAATGGGACTCGTTGGTGAAACGCCGCCCGTTGCGCAGCACCCCGATGATGCCGGGCTTGTAGCGGTCCAGCAGGTGCGGAAACACCCCCGTGCGGCCTTGGCTCAGGGGCACGCGCGACACCGGCATCCAGGCGGCTGCGCCCACGCCGTCAAAGCGCTCATCCACTTGCCCACCGACCTGCGCACCCAGGCGCAGGCCATCGCCGGTGTTCTCTGCGGGCACAGGCGAGAGGTGCTCGCCACCGCTCGCCAGGTGCGGGTAGCGCTGGGTGATGCGGGCCACATCGTGGGGGTAGCCGCCGCAGGCCAGCACCACGCCCCGGCGGGTGCGGATGCGTCGTTCGCCCCGGGGCGTGTGCACGCGTGCGCCGGTCACGCGGTCGTCAGCTTGCAGCAGTTCGCGCGCTTCGGCCTCCGTGTGGATCGGAATGCCCAGGTCGAAACAGGTCTTGGCCAGGCGCGCAGCCAGGGCGTTGCCACTGGTCACTTGCACGCCCCGGCGGTAGCGCAGCAGGTCCAGCAGGTGGCCCCCCAGGCGCCGTGCCACATAGGCAGCCGATACCACCGATTTGGTGGCGCGGAAGAAATGCTTGAGGTCGGCGTTCGACGAGTTGAACATCATGCCCACGAAGGTGATCGTGGACAGCGGCGGGCGCAGCCGTGCCAGCTCTGGCCCCAGCTGGCTCGCGTCATAAGGCGCGGCCAGGATCGAGCGGCCAATGGCAGCGCCCCCTGGTGCGTCGGGGTGGTAGTCGGGGTAGAGCGTGGGCACGAAGCGCACGGCAGTCTCGCGCTCGAACCAGGCCACCATTTCGGGCGCATGGTCCAGGAAGGCGTCGACAGCGTCGGCTTGGTAGAACGGCCCCGTCTGGTCCTTCATGTAGGTGCGCATGGCCTCGCGGGTGTCTGGTGCAGCACATTGGGTGTTGCCGGGGATCCAGAGCACCCCGCCTGAGAAGGCAGTGGTGCCTCCGAAGCAGGTTGCCTTTTCGATCACGATGACATCCAGTCCGTGTTTCCTGGCCGCGATGGCGGTGGACAGGCCGCCGGCGCCGGAGCCCACGACCAGCAGGTCGCATGTCAGTTCCTGGCTGGAGGAAGGGTTGGCAGGGTTCATGTTGCAGTCTCCTTGTTGAGGGGGGCGTATGTGCAGGGGGCGCTGGGCATTGCCCATGCGGCGGCCTGCACCAGTGGGGCTTGGTGCGTGGGTTCTGGTGAGGGGGCGCCGTGCGGGGCGGTGCGCGTCAGGTGGCTGGGGCCGGTGTGCGGTTGAAGCCCGGGCGCGGCACCATGTCCATCAACATGCAGCCCAGGCCGCCATCGACCAGCAGCTCTGCGCCGTTCATGTAGGCAGATCGGTCGCTGGCGAGGAACAGCGCGGGTTCGGCGATATCCCGGGGCTCGCCGACGCGGCGGCTGGCCGTGGCTGCTGCGCGCCGCGCCTCGAAGCCTGGCTCCTCATAGAAGCGGGCAGACAGCGCGGTGCGGATCATTCCAGGGCAGATGGCGTTGCTGCGCACGCCCCGGGGGCCCCACTCGGCTGCCAACTGGCGCGACAGCAGAAGCACCCCCGCCTTGCTGGCGCTGTAGGCGCCGCTGGCGGTCTGCGGGTGCAGGGCCGATACCGAGGCCACATGCACCAGTGAACCCCGGCCCGCATGCAGCATGTCCTGCCCAAAGGCCCGCGAGCACAACAGGTAACCCGTGAGGTTGACGGCCAGCACGGCATTCCAGTCGGCCAGCGATACGCTGTCGAGGCTGCCTGGACGAAGCAGGCCCGCATTGTTGATCAGCACGGCGGCGGGCCCCAGGCTTTCGCGCACTTGTGTGGCTGCGGCGGACACGGCATTTTCGTCGGTGATGTCGCAGGCCACGGCGAGTGCATGGCCTCCCTGTGTGCCCAGTCGCGTGGCCATCTGCCGGGCCGCATCGCCGTCGCGGTCCACCAGGGCTACCCGTGCTCCCACCGCTGCCAATGACTCTGCAATAGCCGCTCCGATGCCGCTGCCCGCGCCGGTGACCACGCAGACGCGCCCATTCAGGCCCAGCCAGTCAGCGCATTGCGCAGGAGAAAAGTCATCGGGGGCGATGCGGTTGTCGCTGTGGTTCATGGGCTGCTGTCTCCTTGTTGTGATGGGGTGAAGCATCCCGCAACATGCCTGCTTTCTCAATCGACAAACCGGGCCATGAGCAGGACAATTCGTGCATCGATGGCAATAAAGGATGGGTAGAAACCATGAGAACCGAACCCGGCACCGTGCGCCAGTTCGCGCTCTACGGCACGCAGGACGCCGCGCCTGCCTGGGCTGATCTCGTGCATCTGGAGCGGGTGCCGGAGCGCTCCAGCCTGTTTGGCTGGGAGATTGACCTGCACTTTCACGAAGGGCTGATTCAGGTGCTGTACCTGACGGCAGGCGGTGAAGGCGGTAGCGCGCTGATGGATGGCAAACGCTGGCCGCTGCATCCTCCGTGCCTGGTGGTGGTGCCTGCGCGCACCGTGCATGGGTTCAGCTTTCACCCGGGCACGGACGGCCCGGTGATCACGGCTGCGCAAAAGCCCCTGGAGTCACTGGCCGCGCTGGCGGCACCGGAGTTGCTGGAGCACATCCGCCGCCCCCTGGTGCTCCCGGTGGATCCGGCGGGGCGCCATGCCCAGGCGCTGCAGCCCCTGTTCGAGGTGATCGGGCAGGAGGCCCATGTGGACGGCGGCGTGCGCGCTGCAGGCATGCCCCTGCTGGTGGCGCTGTTCGTGCAGATTGCCCGCCTAGCGCAGACTTCGGCAGCGCTGCCCGAGGCGGTGCCTTCGCGCAAGGCGGTGCAGATAGAGCGGTTTCGCGCCCTGTTGGACACGAACGTGCGCCAGCACACACCGGTGCACGCGTACGCGGATGCGCTCGGGATCTCTGTGGGGCAGCTCTCGCGGCTGTGCCGCGAGGTGCTGGGAGTCTCCGCCCAGGAGGTGGTCAACGCCCGCGTGGTGCATGAGGCCCAGCGGGAGCTGGTGTATTCATCCCTCTCGGTCAAGCAGATTGCGGCCGAACTGGGCTTTGAGGATGAGGCCTACTTCGGACGCTTCTTCAAGAAGCGCACCGGCCAACGCCCCACTGATTTCAGGCGCGAAGCCCGGGCGCAGCTGGCGGGTGCGTAGTGCGCGCCAAGCGCCTGTCTACGGGGGGGCCTGCGAGGGGTATCAACAGGCCCCGGTGCCCCGGTGCCTCGGGCGCAGGGTGGATCCCGCCGGATTGGCGGGTGGTGACGGTGAAAAGAGAAGCCAAGACGAGGCGGCCGCCGGCCTCACATCTCCTCGCTCCAGCAGTACCCGTCGCGCGCAATCATCGCGCTCGCGGCACGCGGGCCCCAGCTGCCAGCGGGGTAGGGGCGGGGGCCTGCAGGGTCGTTTTTCCAGTATTGCAGGATGGGTTCCACCCAGCGCCAGGCTTCTTCCTGCTCGTCGCTGCGCACAAACAGGTTCAGGCGGCCAGCGATCACATCGAGCAGCAGGCGCTCGTATGCGCCCACACGCTCGGTGCCAAAGCGCTGGTCAAAGTCCAGGTTCAGGTGCACCTGCGACAGGGCTGGTTCGGTCTGGTGCTGCGCAGCGCCCTGGGCCATCAGGTGCAGCTCCAGCCCGTCCTTGGGCTGCAGGTTGATCACCAGGCGGTTGGCGGCGCCCGCAGGGGTCTTGAAGATGGGGTGTGGCACCGGGCGGAAGTTGATGACGATGTGCGCATCGCGCCCCGCCAGCCGCTTGCCGGTGCGGATGTAAAACGGCACACCCGCCCAGCGCCAGTTGCTGATCTCGGTGCGCAGTGCCACAAAGGTTTCGGTGGTGCTGCTGGCGGCCACGCCTTTCTCTTGCGCGTAGCCGGGCACGGGCTGGCCCTGGTGGTTGCCGGCCGCGTACTGCCCACGGATCACGTGCTGGCCGATGGTCTCCAGCGTCCAGGGCTTGAGCGACTGCAGCACCTTGAGCTTTTCGTCGCGGATGGCGTTGGCGCTGGAGTTGATGGGGGGCTCCATGCCGATCGCGCACAGCAGCTGCAGGGCGTGGTTCTGCACCATGTCGCGCAGTGCGCCGGTCTGGTCGTAGAACGCGCCGCGCGACTCCACACCCAGCTCCTCGGCAATCGTGATCTGGATGTTGGCAATGTTCTCGCGCCGCCACAGGGGCTCAAACAGTGCGTTGCCAAAACGCAGCGCAAACAGGTTCTGCACCGAGGGCTTGCCCAGGTAGTGGTCGATGCGAAAGACCTGCTCTTCCTTCAGCACGCGGCGCAGCGTGTCGTTGATGGCCTGGTTGGACTGCAGGTCGTGGCCCAGAGGTTTTTCCAGCACCACGCGGGTGGTGGGGCCGTTCAGGCCCACGGCGGCGATCTGCTCGCACACGTTGGTGAACAGGCTGGGAGCTGTGGCCACATACATCACCACCGAGTCGGCGCCGCGCGCCTTCAGGGTATCGGCCAGGCGCTCGTAGTCCTGGGTTTGGGACAGGTCCATGCGCAGGTAGTGCAGCAGCGCGGCAAAGCGTGCAAACTCGTCCGGACTAGGGCGCTTGGCCAGCTCCACGCTGTCGAACCGCGACTGGATCAGGCTGCGGTATTGTTCGTCGCTCAGGTCGTCGCGTGCCACCGCGATGATGCGTCCCCCCTCAGGCAGCGTGCCATGCCGAAAGGCCTGAAACAATGCGGGCATGAGCTTGCGCCAGGCGAGGTCGCCGGTGCCGCCGAACAGGACGAGGTCAAAACTCATGGTGTCTCCGTGATGGGGTGGTTCGTTTTGTTGCGTGGGATTGTAATCACGTTACATGATTTTCCAAAGGAGAGTGCCTTGTTTCTACCGCTTGTAACCCAAAAGAACCTGTTAATAGGCCACTTCGTCTTGTAATCAAGTTACTATCTCGGCGCTTTTCACCTTACCCGTTTGATGACCATGCCTCTCCGTTGCGACCAGTCTGCGCTGTGGCCTCAGTTGGCAGCCCACTACGCCTCCCACGGCCAGCACCTGGACATGCGCCAGGCTTTTGCGCAGGACGCCCAGCGGTTTGCAGCCTTCAGCCAGTCGGCCCCGCATGTATTTGCCGACCTGTCCAAGAACCTGTGGGACCGCGACACCGAAGCTCTGCTGCTGGACCTGGCCCGCGACTGCGGCCTGGTGCAACACCGCGATGCGATGTTTGCAGGCGACGCCATCAACACCACCGAAAACCGCGCCGTGCTGCACACGCTGCTGCGCCGCCCTGCGGGCGTGTCTTTGCCCGGTGATGCGCCCGAGACCGCGCAACGCCTGGCCGACGTGCACCACACGCTCGATGCCATGCTGCATTACGCCGAGCAGGTGCGCAGCGATGCCGACATCACTGACGTGGTGAACATTGGCATCGGCGGGTCGGACCTGGGGCCGCACATGGCCGTGCGTGCGCTGGAAGAGTTCCGCATCCCCGGCAAGCGCTTTCACTTTGTCTCGAACGTGGACGGGTACGAGCTGTACCACGTGCTCAAGGGTCTGCGGCCCGAGAGCACGCTGTTCCTGGTGGCGTCCAAAACCTTCACCACGGCTGAGACCATGACCAACGCGCGCTCGGCCCTGGCGTGGTTTGCCGCCCAGGGCGGGCGCGATGTGGCACGCCACTTTGCTGCGCTGACCACCAACATCGAAGCTGCAGGTGCGCTTGGCATCACCACCACCTTCGGCTTTTGGGACTGGGTGGGCGGCCGCTACTCGCTCTGGTCGGCGATTGGCCTGCCGATCGCCATCGCGATTGGTGCGCAGGGCTTCCGTGAATTCCTCGCTGGCGCGCATGCCATGGACGAACACTTCCGCACCGCGCCACTCGCGCAGAACCTGCCTGTGCGCCTGGGCCTGTTGGATGTCTGGTACCGCAACTTCCACGGCTTTACCAGCCGCTGCATCGCGCCCTACCACGCAGGGCTGGGGCGCTACTCGGCCTACTTGCAGCAGTTGGAGATGGAGAGCAACGGCAAACGTGTGGCGCAAGACGGCAGCACGCTCGCCTGCGTGACCTCTCCCGTGCTGTGGGGCGAGCCCGGCACCAACGGCCAGCATGCGTTCTTCCAGATGCTGCACCAGGGCGCCGACGTGTTACCACTGGAGATCGTGGCCGTGCGCAAGGCCTCGCACCCGCTGCCCGGCCACCAGCAAAAGCTGCTGGCCAACGCGCTGGCGCAAACGCAGGCGCTGATGGTGGGCAAGGCCAGCGACGACGGCCACCGACACTTCCCGGGCAACCGCCCCAGCACGCTGATGCTGCTCGAATCACTCACCCCCACATCGCTGGGCGCGCTGATTGCACTGCAGGAGCACCGCGTTTTTGTGAGTGGCAGCCTGTGGGGCATCAACAGCTTTGACCAGTGGGGCGTGGAACTGGGCAAGGTGCTGGCCAAGGACCTGGAGGCCCGGCTGGAGAGCGGTGATGTGGCGGGGCTCGATGGCTCCACCGCTGGCCTGCTGGGCCTGCTGCGCAACCGTGCCTGACCCTCACGGCACAGCACAGTCCTTGGGGTAGCTCTGGCGGAAGACCGGGCGCCCCACCGGCAGAAACCGGCACGGTTGCTGGCCGACAGCCAATGCATCAGGAGACACACCCCATGGCGATTCCGCCCCTGCCGGACTTCCGGTCCGCTGCCTTTTTGCGCCAGCATCTGCGTGACACCATGGCGTTCTATGCCCCCGTGGCCACCGACCCGAGCGGCGGGCAGTTCCACTTCTTTCTGGACGACGGCACGGTCTACAACACGCGCACCCGCCATCTCGTCAGCGCCACCCGTTTTGTGGTCACGCACGCCATGCTTTACCGCACCACGGGTGAGGCACGCTACCAGGCGGGCATGCAGCACGCGCTGCAGTTTTTGCGCTCCGCATTCCTCGACCCCGCGACGGGCGGCTATGCGTGGCTGATCGACTGGCAGGATGGCCGTGCCACCGTACAAGACGCCGCACTCCACTGCTACGGCATGGCCTTTGTGATGCTGGCCTGTGCCCGCGCTTACGAGGCCGGAGTGCCCGAGGCACGCGAGTGGCTGGCCCAGGCGTTTGACACTGCCGAACATCACTTCTGGCAACCCACCGCAGGCCTGTATGCCGACGAAGCAAGCCCCGATTGGCAGCTCACCAGCTACCGGGGCCAGAACGCCAACATGCACGCCTGCGAGGCCCTGATCTCGGCCTTTCGCACCACGGGAGAGTGCCGCTACATCGAGCGTGCCGAACAACTGGCGCAAGGCATCTGCCAGCGGCAGGCCGCGTTGTCCACACGCGCCCTTGCGCCCGCAGCCGAAGGTTGGGTGTGGGAGCACTTCCATGCCGACTGGTCGGTGGACTGGGACTACAACCGCCACGACCGCAGCAACATCTTCCGCCCCTGGGGCTATCAAGTCGGCCACCAGACCGAATGGGCCAAGCTGCTGCTGCAACTCGATGCCTTGCTGCCCGCCGACTGGCACCTGCCATGTGCACAGCGCCTGTTCGATGCCGCCGTAGAGCGCGGTTGGGATGCCGAACACGGCGGCCTGTACTACGGCATGGAGCCCGACGGCAGCATCTGCGACGACGGCAAATACCACTGGGTGCAGGCCGAGAGCATGGCCGCCGCTGCCGTGCTGGCTGTGCGCACGGGCGATGAACGCTACTGGCAGTGGTACGGCCGCATCTGGACCTACTGCTGGGCGCATTTTGTGGACCACGAACACGGCGCATGGTTTCGCATCCTGCACCGCGACAACCGCCACACCACCCGCGAGAAGTGCAATGCGGGGAAGGTGGACTATCACAACATGGGGGCGTGTTATGACGTGTTGGGGGCGCTGGGAGGGGTGTGAGTAAGAATGATGGCTATCGGCCAGAAGCGGCCATTGATCTTGGAAGAGGAAACGACATGAGCCAAGGCACAGACGGGCTGTCACAACCTGAGAGGCCATCGTCGGCATTTGAGCGGATAGGCGGGAAAGCGATCCTTCTTATGCTCGCCGCTATGTCGGGTAGTGCAGGAGTCATCGCCTTGCAAACCGGAGAACTTGCCGAGGGAGGATCGCGTAGCGCCCCTTTACAGGTTAACGTTCTGCACGGAGTAGCCGCGTACACCGGTGGTGCGTTTCTCCTCTCCGTTAGTGCAACACTGCTCGTGTGCGCCTTGTCAGGGTTCAGATTTCGGCGGACGCTATTCGCCTTACTTACCGTTAACCTTGCAGCGTTCTTTGCGGCCATGGCCGGACGTATTTTTGCTCTGTAACCAAGGCGTTGACTATCCGCTTTGGGCCCAAACCCGAAGCCCGGCACCTCTCTCCCTGAGCAGAATCCCGTACCACGCACTCAGCCTGCGAAGAAATTCACCGGTAGTCCCTGCGCCTTCGCGCGCACGCTGAACAGCGATCCCGCAGGAGTCTTCGCCTCCTGCTCCTCCACCGGCCTCCCGGCCCTTGCCGACGTGATGTACAACGTCCGCAAATCCTCCCCCCCAAAACACACCATGGTCGGGCACTGCACGGGCGCGGCAATGCGCTGCAGCACTTCACCCGCTGGCGAGAGCTGCAGCACACACGCCCCTTCGTACATCGCCACCCAGTAGTTCCCCTCTACATCCACCGCCGCGCCATCGGGCCTGCCGCCGTAGGGCTGGCCTTCCACCTTGCGGTCAAACTGCACCCAGAGGCGGCGGTTGGTGATTGCGCCCGTGCCCACATCAAAGTCAAACCGGTCAATGCGGTGCTCGGGCGTGTTCGACCAGTACATCGTGCGGTTGTCGGTGCTGAAGGCCAGGCCGTTGGCGGTGAAGTTGTCGCCCGCCATGTGGCGCACGCTGTAGCCGGTGGCGCTGGCCGGGTCGGCCTGCAGGCACCACAACGCGGCATCAGGCGCAGTGCGGGGCGTGATGACCGAGCCCGCCCAGAAGCGGCCTGCGGTGTCGCACCGGCCATCATTCAGGCGCAGCACAGCGGTGTCGTGCTGCTCAGGTGGCAGCAGGGCCAGGCAGGTGAGGGCGGTGGGGTCCGCGCTGTCCTTCGCCGTGTCCAGAAGATAGAAACCGTTTCGTAACCCGATTACCAAGCCGCCGCCCGCCGCAGGGGCGCAGCAGCCGGGCTCGCTGGGCATGGGCCATTGGCGATGCTGGCCGGTGCTGGGGCTCCACGCATGCACCGCAAAGCCCTGGATGTCGCACCAGTAGAGCTGTTGCTCCTGGGGGTGCCAGAAGGGGGATTCGCCCAGTTCGGACGGCGGCACGGGTAGAGTTTGCAGGGTCATGGGTTGAAGCGAGGTGGTTATCGAGTTACATTTTAGGGCCTCAGATAACAGGCGCCAGGCACACCGGCCTGGGGCCGAGCCACCCACCGATGGAGACTTCCATGCACCCAGTTGTAGCGCGCGTGACCGAGCGCATTGTCCAGCGCAGCGCAGACACCCGCGGCGCTTACCTTGCCGGCGTTGACGCCATGATCGCCCGCAAGCCCGCGCAAGACCGCATGGGCTGCGCCAACCTGGCCCACGCCTATGCGGCGCTGCCGGGCTCGGACAAGTTCAAGGTCACCGTCGAAAAGGCGCCCAACATCGGCGTGGTCACGGCCTACAACGACATGTTGTCAGCCCACCAGCCCTACCAGAGTTACCCTGCCGTTTTGCGCGACGAAGCTGCCCAGCACGGCGCGACGGTGCAAGTGGCCGGCGGTGTGCCTGCGATGTGCGACGGCGTGACGCAGGGTACGCCCGGCATGGAGCTGTCGCTGTTCTCCCGCGATGCCATTGCCATGGCCACGGCGGTAGCGCTGTCCCACGATGTGTTCGATGGTGCGCTGCTGCTGGGCGTGTGCGACAAGATCGTGCCGGGCCTGCTGATCGGTGCGCTGCACTACGGCCACCTGCCCTGCGTGTTTGTGCCCGCAGGCCCCATGGGCACGGGCCTGTCGAACAAAGACAAATCCAAGGTGCGCGAGCAGTACGCACAAGGCCTGGTGGGCCGCGAAGAGCTGCTCAAGGCCGAGTCCGCCGCGTACCACAGCCCTGGCACCTGCACCTTCTACGGCACGGCCAACAGCAATCAGATGCTGCTCGAAGCCATGGGCCTGCATGTGCCCGGCGCGGCGTTTGAAGCGCCTGGCACCGAAGCGCGCGAGGCCTTCACCCGCCAGGCGCTGCGCACGGTGCTCGACATCGGCAAGCGCGGCAGCCGCTTCACACCCATTGGCAAGCTGGTGGACGAGCGCTGCATCGTCAACGCCATGGTGGCGCTGCTGGCCACAGGTGGCTCCACCAACCATCTGATCCACTGGGTCGCCATTGCGCGCAGCGCGGGCATTCTGATTGACTGGACGGACTTTGACGAACTCTCGTCCGTGGTGCCGCTGCTGGCCCGCGTGTACCCCAATGGCGATGCCGATGTGAACCAGTTCCAGGCGGCAGGCGGCCCGGCGTGGATCCTGCGCGAGCTGCTGGCGGGGGGCTTCATGCACCCCGATGTGATGAGCGTGAACGCAGGCGGTATTGCCGATGGCGGCAAGAGCGCGCCCGCCGTGTCGGGCGACACCTCGGTGCTGCGCCCCGTGAGTGAGCCCTTCTCGCCCACGGGCGGCCTGCGCCTTCTGCAAGGTCGCCTGGGCCGTGCGGTGATCAAGGTGTCTGCCGTGCCCGAAGACCGCCACGTCGTCCAGGCCCCGGCCCGTGTATTCGATTCGCAAGAGGCCTTGCTCGCCGCTTTCAGTGCGGGCGAGGTGAACCAGGACATGGTGGCCGTGGTGCGCTTTCAGGGCCCGCAGGCCAATGGCATGCCTGAGCTGCACAAGCTCACGCCGCCGCTGGCGGTGCTGCAGAACCAGGGCTTCAAGGTGGCGCTGGTTACCGATGGCCGCATGAGCGGCGCGTCGGGCCGCGTACCCGCTGCCATCCACGTCACGCCCGAGGCACTGGCCGGGGGCCCGCTGGCCAAGGTGCGCGATGGCGACATCGTGCGGGTGGATGCGGTGGCTGGCACGCTCGATGTGCTGGTGGATGACGCCGAGTGGGCGGCACGCGCCCTGGCACCCTACAACGCCCCTGCACCGACCGGCTTCGGCCGCGAACTCTTCACCAACTTTCGCCGCCACGCAGGCGGTGCCGAACAAGGAGCCTGTACATGGCTGTAACCACAACACCCGCCCCCATGAACCCGCTCGACATCGCCAGCCACGGCCCTGTCATCCCCGTCATCGTGATCGACCGCGTGGAAGACGCGCTGCCCCTGGCGGAAGCACTGCTGGCTGGGGGTGTGAAGGTGCTGGAAGTCACGCTGCGCACCGCTGCGGGCCTGCCCGCCATTGAAACCATTGCGCGCCACCTGCCCGAAGCCGTGGTGGGCGTGGGTACCGTGCTCAACGCCGATGACGCCCGCCGCGCGAGCGAAGCCGGCGCGCGGTTTGCCGTGAGCCCTGGCTACACCTCGGCCGTGGGCAGCGCCTGCAAGGGCCTGAACCTGCCGCTGCTGCCCGGCGTGGCCACGTCGAGCGAGATCATGGCGGCGCTGGCCGATGGGTTCTCGTTCCTCAAGCTGTTCCCGGCCGAGGCCGTGGGGGGGATTCCGCTGCTCAAGTCCTGGGCCAGCCCGTTTGGTCAGGTGAGCTTTTGCCCCACGGGTGGCATCACCAATGCCACCGCCCCCAATTACCTGGCGCTGCCCAACGTGCGCTGCGTGGGTGGCTCTTGGCTCACGCCCACCGATGCAGTGCGTGCGGGCGACTGGGCGCGCATCACGCAACTGGCGCGTGACACCCAGGCGCTGCGCAAAGCGGCTTGAGCGGTCGCTGCAGCGGGATTGGTAGCGAAAACCGCTGGATGCGCTAGTGCAATATGCACTGATAGCTATAAAAATAAGAGCAATTGACGCCTCGTCGCGTGGCATTGGCGGCACAGCGAGGCTGCTGTGCACGCCAAGCCCGCTGGACTTGTCGTAGCGCCCCCCTATCATGGCCACGCGGGGTAACCCGTGACCAAGCAATGATTGTTCAAGAGAGGGAGTTCGCTATGGATTTTGTTTCGGCTGTCAAAAGCTGCTTTGCGCAGTACGCAGGGTTTTCGGGCCGTGCGCCACGTTCCGAGTTCTGGTGGTTTGCTTTGTTCCAGTTCGGGGTGCTGGTGATTGCCACCATGATCAGTCAGGTGCTTTACGGCATTGCCGCCCTGGCCCTGCTGCTGCCTGCGCTGGCCGTGGGGGCTCGACGCTTGCATGACATTGGCCGTTCTGGCTGGTGGCAACTGCTGTCGCTCACCGGTATCGGCACCCTGGTGCTGATTTACTGGTGGGTGCAACCCAGCGGGGAGTAAAGCCACGGCATGCCAGCGTCTTGAGTTGGCCCTGTAGAAAAAGAAAAAGCCCGCAGACCGTAAGGCCTGCGGGCTTTTGTGTGATGGGCTGCGCAGTCAGCACCAGGCCGCTGCGCAGGGGCCTGGCAATTACATGCCCATGCCGCCCATACCACCCATGCCGCCCATGTCTGGCATGCCGCCGCCAGCACCGGCTTCTTCCTTGGGTGCTTCTGCAACCATGGCTTCGGTCGTCAGCAGCAGCGATGCCACGGAGGCCGCGTTTTGCAGAGCCGTGCGGGTGACCTTCGTGGGGTCCAGAATGCCCAGTTCGAGCATGTCGCCGTAGGTGTCGTTGGCAGCGTTGAAGCCAAAGTTGCCCTTGCCAGCCAGCACTGCGTTCACCACCACGGAGGCTTCGCCACCGGCGTTGTTCACGATTTCGCGCAGGGGAGCTTCCACCGCCTTCAGCACCAGCTTGATACCGGCGTCTTGGTCAGCGTTGTCGCCCTTGATCGAGTCGCCCACGGCTTGCTTGGCACGCAGCAGCGCCACGCCGCCGCCAGCCACAACGCCTTCTTCCACCGCTGCACGGGTAGCGTGCAGTGCGTCTTCCACGCGGGCCTTCTTTTCCTTCATTTCGACTTCGGTGGCAGCGCCGACCTTGATCACGGCCACACCGCCGGCCAGCTTGGCCACGCGCTCTTGCAGCTTTTCGCGGTCGTAGTCGGACGTGGCTTCTTCGATCTGCACGCGCACTTGCTTCACGCGGGCTTCGATGTCAGCAGCAGCGCCGGCGCCGTCGATGATGATGGTGTTTTCCTTGCCCACTTCGATGCGCTTGGCCTGGCCCAGGTCGGCCAGGGTCACCTTCTCGAGGGTCAGGCCCACTTCTTCAGCGATGACCTTGCCGCCCGTCAGGATGGCGATGTCTTCCAGCATGGCCTTGCGGCGGTCGCCGAAGCCAGGAGCCTTCACAGCCACAACCTTCAGGATGCCGCGGATCGTGTTGACCACCAGCGTAGCCAGGGCTTCGCCTTCGACTTCTTCGGCAATGATCAGCAGCGGACGGCCGGCCTTGGCCACTTGCTCCAGCGTGGGCAGCAGGTCGCGGATGTTGCTGATCTTCTTGTCGAACAGCAGCACGAAGGGGTTGTCCAGAATCGCGGATTGCTTTTCGGGGTTGTTGATGAAGTAGGGCGACAGGTAGCCGCGGTCAAACTGCATGCCTTCCACGACGTCCAGTTCGCTGTCCAGCGACTTGCCGTCTTCCACGGTGATCACGCCTTCCTTGCCAACCTTGTCCATGGCGTCAGCGATCAGCTTGCCGATGGTTTCGTCGGAGTTGGCGGAGATCGAACCCACTTGGGCGATTTCCTTGGAGGTGGTGGTGGGCTTGGAAGCCTTCTTCAGCTCGGCAACCAGGGCCGTCACAGCCTTGTCGATACCGCGCTTGAGGTCCATCGGGTTGATGCCAGCGGCCACGTACTTGAAGCCTTCGCGCACGATGGCTTGTGCCAGCACCGTGGCGGTGGTGGTGCCGTCACCAGCGTTGTCGCTGGTCTTGGAGGCCACTTCCTTCACGAGCTGGGCGCCCATGTTCTGCAGCTTGTCCTTGAGTTCGATTTCCTTGGCCACGGACACACCGTCCTTGGTCACGGTAGGGGCGCCGAACGAGCGCTCCAGCACCACATTGCGACCCTTAGGGCCCAGAGTCACCTTGACCGCGTTGGCCAGAATGTTCACGCCTTCAACCATGCGTGCGCGGGCTTCGCCGCCGAAAACTACGTCTTTTGCTGCCATTTTTGGCTCCTAGAGAAATCTAAAAATTCGTGAAACAGATGACTGTGTCGAGAAAAGAATTGCGTAGCGAGCGGTTCACAAGCTAGGCGGACGGAGCGCAGGAACCGCAACGTACTTGCTGTACGTGAGGATTCCGAGCACCGCCCAACGACGCATGTGGGCCGCGCAGTAGCAATTACTTCTCGACAACTGCGAACAGATCGTCTTCCTTCATGACCAGCAGCTCGTCGCCGTTGACCTTGACGGTCTGGCCCGAGTATTTGCCGAACAGAACGCGGTCACCGACCTTCACGTTCAGGGCGAGCACTTCGCCCTTGTCGTTGCGCTTGCCGGGGCCGACGGCCAACACTTCACCTTGATCGGGCTTTTCGGCGGCGTTGTCAGGGATCACGATGCCGGAAGCGGTCGTGGTTTCGCTTTCAATACGCTTGACGATCACGCGATCGTGCAGAGGGCGAAGGTTCATTGCAATGCTCCTGTTTTCAGTAAAAAAAGCTGAGGGACTCAATCAGCCCCGGCCATCCGGGGCCACCAAACTGCCAGCAGAGAGCACAGTGTTAGCACTCGTCTGCGGTGAGTGCTAATGATACGGGCATTTGTGGCCATTTCAAGACACCCCCCAGAACATGTGGGGGAAGTTTCTTGTCTCCGCGGCTTTCAGGTGGTGCCATCCAGCATCAGATCCAGGTTCTGCACCGCTGCCCCCGAGGCCCCCTTGCCCAGATTGTCAAACACGGCGGTCAGCAACATCTGACCGTGACGGGCGTTGCTGAACACACCCAGCTGCAGCCGGTTGGTGCCGTTCAGGGCTTGCGGGTCCAGATGCTCGGTTGCTTCGGTGGTGGCGATGGGCATCACCTCGACGAAGGCGGCGTCGGCGTAGTGCTGCTGCAGGCAGGCGTGCAGGTGTTCGCCTTGCGTACCCGGCGCGAGCTGCCGCAGATGCAGCCCGATGGTCAGCACGATGCCCTGGCGGAATGCGCCGTACGAGGGCAGGAAAAACGGGCGCTGCGACAGCCCGGCGTGTTGCGCGATCTCGGGCGTGTGTTTGTGCTCCAGCTGCAGCCCGTAGACCTGGAGGGCGGGCGCATGGGCTGCCTTGGGGCCTTCGTGGGCTTGCACCCGGGCACGCCCACCGCCGGAATATCCCGACACCGCGTGGATGTTGAGCGGGTGGTCGGCAGGCAGCAGGCCGGCCTGCACCAGGGGCCGCAGCAGGGCCACGGCGCCGGTGGGGTAGCAGCCGGGGTTGCTGACGCGTTGCGCCTTGGCGATGCGTGCGGCCTGCGCCGCATCCATCTCCGGAAAACCATAGACCCATTGCGGGGCCGTGCGGTGGGCCGAGCTGGCGTCAATCACGCGCACGGCGGGGTTGTGGATGGCGGCGACGGCTTCACGCGCAGCGGCGTCGGGCAGGCACAGGATGGCGATGTCGCAGCTGTTGATGGCCTCGGCGCGGCGCGTGGGGTTCTTGCGGTCGGCCTCGGGCAGTGTCAGCAACCGCAGGTCTGTGCGGCCGTGCAGGCGCTGGTGGATTTGCAGGCCGGTAGTGCCTTGGTCTCCATCAATGAAGACGAGAGGTCGGGTGGTCATGGTGCGGACTCCTGGCAGGGGTGGGGGTGGGATGTGGAATCTTCAGCCCCGATCTAAAATTTGAAAAGTTGAATTTCACAAACATCAAGATCAGTTCTGCTGAACGTCATGCGCGAACTCAATCTCGACCGGCTGCGCACCCTGGTCACCATCGCTGACCTCGGGTCCTTTGCGGAAGCTGCCCGCACGCTGCACCTGGCACCGCCCACGGTCAGCCTGCACATTGCGGACCTGGAGGCGCTGATTGGTGCGCCGTTGCTGGTGCGCAAGCGGGGCGAGGTGCGGCCGTCCGGCGCGGGGGAGGTGCTGGTGGAGCGGGCCCGGCGCCTGCTGGCCGATGCCGATGAGGCGATGGACCTGGTGCTGCGCCAGGTGCAGGGGCTGGAGGGGCGTGTGCGGTTGGGCGCCTCCACCGGCGCCATTGCGCACCTGCTGCCCCAGGCGCTAGAGGTGCTGGGCCAGCACCACCCCGGCATTGATGTGCAGGTGGTGGTGCTTACATCGCAAGAGACGATGTCGCGGCTGGCCCTGGGTACGCTGGATGTGGGGTTGGTCGCCTTGCCGATGGCCTCGGTGCGCGGGGTGACGGTACTGCCGTGGCGGCGCGACCCGGTGATGGCGTTCGTGCCGTCCGCCTGGACAGCACCCCGGCGGGTCACGCCGCAATGGCTGTCCGGTCAACCGCTGATCCTGAACGACAACGGCACCAGTCTGTCGCGCCTGACAAGCGATTGGCTGGCCCTGGCGGGCGAACACCCCAAGGCGCGCATCCAGCTCAACTACAACGATGCCATCAAGAGCCTGGTGGCGGCCGGGTATGGGGCCACGCTGCTGCCCCACGAGGCATCAACCGCCACGCCGCTGGATCCGCGCATCCGCATGCTGCCTGTGCAGCCCCGACTGTGGCGGCCCCTGGGCATTGCGCACCGCGCGGGCGCTGTGGAGCGCGCTACCCAGCATGTGCTGGACGTGCTGTGGCAACAAAAGCAGGTGTGACACCAGTCCATGTAACCCGCTGAGGGCAGCGTCACCGGCCTTCTTCCCATGGCTGCTGGCCACTGCTCAGGCTGCGTCATCCCCGATGCGCAATTGGGTGTCGGACACATAGCGATGTGGCGGCACCTCCAGATTGGTGGGCGCAGGCTTGTTCTTGAAGACGCGGCCCGCCAGGTCGAAGGTGGAGCCGTGGCAAGGGCAGAAGAAACCACCTTGCCATTGGTCACCCACGCTGGGGTTGGCAGTGCCAGCAGCCACGGCCGTGGGCGAGCAGCCCAGGTGGGTGCAGATCCCCACCGTGACAAACACTTCCGGGCGGATGGAGCGTTGCGGGTTGCGGGCGTACTCGGGTTGCTGGTCCTTGCGCGAGGCGGGGTCGGCCAGTGCTGCGTCTTGCTGCGGCAGGGCGGCCAGCATCTCGGGCGTACGCCGCATGACCCACACGGGCTTGCCGCGCCATTCCACCGTCTTCACGCCGCCGGGCGGCAGGTCGCTGATGTCCACCTCCACACTGGCGCCCATGGCCCGCGCGCGTTCGCTGGGGGCAAAGCTGGACACCAGGGGCACGGCAACCCCCGCAGCTGCCACGCAGCCAGCGGCGGCCGTCAGCAGCACCAGCTGCCTGCGCTCTGCATCGCGGTCGCCGTCAGGGCCTTGCAGGCGACCATTGGGGGTGGCAGGAGTGAGGGGCATGGGGCGCTTTCAGAGAGGTGGAATGGGGCCCGCCATCGCAGGAAAAATGCTTTTCCGACTGGGGGAGGGCTGCCGTCCGCAACGTTGCCGGGCGGCAATCGCTTACCGCAAACGGCGTGCCATCACCCACCAGCTGCACGACACGCTGGGCGCCGTGCATGAAAAGCCTTTGCATTCAATGGGTTGCATGGGTGGAACGGTCGGGACCGTTGTGCTGTCAGGCCGGTGGGTGCCAGACTCACTGCCATCGGGGCTGCCAAACCGACTGCCAACTGCCATCCATTGCAGCCCACATGGCATAGATCAAATGTCCGCTGGCGAAACGGGTGCACCGTCGGTGCACTTGCATGTACCGAGGTTTTGCCATGTCCCGTCTTCCCGCTCCGCCTTCCGAACTGGTGTCTTTTCTGGAAGGGCTGACCGAGCCGCACATCTTGCTGGACGACCGCCACCACATCCTGGCAGCCAATGGCGCCTATCGCCGCCAGTTCGGCGTTGCAGGCTGCGTGGTGGGCCTCACTTGCCACGCCGTGTCCCACCATGCCAGCGTGCCCTGCGATCAGGCGGGCGAGTCCTGCCCCATGGCGCAGGCGCGCGCCTCGGGGCAACGCGAAAGGGTGCTGCATGTGCACTACACGCCCCAGGGTGAGGAATATGTACAGATCGAACTGACCCCGGTGGCAGGGGTGGAGGGCGCCCCCGGCTTCTTTGTGGAAAAAATGCTGCCCCTGCCCGTCGCGGCGCAGCCGGTGTCTGCGGCGCAAGGGCTCATCGGGCGTTCGCCCGCGTTCCAGAAGATGCTGGGCCTGGTGGCGCGGGTGGCGCCGTCGCGCGCTGCGGTGTTGCTGCTGGGTGAGTCGGGTACGGGCAAGGAGCTGGTGGCCCATGCCGTGCACCAGGGGAGCGTGCGGGCGCGGCGTGCGTTGGTGCCGGTGGATTGCTCCAGCATGCCCGAAGCGCTGTTCGAGTCCGAGCTGTTTGGGCACGAAAAAGGGGCGTTCACCGGTGCGACCCAGGCCCGGCCGGGGCTGATGGAGGCCGCAGACGGCGGCACGCTGTTTCTGGACGAGGTGGGGGACATCCCCCTGCCGCTGCAGGTCAAGCTGCTGCGCCTGCTGGAGACCGGCACCTACCGCCGCGTTGGCAGCACCGAGCAGCGGCACGCCGACCTGCGCGTGGTGTCTGCCACACACCGCAACCTGCAGCACATGGTGGCCGAAGGGCGCTTTCGTGAAGACCTGTACTACCGGTTGAGCACCTTCCCCATCCACCTGCCTCCGCTGCGCGAACGTCAGGGCGACACAGCCCTGCTGGCACGCGCGTTGCTGGAGCGCGTGTCACCGCCACCCCGCATGCTGCACTTGTCCGGTGCTGCGCTGGCCTTGCTGGATGCACAGCCCTACCCAGGCAATGTGCGTGAGCTGCGCAACCTGCTGGAGCGCACCGCCTTGCTGTGCGATGGCGACACCATCGACGCGGAGCATGTGCAGCAAGCGCTTGCCTGTGGCCTGCCACCGCTCGCGGGCGGGGTGGCGCAGGGGGGGGCGCCTGGCTTGGCTGCTTTGGCGGGGTTGCCACGCCGCCGCCCCGCGCTTGACGACGAGGCCCTGCGCCATGCCGTGGCTGCCCACCAGGGCAGCCGTGTGGCGCTGGCGCGGCGGCTGGGCATCAGCGAGCGGTCGCTGTACCGGAGGCTGAAAACATTGGGTGCTTGACGCCGAAAAGTGAAGGAATTGGCCCCAAGCGCATATATTGATTATGCTGGTTGCTATTGTTTATATAGCATCTGGTGTACCGTTCTCGCTTACACCACTGCATCGGTCGCCAGCGCGCTCAGCACCATGCGCACGATCAGCTCCTCGGCCTTTTCGTAGTCACGCTCGGTGAGCGCAGGCTTGCCCAGCAACAGGGCGAACTGGGCTTCCTGCTCAGCATACGCCTGGGTGACCGACCAGATGATGAACATCAGGTGTGTGAAGTTGACCTTGGCAATGCGGCCCTCGCGCGCCCAGCGCTCGAAGGTGCGCACCTCGGTCTTGAGCAGCGGTGCCACGCGTTCGGTGATGGCCGTGCCATACCGTGGTGCGCCCGCAATCACCTCTTTGGTGAACACCTTGGCGCCCTGGGGGCGCGTGCGCGAGTAGTGCAGCTTGGCGCGGATGTAGCGCCGCAGCGCCTGCTGGGGATCGTCGCTGTGCGACAGGTCTTCCATGCCCGCCAGCCACTGGGTGAGCACATCGTCCAGCACCCGCTGGTACAGCGCCTCCTTGCTCGGGAAGTAGTACAGCAGGTTGTGGCGGCTGATGCCGATGGCGGCGGCAATGCTCTCCAGCGATGCCCCCTCAAAGCCGAATTGCGCAAACTGGTTCTCTGCCTCGGTGAGGATGCCCTGCTCCTTGAGCAAGCGCGAAGCCGTGGGGGCGCGGGGCGCGGTCTCGTCATTGGCGGGTGGACGGACCGCCTTGCGGGGGCGGGGAGGCGGGTTGGCAGGGGACGGGCGGGCTGCAGTCATTGCACCATTGTGGAACAAGCTGGGGCCTGAAAACTGGCCGTTGGCTGGCTGGAGGCTGGCACGCGGTTTGCTGTAGGGATTTTACCAATTGGTAAATTTTTACGGGTTGGTAAATTGATCCACAACGCAGGGCACTGCTGCAACAACGCAGCGGGCACCTGCCCCCCACAGCGAGGACCACGATGAAACCTCCGAAGTTTGCGGGCACCAGCATTCACGCTGGTGCCGCATTGGTTGGCGCCACTGGCTGGCGCTCCAACGCTGCGCGGCGTGCGCATGCACGCCCGATGGGCGCCCAGATCCCCACCCTCACCCTCTCGGAGGAAACCTGATGGACACACCCGCAAGCCGTGCCTGCGGCATTCATGCCGCACGCCTGAATCTGGCCGACTACGCTGCCAATTTCAGTGACGCGCACCCGCCGCTTACCCGCCCGCAGGCGCTGATCGAGGCCGAGCGCTGCTACTACTGCCACGATGCGCCCTGCGCCACCGCCTGCCCCACGGGCATCGACATTCCCTCGTTCATCCACCGCATTGCGCAGGACAACAACCGGGGCGCGGCCCGCGCCATCCTGGAGGCGAACCCGCTGGGCGGCATGTGCGCTCGGGTGTGCCCCACCGAGGTGCTGTGCGAGCAGGCCTGCGTGCGCAACACCAACGAAGACAAGCCGGTGGAGATCGGCTCACTGCAGCGCTACGCCACCGATGCCTTCTTTGCCCAGCCCGGTGCACCGCTGTTCCAGCGCGCAGCCGCCACTGGCAAGCGCGTCGCCGTGGTGGGCGCAGGGCCTGCGGGCCTGGCCTGTGCGCATGGCCTGGCCGTGCGCGGGCATGACGTGGTGCTGTTCGAGGCGCGCCCCAAGCTCGGTGGCCTCAATGAATATGGCCTCGCCAGCTACAAGACCACCCACAACTTTGTGCAGAAGGAAGTGGAGTGGCTGTTGTCCATCGGTGGCATCGAGGTGCACACCGGCCAGCAACTGGGCCGTGACATCACGCTCGACAGCCTGCTGGGCGGGTACGACGCTGTGTTCCTGGGCTTGGGCCTGCAGGGTGTGAACGCGCTGGGCGTGGCTGAGCCCACAGTCACCGGCCTGCGCAATGCCGTGGATTTCATTGCCGAGCTGCGCCAGAGCACCGACCTCTCCACCCTGCCCGTGGGCCGCCGCGTGGTGGTGATTGGTGGCGGCATGACGGCGGTGGATGCC